>JAUHXL010000195.1 GCA_030426945.1 bacterium
GCGACGGTGAACGACGGATGCACGACGTCGTGCTCGACCACCGCGTCGCCGCGGATGCGCTGGCGCAGCTCGGGCACCGCGTTCGCGGCCCGACAGGCGGCGTGCAGCAGGGTGGCGAAGAGCGACGCACCGTCGGCCTTCGCCGCCGCGCGGAGGTCGGTGACGTCGACGCGGGCCGCGAGGCAGGCGTGGGGGATGAGGTAGCCGCGGAAGTGCTCGAAGTGCGGGCGCCGCGGCCAGGCGGCGAGGTCGATGACGCGGTGGGGCATGGGGGCGAAGGTAGCACGGCGGCGGAGAAGGGCGCGCGGCCCCAACCGGGGGAAGCCGGGGCCGGGTCAGCAGCCTGCGCCGGTAGTCGGACGCGTGGCGTCCATACCCTGGCCACGCCCGTTGCGCCAGAACTTCGCCGAGTCACACGGTCGCCCCTATGCAGCGGGACAGCACCTGGATGACGTGCAAGGCCACTGCTAGCGTGCATCTCGCCACGGCTCGGGGTCCGACCGAATGGCCGGGGGGGGGTGATGAGCATGCGCTGGTCTGAGCGTTTAGTGATATTAGCGGCCGCGATGGTGCCGCTGACTGGGTGTGTGAGCGAGCCGGACATCAAGCTGGAGCATCCCTGTGATCCGATGGAGCACGACTTCGATCCTCCGCCGCGACTTCCGGTGGGGTGTCCGTGGGGGACGGACGGATGGCGCGTGCTCGACGCTGCGCCGGTGGAAGACGCCGCGCGACTGCCCGATGCAGCGCCGACACGCGACGCGACGCCACGCCGCGATGGGGCGCAGGCCCAGGACGCCGGACCGATGCCCGATGGTGCACCTCGGTCGGACGCTTCGGCGGCACCGGCACCGGCGCTGGAGGGCTTCGTGGTATTCGAAGGGGGCGCGTTCGAGATGGGGTCGCGCGAGGATGAGCCCTACCGCGTGCGCGACGAGGAGCTTCACCAAGTCGAAATCCGGCATACATTCTGGCTAAAGCGAACCGAGGTCACGCGGGGCGAGTGGCGGGCGCTCATGCCGACCGAGCCGTGGTTGACCAACTGCGCGGGGGACACTTGCCCGGTGGAGAACGTGAACTGGTACGAGGCAGCGGCCTGGACCAACGCTCGCTCTCAGACGGAGGGTTTGGAGCCGTGCTACCGCTTGGCCGAGTGCAACGGCAACCTTCCAGGCGACGAAATGACGTGCTCGGTCGTAGAGGCGGTGGGCACGTCGTGCACTGGCTACCGGCTGCCCACGGAGGCGGAGTGGGAGTACGCCGCGCGGGCCGCCGGCCGGGACCGCCGATACCCTTGGGGTGACGAGCCCGCGACGTGCAACCGGGCTGTAATGGACGATGGAGCCCTGGGCTGTGGCTCCAGCGGACCGCTACTTGTCTGCTCGAAGCCGCAGGTGGCCGGGCTGTGCGACATGGCCGGAAACACGTGGGAGTGGATCGAGGACTGGTACGGACCCTACAGCGAGGCGCCCCGGGACGGCAGCGCGCGGATCGTGGCCGCCCCGTACCGGGTCATCCGCGGTGGTGGTTGGCGCAGCGTCGGAGTGCTGCTACGCGCGGCTCGTCGCGGCGCGGAGTCGCCCAGCGGCCGAACTCATGGTCTGGGCTTCCGCACGGCCAGGACCGCCCCCTGACCATTGGTCCCCATTTCGCTCTCTGTGCCTCGAAAGTGGTCGGCTGCGCGCCGAGGGCGCCGCGGTGCACTTCCGGCGACCCTACCGACGTGCGATGCAAGTCTGGACCGGTCTGTTGGGGCCGTGGATCTGCGCACGGCCCAAGCCAGGGATGGCCTGCATACGGCGCAAAGCGTGAAACCCCGGCCCGCTACTGATAGCGTGCGCGAGATCAGACCGCGGCGTCCGACCGGGTGGCCAGAGCGGGAGGCGGCAAGCATGCGCGGGACAATCGGGCTGGCGATCAAGTTGGCGGCGATGGGGTCGTTGCTTGGGTGTGTGAGCGAGCCGAACATCGAGTTGAAGAATTCCTACGACCCTTCGAAGAGTGATCTCGGCCCAAGGATGGGAGAGCCGCTGGCCTGTCCGTGGTGGACCGACGCGGGACGGACGCCGGACGCCGCCCGCGGGCCCGACGACCCGATCACCGGCCGCGCTACGCCACGGCCCGACGTATCCGTGGAACGCCCGCGCGACGGAGGGGAGGCCGGCGACGCCACGCTGGCACGAAACGCTTTGACCGAAGCGGGCGCCGCACCGCCGGGCGACGCCGCTCCGCCGCGAGATGCGACCCCGCCGATACTCACTGGGTTCGTGCTGTTCGAGCCCGGCGCTTTCGAGATGGGGTCGCGCGCTGAGGACCCCGACCGCAACGACGACGAGATGCTCCACCGGGTCATCATCCACCACCGCTTCTGGTTGAAGCGAACCGAGGTAACACGCGGTGAGTGGCGACGGCTGATGCAGACGGAGCCGTGGGTAACTAGCTGCGCAGGAGACGACTGCCCGGTGGAGCACTTGAATTGGTACGAGGCGGCGGCATGGGCCAACGAGCGCTCGCAGGCGGAGAACCTCGAGGCGTGCTACCAATTGGAGGCGTGCAACGACAACCTGCCGGCCGAACTCATGGAGTGTGCGAGGGTGGCGGAGGTGGGCATCGGATGCGAGGGATACCGGCTGCCGACGGAGGCGGAGTGGGAGTACGCGGCGCGCGCTGGGGGGGAGCAGCGCCGCTACCCGTGGGGCAACGAGCCGCCGACGTGCGCGCGAGCCGTCCTCAGCGAGAGAGGCCACGGCTGCGGGACGGGCGGACCCTTACCGGTGTGCTCGAAGCCGGAGTCGCCGATGGGGCTGAGCGATATAGCGGGCAGCGTCTGGAAGTGGGCCGAGGACTGGTACGGTCCGTACACCGAGGCGCCCCTTGACGGCAGCGCACGGATTGGGGCCACCCAGGATCGGGTGATCCGGGGCGGCAGCTGGCTTGGAGGCGGGGAGTACTTGCGCCGGCCGTACCGCAATCGGGTCACGCCCGGCTTCCACGTTGATAGTCTGGGCTTTCGCGTCGCCAGGACTGCGCCCTGAACATCAGCGCCCCATGGCGGACCGCTACAGGGCCAGTTGGTGCACCATGAGAGGATTGAGTCTAGCCTCGCGGGACCTCCTTCGAATCGAGGAACACGACCCCCGCACCGAACTGTCCTGGCTCGATGACGACCATGACGCACATCGACAACTTGCTCGGCATCGGCCGGCAGCTGCTCGAACATAGGCCGTGCGGTACTGAACTGGAGGTGATGGGCGTGCGCTGGCCAGCCGTACTGCTGATGGCGGCACTGTCCCAACCGGGGTGCATCATCGAACCGGACATTCAGCTGAACCACCCCTGTGACCGAACCGAAGGGGGCGTCGAGCCGCACATGGACCTCCCGATGGGCTGCCTGTGGGGCTCGGACGCGGCGTTGGCGCGCGATGCGGCTGCGGCGCACGACGCTGTGCTGGTCGAGGACGCCGTACCGGTGCCCGACGCGGTCTCGACTCGAGACGCCGCGCCGAGTCGCGACGCCGCGCCGAGTCGCGACGCCGCGCCGATGCGCGACGCCGCGCCGATGCGCGACGCCGGCCCCAGCCAGGACGCCAGGTTCGCCGAGGACGCCGCTGCGGCTGGACCAGATGCCGCCGAGCCCGACTGTCGGGCGGGCGATCTCCGCGACTGCGGCAGCAGCGTCGGCCTGTGCCGCCGGGGGACGCAGCGCTGCGCCGCCGACGGTACCTGGGGCTCGTGCGAGGACGGCGTTCGGCCCACCGACGAGGTGTGCAACCTAGCCGACGACGACTGCAACGGCATCGTGGACGACGATTTCGGCGTGGGCGACGGCTGCAACGGCGTCGGGGCCTGCGGGGCCGGCGTGGTCGAGTGCCGCAATGGCCTCCGCACCCGGTGCAGCACCGAACCCGGCGGCAGCCAGGACGCCTCGAGGGTCGAGACCTGCAACGGCGCCGACGACGACTGCGACGGCGTCGTCGACGAGCTGCTGCGAGTCGGCGACCACTGCGACGGCATGTGTGGGCCCGGCGAACTCGAGTGCGGCAACGCGGGCGGCGTACGCTGCAGCACGGATCCCGGCGGCACCCACAGCGTACCGCGCGCCGAGTTGTGCAACGGCAGCGACGACGACTGCAACGGGATGATCGACGACACCTTCGAGCTGGGCGCGGCGTGCGACGGTGAGGGGGCCTGCGGCGCGGGCGTGCGTGAGTGCGACGACGTCGGCGGCGTGCGCTGCAGCACCGACGCGGACGGCAGCGCCAGCCAGGCCGTCGACGAGGTCTGCAACGCGGCGGACGACGACTGCGACGGGGCGATAGACGAGGGCTTCGACCTCGGCGCGGCCTGCGACGGCGAAGGCGTCTGCGGCGCCGGGACGCTGGAGTGCGACGCGCAGGGGACGATCCTGTGCAGCACCGATCCCGGCGGCAGCATGTCGGGGGTGCGGGCCGAGGCCTGCAACGAGGCGGACGACGACTGCGACGGGGCGGTGGACGAGAGCCTGAACCTGGGCGCGGCTTGTCCCGGCGTGGGGCGCTGCCCGGCGGGCGTACTGTCCTGCGGCGCGGACGGGGCGGTGGTATGCAGCACCTTCCTGGGGGGGGCCGACGATCGCTCGAGCGACGAGGTGTGCGACGGCGCGGACGACGACTGCGACGGTACGACCGACGAGGGCTTCGACCTGGGGCTGGCCTGCACGGGGCTGGGCGCCTGCGGCGGTGGCGTGGCCGAGTGCGACGCGCGCGGCGGGGCGCGCTGCAGCACCGCGCCGGGCGGCAGCGAGGACGCGTCGGGGCCCGAGGGCTGCAACGGCGTCGACGACGACTGCGACGGCATGATCGACGAGGACGGCGGCTGCGCCGGCGACACCTGCGAGACGGCGCCCCCCCTGCCCCCTGAGGTGGTGGTGACCGGCAACTCGGCGCAGTTCGAGAACGACTATGGCGACTCGACCTGTGTGGGGCCGTCCCCGGGGCGCGACCAGGTCTTCCGCATCGACGTGCCCGCGGCGGGGCGCTACGCGGTGACTGTGGCGCCCACCGGCGTGGGCTTCGATCCCATGTTCTGGATCACCAGCGGCGGCGACTGTGCGGCGGCGTCGGTACGCACGTGCCTGTCGGGCCGTGCCCTCGAGGCGGCTGGGCGGCCGGAGGCACGACTGGTCGACTTCGTGCGCGGCGGCACGTTCCACCTGGTCGTCGATAGCCGCGGCGACCTCGCCGGCGGATCCTTCGTCGCCACGGCCCAGCCGGTAGCGCGGGGCGAGACCTGCGGCACCGCCATCCCGCTGACCGTGCCGGCGCAGTTTCCCGGCACGACCGAGGGGCGTGGTCGGGACCTCGCCGGCCAGCGGTGTCCCGCAGGGACACTCACCACCGGCCCGGAGCAGGTCTTCCGGTTGGATTTGGACGCCGCGATGGCGCTGCGCATCACGGTGCTGCCGGCGGCTGCGGGCAGCCCGGCGCCCGATCCGGTGGTCTACGTGACCAACGACTGCGTGAACGTGGATCAGGGCTGCGCGGATGGACGCAACGCCGCCGGCGCGGGTGCCGCCGAGACGTTGGACGTCGATCTCGCTGCCGGCACCTGGTTCGTGGTGGTCGACCATCCGAACAACGCGGGCGGCGCCTTCCTCCTCGAGGTCACCGAGCGGTAAAGGTCCAATCGGTCCCGCTGAGCCCTCCCGATGACCCATGGGCAACGCCCCCCGGTCCCTCCTGCGCGGGAGCGGCGCCGCGCGCCGGGCGGCCTGAGCGCTCCCTCGATGGTTGGAGTGCGGTGCGGCTGCATGAAGCACCGCGACGGAGCTGCGCAGCGCCGGCGCTGAACACGTCGCTGCCGGACGGGGATCCGCTGCGTCGTCGGTCCGGCCGGAACCGACGGCCCACATGGACGTTGCGCCAGCGCCGGCCTGCCGGCAACGATCCCGACGCGCCCGGCCGCGGACACTTCCTGTGGGCCCGCACCGCCCGTCCGGGTCGCGCGGGCCGTCCGAGTCGGGCATGATGCGGTCCGGCGAGGAAGCACTGGAGCAGGCAGCGCCGGATGAGCCCGCTGATCTCGATCCCGAATGTTCGAATCGGCGAGCGCCTCGGCGAGGGTGCCGCCGCGACGGTCTTCGCGGGCACCCTCGCCGACACGGGCCGTGCGGTGGCGGTCAAAGTGGTGCCGGCGCGGCGGCAGGATCCGGCCGGCTTGGTCGACCGCGCTCTTCAGGAAGGCCGACTGAGCTGGTCCCTGGACCATCCCAACGTCGTGCGCGTGTTCGGGTCGGGCCAAACGGCCGACGGGCACGTGTGGATCCTCATGGAGCGCCTGGTCGGCGAGACGTTGCACGAGCGTCTGGCTCGGCAGGGCGCGTTGGCGCCCGCCGAGGTGCTCGGGATTGCGCGCGACGTGGCCCGTGGGCTGTCCTCGGTCCACGCACGCGGCGTCGTGCACCGGGACATGAAACCCGACAACGTCTTCCTCTGCTCAGGTCCTCCAGAGCACGCGAAGCTGCTGGACCTGGGCATTGCTTCGCTGGCCTCGAACGATCCGACCCGACTCGTGCGCACCCAAGCCGGGCTCGTATTCGGCACGCCGGGTTACATGGCCCCAGAGCAGGCTCTCGGCGAACCGATTGATGCGCGTGCCGACGTCTACGGAATCGCGGCCACGATGTACCACTGCCTGACCGGTCGAGTGCCCCATGAAGGGGGCTCTGTCGTCGATGTCCTGCGGCGCCTGGTGCAGGCGACCGAACCGCCGCCGATCATTGCCGGCGTTCCCGCGGGCCTGGCCGAGTTGGTGTACCGCTGCCTGCATCCGGACGCCTCACGCCGCCCACCCGATGCAGCGGCCATGCTCGCGTCCCTCGAGCTGATTTCTTGCCCCCCTGCGGCCGGCTTCGCCAAGACGACCGTGGTCGTCGACGACCGTACACTCCGGGTCGACGATCTGCACGTGCCCGCGCTCGGCGACGCCGTCGACCACCGCCGTTTCCGGCAGCACATCGTCATGGCCCTCGCCGCCGTCTTTCGTCCCGGCCACTTGCCCGTCGCACTGCAGGCGCGCTTGACGGAGGTGGACCGACTGAACGACGCGCACGCCGCCGCTCGGGAGAGGCTGGAGTCGGCGCGAGCCGGCGCGAATGCTGCGGCCGCCGATCTGCAGGATCGTGCTCGACGGCTAGAGGACGCCCTCCAAGCGGTCGAAGGCAGAGTCGCTGCCATGAAACAGCGCCACGTCCAGCTCGAGGTGCAGCTGCTCACGCTTGCAGACGACCTCGTGGATGCCGACCGCGCCTACGTGGAGGCTTATCGCGCGATCGAATCGCTGCAGCGTGGGGAGGCGGCCCGCGCGAGCGAACGCAGCGAGCCGGTCGAACTCAGCGGCCTCTTCGGCCAGCGGATCCGCGCACACCTCGAGACGCTCGACGCCGCAATGCAGCGACGAACAGCGGCCCTCGACCACCAGCAGAGCCTGCGGGCCGAAATGCGGCGAGCCCGCGGCGGCATCGGCGACCTCGCCCACCAAGCGGCGGAACTGAGACGGTCGCTGCTCGGCCTCGAAGCCGAGCGCCATGCGCGCATCACCCAACTCGAGGACGACGCGCGGGTGGCGGACGACGCCCTGCTGCACATCGATCGTTCACTCGAACACGCCTTCCTGCGTCTTGGTGTGGCCTTCCACGCCGAGCTGTTGGCCGGTTGAGCATGGGCGGCCTGGCGCGCCGGCGTGAACGGCGCAGCTCGCGCCGATTCGGCACCGCCGTGCCCGCGGTCCGGATCCGCCGATGGGTCCGAGGCACCGCACGTGTACTGCAGTGAGCCTCCTGTGCCCCGAGTGCCGACAGCCAGGCGCCACGCCACGCTGTTCCGAGCATCGCCTCTACCGCGTCGAGGCCGAGGCCCTGGCCGACATCGACGAGGCTCCGCTGCTGGGCCACGCGCTCGAGGATCGCTACGTGCTGCGCCGCCTCCTTGGCGGCGGCGGGATGGGTGTCGTGTACAGCGGCCTCGACCTGCGCCTGGATCGCACGGTGGCCGTGAAGACCCTGCATGCCTCGCTGACCGCCACCCGCCAGGACCGCCTGCGCTTCGAGCACGAGGCCAAGGCGATGTCGCGGCTGCGCAGCAATCACACCGTCACCGCGTTCGACTTCGGTGTGGTCGGTTCGGGCCCGCTACGCGGGACGGCCTTCATCGTGATGGAGCAGGTCGAGGGCGAGAGCCTCGCCGAGTGCATCGCGCGCGGTCCGCTGCCGCCCGCCCAGGCCGCGACCATCCTGGATCAGGTCGCCCGCTCGCTCGACGAGGCGCACGCCCTGGGCATCATCCACCGCGATCTCAAGCCCCAGAACATCCTGCTGGCCGAGACGCCCGACGGGCGGGTGGAGGCCAAGGTCATCGACTTCGGCGTGGCGCGTATCGAGGACGCTGTGCGCACGCGCAGCGGGTTGCTTCTGGGCACGCCGCAGTACATGGCGCCCGAACAGTGCAACGCGATGCGGGACGCGCCGCTGGACGCCCGGGTCGACATCTATGCGCTGGGCATCCTGCTCTACGAGATGTTGACCGGCACGCGGCCCTTCGACGCACGAGATCCACTCGCGGTCGTGGTGAAGCAGCTCACCACCGCACCGCCACGCCTGCCCGGCGCGCGAGAGGATCCGACGTGGGCGGGCCTCGAGGCCGTCGTGCACCGCGCGCTGGCGAAGGATCCCGCCGACCGGCCCGCCGGCGCCACCCGCCTGAGCCGACAGGTGCACGAGGCGTTGGGGGTCACCAGCGGCGCGCCGATGAAGGCACCGATCGTGGCCCCGCTGTCCCCTGCGCTCGGGCGCTCCACCACGGAGGCAGCGCTCGGTGGGAGCCGGGAACGCCCGTCGATCTCCGCGCGACCCGTGCCGGGCGAGGACGTGGCCCCCCCCGACCCGCCGACGTCGGTCGCGCCCCTCATGACCGACGGCCCGCCAGGCAGTGAGCGACGAGCTGATGCGACCTTGCCGCTCGTCTCCGAGACGACCCCCCCGCCCGCGCCGGCGCCCACGCGCCCCCGGCGCGTCGCTGCGCGACCCATCCAGCCTAAGCACCTGCCCGGAGCAGACGCCCCGACGCAGCCGCGCGCCACCCGGCCAACGGCGGAGGCGGGCGCGCCCGACACGGCGCAGATGACCGGCGAGGCGCTCGCGAGCCTGGCCACCCTCGGGCGTCGCGGGGCCTCGTGGCTGCCGCTCGTCCTGGGCGCCATCACGATGACGTTTCTCGCGATTTGGGCCCTGAGCACCGCTGCCGACGACTCCCCCTCCGCCGCTCCGCTGACGGTCACCGCGCTTCCACCGCCACCCGAGCGCGCGTCTTTGCGGGCCGACGCCGCCCCGCCGGCGGACGCCGACGTGGACGTGGGCCCGGACGCCGCCCGACCGAACGACGCGACGCCGACGGCGGATACCCAACCCGAAGCCCGGCCGCTGGCCCGCGAGCCGCGGGCTGGCCGGGCGGTCGAAGACGCGCGCCGCGATAGCCCCAGCGCGGACGTGAAACGGCGGCGGAAGGCGCCCACCCCGCCCCGGCGACCGACCCACGAAGCGCTCTTCGAGAGGGCGGTCGACGCCGCGCATCGAGGCGACACCGCGGGCGCGACGCGGCACCTTCGCGCGGCCCTCGACGCCGCTCCGGACGTGCGCAAGATGCAGCGGCGAGGATGGCGGGACGATGCCCTGAGCCGCTTGGCGAGCTCGAACGACGAGATCCGCCGCCTGCTCGGTGTCAGCGCTCGCCCCCGACCGAAGACGCGGACCGCCCCGAAGCCAAAGCCTCGACCGGACGCTGGCCAGACCCGCATCGAGCGGCTATGAACGGGCGAACGAAAGGGATCGCCATGCGCGTGCTGAGCCCTTTGGTGGTGACGATCGCCCTGCTCGGGCTGCCAGCCGCGGCGCCCGGCCAGGGACCCGCTGACGATGTCGCCCGAGCGAAAGCCCAGGTCGCGGCAGCCACCGAGCTCGCGCGCAGCGGTGACTGGGTCGGCGGCCTGCGCTTGTTCCGGGAGGCCCAGCCCTACGCCGAGGCCCTGGGCGATCCGGCCGGTCTGCAGTGGAACATCGCCCGCTGCCTCGAGGAGTTGGGGCGCAACGAAGAGGCCATCCAAGCGTTCGAGGCCTACCTCGAGCTGCCCGATTCGACCGACGGCCACGTCGAAGCGGGCTCGCGCATCGAGGCCCTGGTGCGAGTGACCTACGGCTTCCTCGACGTTCAGTGTGGCGGCGCGACCGCCATCGTGCGGATCCGCGATCGCGCTGGCGAACAGGCGTGCCCCCACCGTTTTCGCCTGCGCCCGGGTCGGTATCGGCTCGAGGCAAAGGCCCGCGACGGGCGGCGGGCGGCGGCCACGGCCGTGGTGAGGGTCGGCGAGACGACGCCCGCCGCATTGACGCTGCCCGCGCCGAACCCTGCGCTCGGCGGGGCCCCTGGTGGTGCCGCTGACGAGGTCCGCGCGGGCACTGCTCCAGAGGCTGCGTCTCCCCTCGTGCCGTGGCTCGTCGCGGGCGGGGCCGTCGCTCTCGCTGGCGCTGGGACCGGCTTCCTCGTCAGCGCCAGCGGTTCCTTCGGTGACGCGGAGGCCGCCGCGCGCCGGTACAACAGCGCCACCAGTGTCAGGGAGCTCGCCAGCGCCCGCGGAGACGTGGAGTCGGACCTCGACACCGGACGCCTGCATCGCAGCGTGGGTTACGGACTGTTGGGCGCCGGGGCCCTGGCCGCGGGCGCCGCGACCTGGCTGTTCCTCAGCGACGGGCCGTCCGACGACGAGCTGGTCGACGGCGCTGCGCTCACCGTCACGCCGCAACGCAGCGGGGTCGCCCTGATCTGGAGCGGCGGCTGGTGAGCCGCAGCCCCGGCCGGGGTGGCCGGGGCTGCGCGGAGGGCGGGCGTCGATTGGGCCTCACTTCTTCCGGTCGCGGTACGCCTTGGCCTTGTACTTCTTCGTGTAGGCCTTGCGGCCGGCCTCGCTGCCGCGGGCGCTGGCGACGTCGGCCTGGGCCTCCTCGAGCTCGAGGATCTGCTTGGCCAGCTTGGGGCTGGGGCGCTTGGCGCTGCGATCCTTGAGGTCGTCGATGGCGATCTGCAGGGCGCCGGTCGCCCCCTCGAAGTCGCCGGTGTCGGCGGCGCGGGCGGCCATCTCGACCTTCTCGGCGGCCTCGAGCTCGGCGACGCGCACGGTGACCTCGGCCTGCTCGCTGGCCTGCATGGCGGCGGCGTCGGCGGTCAGCTCGACCTTGACCGGCAGGTCGACGCGGCGGGGCACGCCGTCGGCGGGCACGTCCTTGAAGTGGACGGCCAGCATGCCCAGGTCGGCCACCTTGCCCTCGTACGCCGGCAGGGTGAGGCGCACCAGCACCTCGCGGCTCTGGCCGGCGCCCAGGGCGCCGATGCGGGCGCGGGTGATCGCGTCGTCGGTGGTGCTGCTGTAGCCGAACACCTTGGCCACGCCGACGCCCAGGCCGCCCTTGAACTCGAGCTCGACGCCGCGCGCGACGGTGGCCACCAGGCCCTTCATCTCGTCGTCCAGCACGCCGGCGATGGCCTCGGCGTCCTTCACGAAGTGGTAGCGGCCGCCGCCCATGTCGGCGAGGCGGGTCATCAAATCCTCGTTGTAGTCGAGGCCCACGCCCACGGTGCTGACGCTGACGCCCTTGGCGAAGCTCTGCGCGGCGCGGGCGCCGAGCACCTCGGGGCGCTTCTCGCCGACGTTGGCCAGGCCGTCCGACATCAGCATCACGTGGGCGAGGCGCGTCTCGTCGCC
>JAUHXL010000196.1 GCA_030426945.1 bacterium
GGGTGGGCGGACGGTACGTTGACGGTGCTGGATCCCGCAACGGGCGCGGTCCGGCGCACGGTGCCCACCAGCCGCCCGAACCCGCAGGCGCTGGTCGTGCACGGCGGCGACCTGTTCGTGGTCAACACCGGGCGCATCGACGCGGCGGCCGAGACGCCGGTGGCCCTCGGGCCGGGGAGCGTCGATCGCTGGACGCCGGCTGATCTGGATCGGGCGCTCACCCCGACCGACACCTGGTCGGTGCCCCCCGCCGAGGACGGCCGGCTGGGCGCGCCCCTCGACCTGGCCTTCGTCGGCGACCGCGGGCTGGTGACCTCCGGGCTGGCCAACGCGGCGCTGCTGTTGGATCCGGCGGAGGGATGGGTGCGCGGGGTGGACGCGCCGATCGAGCTGGGCGCGTCGCGTCGGCTGGGTCTGGGCGCCGTGACGACCTACGCTGATCACTTCCTGGTGGTGGACTTCAACACCGACGCGCTGCACGTGGTCGAGCCGGACGGCGCGGTGTGGCCCTGCCGGCTGGATCTGGGGCGGGGGCGCGACCTCGAGGGCGCGCAGTCGCCCGTGGTGGTCGACGACACGCTGTACGTCGTGCTGGCCTTGGCCGGGGAGATCCGCGCGGTGACCCTGGCTGGCCTGGATCGCGACGCGCCCGACTGCGGCCTGCCGCCGCCCACCTCGGTCGTCGCGCCCTTGGGGCCGGTGCCCAACGACCTGCTCGCCGTCGACGACGCGCTGTGGGTGGTGCACTCGGGCGACAACACGGTGGTGACCTACGATCGCGCGACGGGCGCGCGGCGGGCGCGCTGGGATCTGCCGCTGGGCAGCAACCCCTGGCACGCGGCGCTCAGCCCCGATGGCGCGACGCTGGCGGTCACCGAGTGGGCCACGGACGCCGTGTCGCTGCTGGCGGTGCCGGCGGGTGAGGTGAAGCGGCGGGTGGGCGGACCGGCGGACGCCGAGGCGGCGGCCGCCAGCGAGGCGCGCGGCGTACCGGCCGATGTCGTGGTCGAGGCGCCCGGCGCGGGCGACGGCCCCTTCCGCGATCCGTATCGGGCGGTGAACGGCGTGCGCGGGGCGGGTGAGCGGGGCGGCAGCACCGACGTCTTCAGCTTGGGCGAGGCGCCGGGCGTGGACGATCACCTCGTGCTGAGCTGGTCGGCGGGCCGCGTGACCGACGGGCCGGGCGTCGACTTCGTGGTCTTCGAGAACGGCTTCCGCCACCGCGGCGGTTGGTTCATGGATCCGCTGGTGGTCGAGGTGTCGCTCGATGGCGAGGCGTGGGTGGCGTTCCCCCACGACTACCGGGCGGACGACGAGACGGTCTACGTGGACGATCCGACCGCGTGGGTGGGCTTCGCGGGGCTGCGGCCGGTGGGGCTGAACGTCGACGCGGGGCCGGCCGACGCCTTCGGGCCGCGCGCGGGCGGCGATCCCTTCGACCTGGCCGCGCTGCCCGAGGCGGACGCCGTCGCGGCGCGCATCCGGCGCGAGGGCTTCCGCTATCTGCGCTTGACCTCGGCGACCGCGCGGGTGAACCCCGACACGGGGCAGCCCTTTCCGGGCGATCCGGTCAGCGACGGCGCGGACGTCGACGGCGTCTACGCGCGCTGGCTGCAGCCCGACTGATCACCGGCGAGACGAAGTCTCGGCGGCGCCGTGGGCGTGGTCGACCACGGCCACGCGGGCTCAGGGCAGCGGATCCAACCGGATGCTGAGATCGGCGGTCGTCGAGAAGCCCACGCTGACCCGCTTGTCGCTGTAGCCCTCGGCCTTCAGCACGAAGTCGCGCTGGCTGCCGCGGTCGCCGTGCACCAACAGCGGGGTGCTGCCCGAGGCGACGGCGCGGCCGACCTCGTACACCTGCGCGCCGGGGGGCTCCGTCACCAGGTTGCGGCTGATCGGGCCGTCGGCCACGACCGGGCGCGGGGTCGCCGCGTCGTCGGCGGGCTCGGCGAGGGCCAGGGCCGCGTCCTCGGTGATCGGCGGCTCCTCGGCGGCGCCGCTGCGCGTCAGCGAGAAGACGATGAGGGCGATGCCGACGAGGAAGACGACCCCCACCGCGAGGCCGAGCGCGCGGGTGCGCCGGCGCGACCGCTCGTGCTTCTTGCGATCGCGGGCGGTGAGCATCTGGCGGTAGTGGCCCGGTCGGTCGTCCACCATGGCCGGGCTGGTGTCGCGGGGCGGCGCCACCGCGGCGCTGCGGGGCGCGCCGGCCACGCGCACGGGGCGGGCGGTGGGGGCGGGGGGCGGCCTGGGGGGCTCCACCGGGGCGCGCGCCGGGATGTTGCCGGGCGGGGGCTCCGCGTTGATCTCGCCGACGCTCGGCGGCGGCGGTGGTGGCGGCGGCGGCGGCGGCGGCCGAGTCGAGGGCAGCGGCGCGCTGGGCGCGGACGGGCGCGGCGGCTCGAGGGGCACGTCGTCGACCTTCGGCGGCGGCAGGCTGACGACGCTGGTGCGGTTGCGCACCGTGCTCGGTCGGTTGAAGTCGATGTCGGCCAGGGCGTCGTGCATCGCCTGCGCCGAGGGCCAGCGCTCCTCGGGCCTCTTCTCGAGCGCGCGAAACACGACGTCCTGCAGGTCGAGGCTGATGTCGGGCAGCTCGTCGATCAGCGGCGCCGGCGGCGACTTGATGTGCTTCAGCACCACCGAGAAGGGCGTGTCCCCCTTGAAGGGCGGGACGCCGCTCAGCATCTCGTAGGCCACCACACCCAACGAGTAGAGGTCGGTCTGCGGGCTGGGCGCGGTCTGGCCCTGCGCCTGCTCGGGCGCCATGTACTCCGGCGTCCCGAAGACCAGGCCGGTGCGGGTGAGCGCCTCGCCCCCGGTGGCCTCCTTCACGATGCCGAAGTCCATGATCGTGACGTGCCCGTCCGGCGACAGCATGATGTTGCCGGGCTTGATGTCGCGGTGGATCAGGCCGCGCTTGTGCGCGTGCCCCAGACCCAGGCACACCTGCATCACCGTGCGCCGGACGCGCTCCGGGCGGAACCGCGGATCCTCGGTCTTGCGCTTGCGCTCGAGCAGCTCGGCGACCGTCGCGCCCTCGAGGAACTTCATCACGAAGTAGTGGAACATGCGCTGCTGGCCGATGGCGTAGACCGGCACCACGTTGGGGTGGTCGAGGGCCGCCATGGCCCGGGCCTCGCGCTTGAACCGGGCGATGACCTCGTCGTCGGTGTTGAACTGCTCGGGCAGCACCTTGATGGCCACCAGGCGATCGAGGGACAGATCGTGCCCGCGGTAGACGACGCCCATGCCGCCGCGCCCGATCTCCTCGAGCACCTGGTACTTGCCTTCGAAGATGGTGCCGGGCGCGACGGGCGTGTTGTACGCGGATCGGTCCTCGGAGATGTGGATCTCGAGGCCGGCCCCGCAGCGGGCGCAGAAGCGCGCCTCCGCCGTGTTCACGTGTCCGCACTGCGGACAGTCCATCGTCACGCCGCCTCGCGGCCGCCGCGTCCGGCCGCCGCGCATCGTGGCAAGCCACGAAAACCAAAGGGAAAAACGGTGCCTGGTCGGCACCCGGTGACTATAGATGCTCCCCCGCGGGCGCGCAAGAAGACGGCGCGCAGGCGGCCCCGCGGTGGTTGACAACGCGGGGCACGCGGCCGGACTCTGGGCCCATGGTGATGTTGGTGTGCATCCTGAAGGACTACCGCAAGGTCGAGGAGGTGCTGCTGGCCCTCGTCGAGCAGGGTGTGACCGGCGCCACCGTCGTCGAGGGGCGCGGGATGGGACAGATCCTCGGCAGTGAGGTGCCCATCTTCGCCGGCATGCGCGGCCTCTTCCCCGGGTCGGCGAGCGACAGCCACGTGGTGGTCAGCGTGATGGAGGCCACCGCCGCCCGCCAGTGCCTCGATCTGATCGATCGGCTCGCCGGCCCCCTGAGCCAGCCCGGCACCGGCATCGCCTTCACCGTCCCGCTCGGGCGCGTGGTGGGCCTCAAGCCGCCGATCGAGTAGGGCGTTCGACCGGTCGAGGTTGAACCCCGCGGCCTCACTCGATACAAAGTGCGGTCCGCAGTCGACGTGGTGAGGGCTCCGTGCGCCTGGGTTTCTACGTACTGTCGGCCTTGGCCGCCGCCGGGATCTTCGCCTCGCAGAAGCTGGTCGAGACCCACGTTCAGACCAAGGTGCTGGGCGCGGGCGACTCGGGGCTGTGCGGCGCGGCGGACTTCCTGTCCTGCGCGGACGCCGCCGAGAGCGTCTACGCCACCATCGGCAACCTGCCGATCGCCTCGTTGGGCCTGGCCTGGTACGCGGTGGTGCTGCTGCTCGCGGGCCTCATCCGCTTCGGCGGCGACAAGGTGAAGGGCGCGCCCGAGGTGCTCTTCGTCGGCTCGGGGCTCGGGGTGCTGTACTCCGTCTTCCTGGCCATCGTCAGCCTGGCCGTGCTGGGCAAGCTGTGCCCCTACTGCGTCGGCCTGTACGTGGTGAACATCGGCCTGTTCGTGACCGCCTGGCTGCTGCTGCCCGCGGGGCCCAAGGCGGCGTTGAAGCGGCTGCCCGGCCTGCTGACCCAGAACGCCACCTGGATCACCGTCGGGGGCATGGTGGTCGCCGTGCTGATCACCCAGGGCATGTACGCCCAGGCCCACGCGACGTTGACGCAGAAGCTGGCCGAGGTGCGGGCGGCCCAGACCCAGAAGCCCGCGCACTTCGACATCGACACGTCGGGCACCGCGGGCAAGGGGCCGGCCGACGCGCCGGTGGTGCTCGTCGAGTACAGCGACTTCGAGTGCCCCTACTGCAAGCGCCTCGCGGACGCGCTCGACGAGCTCGCGAAGCGTGAGCCCACGCTGGTCCGCATCCACTTCAAGCAGTTCCCGATGGACATGGCCTGCAACGACACCATGGAGCGCCCGCTGCACGATCAGGCCTGCGGCGCCGCCGTGGCCGCGGTGTGCGCGGAGCGCCAGGGCAAGCTGTGGCCGATGCACGATCTGTTGTTCCAGAACGCCCGCGCCCTGAGCGGCCAGGCCTACCTCGACTTCGCCGCGAAGGTGGGCGTGGACGTGGAGGCCTTCCGCGCCTGTCTGGACGATCCGACCGCGCTGCAGCGGGTGAAGGACGACATCGCCGAGGGCGCCCGGATGGGCGTCCGCGGCACGCCCACGTTCTTCGTCAACGGGTGGCGGCACGAGGGCGCGCGGGATCCGGACAAGCTGCAGGGCATCGTGCGGCTCGCCGCCGAGCAGGCGAAGAAGAAGGCCGCCAAGGCCGCCGAGGCGCCGTGACGCCGGTCCTGGCGGACCGCCTGCGCGGGCGCCGCGTGGGCGTGGCCCTGTCGAGCGCCTTCTTCGGCTTCTACGCGCACACCGGCTTCTTGCGCGCGCTGCGCACCGCGGGCGTGCGGCCGGCGGGCTACTCGGGCAGCTCGGCGGGGGCGCTGGCGGCGGCGTTCGCGGCGGCGGACGCCCTCGACGGGCTGGCCGATCTCCTGCCGCGCCTGAAGCGCGCCGACTTCTGGGATCCGGCGCTGCCCACCACGCGTCCGATGGGGTTGCTGCGCGGCCAGCGCTTCGCGGCCATCCTCGACACGCACCTGCCGGTGGCCGACTTCGAGTCGTGCGCGACGCCGCTGGTGACCGTCGCGACCGATCTGACGCGCGGCGTGCGCCACGTGGACACGACCGGCCCCTTGGTGCCGGCGGTGCTCGCGAGCTGCGCGCTGCCCGTGCTGTTCCGGCCGGTCGCGCGGCACGGCGGATTGCACGCGGACGGCGGCATCGTCGACAAGATCCCGCTGCGCGCGCTGGCCGAGGCGGTCGATGTCGACGTGGTGGTCGCGCACCTGCTGCCCAGCCACGGCCTGAGCCAGCCCCTGCCGCGCAGCCCGATGGGGCTCTTGGACCGCGCGCTGGACGTGGCGCGCGACGACGGCTGGCGCCATCAGGTGGAGCTGCTGCGCGCGCGCGGCGTCGAGGTGCACGTCGTCGAGACGAAGCCCACGCGCATCACGCCCTTCACGATGAAGCGCGGCGCGCAGGCGGTGGCCCGCGCCGAGGCGGCGACCACGGCCGCCCTGCGCGCCCCGGTCAGTACCGGCTGATCACCAGGCCGCTGCGCAGCTTGGGCTCGAACCAGGTGGACTTGGGGGGCATCACCTCGCCGGCGTCGGCGATGGCCATCAGATCCGCGAGGCTGGTGGGGTAGAGCGCGAAGGCGACGCCGTCGGTGCCCGCGCGGGCCTCGAGCTCGGCGAGCCCGCGGATGCCGCCGACGAAGTCGATGCGCTCGTCGGTGCGCGGATCGCCGATGCCCAGCAGCGGCTCGAGCACCTGATCCTGCAGCACGCTGACGTCGAGCCGGGCGACGGGGTCGTCGCGATCGGGCGCGGCGGCGGGCTTCAGGTCCAGCCGGTGCCAGCGGCCACCGAGGAACATCGTGAACGACTGGGGACGGTCGGGCGCGGCCGGCCCGGTCAGCTGGGTCACCTCGAAGCGATCTGCGAGGGCGACGATCAGCGACTCGACGCTGCGGTCGTTGCGGTCGGCCACCACGCGGTTGTAGGGCAGGATGCGCAGCCGGTCGTCGGGGAAGGCCACGGCGAGGAAGCGGCCCCGGGCGTCGTCGGCGCTGGCCCCGGCGCCCACGCGGGCGGCCGCCGCGGCGCGGTGGTGGCCGTCGGCGATGTAGAGCGCGGGCACCTGGCTGAAGGCTGCCTCGATCGCGTGGACGGTGGCCGGGTCGAAGACGGGCCAGAGGGTGTGGCGCACGCCGTCGTGGCCGACGAAGTCGACCTCGGGCGTGGCCCGCACGCAGCCCTCGATGAGGGCGTCGAGATCCGGGCGCGCGCGGAACGCGAGGAACACCGGGCCGAGGTGGGCCCGCACCGCCTCGACGTGGCGGGTGCGGTCGTCCTCCTTCTGCGGGCGCGTGTGCTCGTGCCTCTTGATCAGCCCGGCGCGGTAGTCGGCGGCCGAGGCCGTGCCGACGAGGCCGATCTGCCGGTGGTCGCCCATCTGCTGGGCGTACACGTACAGGCCGCGGCTGTCGTCGTGCTGCAGCACGCCGTCGGCGATCAGCGCGGCGAAGGCGCGGGCCGCCGCGGTGTAGGCCTCGTCGGCGTACATCGACGTGCCGTCGGGCAGGTCGACGTCGGGCCGGGTGACGTGCAACAGGCTGAGCGGGTTGCCGGCCGCCAGGGCGCGGGCCTCGGCGGTGTCGACGACGTCGTAGGGCACAGCGGCGACCTGGGCGGCCACGTCCGGCCGGGGGCGCCAGGCGCGGAAGGCGCGGAAGTCGACCATGGGAGTCCTCCGGGCGGCGGGCGTCAGCCGCCGATGGGCAGGGTGGGCAGCAGGAAGATGGCGCTCTGGCGGTCGGCGACGGGCTGGCTGTCGCGCACCTCGGCGGTGAAGAAGAAGCCGGTCAGCTCGATCATCGTGAACGGGATGGGCACCCGCACGATGGCGTTGGTGTCGGCCACGGCGCCGTGCAGGCGGCCGTCGGCTTCGAGCGTCAGCCCCTCGGGCAGGCCCGACATGGGGATGATGCGGGCCAGGTTCTCGTCGATGGGCTGCTCGGTCCAGGTCAGCGGGCGCAGGCCGCCGCGGGCCATCAGCTGGGTCTCGTAGGGGATGGGCACGTTCTGCACGACCGTGATGGTGGGCAGGGTGACCACCCGAACGACGACGAGGTCGATGACCTGATCGCCGACGATGCGCAGGGGCGCGACCGCGATGTCGAGGCGCAGATCCCGCTCGGTCGCGAGGGGCGGCGCGCTCGCGTCGACGACGCGCACGCGGATCGGGAACTGCCCCACCTCGGTCGGCGTGCCGGTGATGCGGCCGTCGGCGCCCAGGTTCAGGCCGGCGGGCAGCGCGCCGTCGACGATCAGCCAGCCGTAGGGGCCGGTGCCGCCGACGGCCTCGAGCGCGGCGGCGTAGCCCTCGCCCTCTTCGCCCTCGGGCAGGCTGTCGGTGACGATCTGCAGGCCCGGCGGCGCGACGACCAGCTCGAGCTCGGCCGTGGCCGTCGCGTCGGCGCCGTCGGCCACCTGCACGGTGAACGCGAAGGCGCCCGACTCGATGGGGGCGCCGCCGATCGTGCCGTCCTCGGCCAGCTCGACGCCCTCGGGCAGGGCGCCCTCGGCCAGCGACCAGGTGTAGGGCGCGCTGCCATTCTCCGCCTCGAGCGCGGCGGCGTAGTCGACCTCGATCTGCGCCGGCGGCAGCGCCTCGGTCAGCACGCGCAGGGGCGGCGGGCCGCAGACGCCGTCGGTGCACACCGCGCCGGCCTCGGCGCAGTCGGCGTCGCGCAGGCAGGCGACGCACTCGCCGCCGAAGCAGGCCTCGCCCGCCAGGCAGGGCGTCTCGATCCACGAGGCGCCGTCCTCGGCGCAGGTGATCACCGCGTCGGGGGCGCACAGGATCTGGCCGGCGGGGCAGCTGCCCTCGCCGCCGGGGGCCGCGGTGCAGGCGCCGTCGACGCAGCGCTCGGCCGCGGCGCAGGGCGCGCGATCCCAGCGCAGCCCGTCCGCGTCGCAGGTCAGCGCGACCTTGTCGCCGCAGGCCGTCTCGCCGGGCGTGCAGGTGCGCGCGAGGCACACGCCGTCGATGCAGCCGTGGTCGGTGGGGCAGGCCGAGGGCGCCGACCAGGACTGCCCGTCGGCGGCGCAGGTGCGCACGCCCTCGTCGGTGCACTCGCGGCTGCTCGGGGCGCACACCTGGGGCACGCAGGCGTCCTCGACGCACACCGTGCCCTCGTCGCAGCGCTCGACCAGCCAGCCCGTCTCGTCCTCGAGGCAGGTGCGCAGGCGCCCCTCGACGCAGACGCTCTCGCCCAGGCTGCAGGGGCCCTGCCGGGTCATGCCGGCGTCGGCACCGTCGCCCAGCGCGTCGTCGTCGTCACAGCCGACCGCCAGCGCGCACAGCGCCAGGCAACCCATCAGGAAGCGCGTCCCCCGCATCACACCCCCGCCTTCGCCGAGAACGCGGCCACCAGCGCCTCCATGCGGGGCACGCCCGCCGCCTCGGCGTCGGCCAGCGCCTCGGTGGGCCCCATGGGCAGCCGCAGCTCGAAGTAGAACTTGATCTTCGGCTCGGTGCCCGAGGGCCGCGCCAGGATGCGGCTGCCGTCCTCGAGGTGGAAGGCCAGCACGTCGCTCGGCGGCAGGTCACCCAGGCCCGGCGCGAAGTCGCGGACCGCGGCGACCGGCGTGCCGGCGATCTCGGTGGGCGGCGCGGCGCGCAGCGCCCGCATGACCTCGACGATGCGCGCGGCGCCCTCGAGCCCCGGCAGCGTGACGCTGCGCTGCAGGCTCAGGTGCAGGCCGTGCGTGCGGTACAGCCCGGCCAGCCGCTCGAGCACGCTGATCCCGTCGCGCTTGCACCGCGCGACGAGGTCGCAGAACACCAGCGCCGCCGACACGCCGTCCTTGTCGCGCACGACGGGGCCGACGCTGTACCCGAGGGCCTCCTCGAAGCCCATCACGAAGCGCCCGCCGTCGGCCTCGTGCTGCAGCGCGCGGTTGGCGATCCACTTGAAGCCGGTCAGCGTCTCGGCGTAGGCGGCGCCGTGCAGATCGGCCACGCGCTTCAGCATGCCGGTCGACACCACGGTCGTCGCCACCAGGCGCCGGTCGTCCTGGGGCCCGTGGCGCAGCAGCTCGTCGGCCAGCAGCACCCCGATCTGGTTGCCGCTGAGGGCGCGATAGCCGCCCGCGCCGTCGGGCACGGCGACCGCCAGCCGGTCGGCGTCGGGATCGTTGGCGATCAGCACGTCGGCCTTCACCCGCGCCGCCAGCGCCAGGGACAGGTCGAGCGCGCCCGGCTCCTCGGGGTTGGGGAAGGCGACCGTGGGGAAGTCGGCGTCGGGATCGCCCTGGCTGGGCTCGACGTGCAGGTGGTCGTAGCCGTGGCGGCCCAGCACCGTCTCGATCAGCCGGCGGCCGACGCCGTGCATGGCGGTGTAGACCACGGTGATGTCCGTCGGCCCGTCGTAGACGCGCACCGCGTCCACCTGCCGCAGGTAGGTGTCGAGCACCGCGTCGGGCACGGGCTTCACCGCGCCGGCGGCCTTCAGATCGTCGAGCGCGGGCACCTCGATGGCGCCGACGGGGCCCACCCGGTCGATGGCCGCGGCGATGCCGTCGTCGTGGGGCGGCACGATCTGCGCGCCGTTGCCCCAGTAGACCTTGTAGCCGTTGTCCTGCGGCGGGTTGTGGCTGGCGGTCACCATCACGCCGGCCGCGCAGCCGAGGTGGGTGACCGCGTGGGCCAGCTCCGGCGTGGGCACGACGTGGTCGTACAGGTAGACCGGCAGGCCCCGCGCGGCCAGCACGCCCGCGGCGTCGGTCGCGAAGGGCAGGCTGCCGTGGCGCCCGTCGTAGCCGATGACCACCCCGCGCGCGCGGGCGTCGGCGGCGTGCTCGAGCAGATAGGCCGCGAGGCCGGCGGTCACCCGGCGCACGTTGGCGCGGTTCATCCGGTTGGGGCCGGGCCCCAGCTTGCCGCGCAGGCCGGCGGTGCCGAAGCGGAGCTGGTCGCCGAAGCAGGCGAGCAGCTGGGCCGGATCGTCCAGCAGCGCCGCCGTCGCGGCCTTCGTCCGCGGATCCGGATCGTCCGCCATCCACCGCTCGGCGCGCGCGCGCAGATCATCGCTCATCGGATCTCCCCTCGGGTGGGCACGCAGGTCACGACGCGACCTCGTCTTCGTCGGGTCGCAGTGTAATCAGCACCAACCACACCGTGAAGACCACCACCAACACGTTCAGCACCGCGTGCAGCGCGCGCATGGCGCCGGAGTGTGCCGCGGCCGGCGTGGCCACGCGGGCGCCCCAGGCCGAGGGCAGCACCGGGTCTGGCGCCTCGGCCACGCCGGCGGCCTTGGCCACCGCGTCCACCTGGTCGGCGGTGAGCGGGATGCCGCCGCTGGGCAGCGCCGCCGCGGGGCCGCCGCCGCGCGCGATGGCCGGCGCGGGCGCGGCGTCGGCCAGGACGACCTGCGCCCCCAGCGTCTCGACCGCGGCGTCCTGCCCGGCGTAGGTGCCGGGCGGCACGCGGGCCGGGCGCAGGAAGGGGACGACCAGCGCCCGCTCGGCGGTCAGCCAGCCCTGCACCGGCCGCAGGGCCAGGCCGCCGGCCGCGAGGCTCTTGGTCAGCCCCGGATCGCCCGCTTTGGCCAGCACGAGCGCGGCGTCGAGATCGCCGGCGCGCACCGCCGACAGCAGCGCGGCGGCGTCGGCGCGACGGGCGGGCTTCTCGCCGCGCTGCCGCAGCACGAGGCTGCCCACGAAGCCGGGGCCGGTGTCCTCGGGCGGCACGCCGACGCGGCCGGCGAAGGGCTCGGCGGCGTCGTCGGCCCGGCGCACCAGGTGCAGCATCCGCGTGCCCAGCGCGGCCACCGCCTCGACGCGGTCGTCGCGCACGGTGCGCTTCTCGAGAGAGCGCAGGCTCTTGCGGAAGAAGCGCTCCGCCCCGATCACCGTCAGCCGCGCCGCCCCGATGGCGACGCGGTCGATGGGCGCGTCGTCGTCGACCACGCTGACCGGGCGATCCGGGAAGGCGGCCCGCACGGCGCGGCGGGCGCGGGGCACGAAGGGCTCGAGGCCGTCGCCCGGGTGCACCGCGATGCGCACCGGCGGGCGGTCCGTGCCCGGCGGCGCGGGATCCACCAGGTCGTGGGTCGCCAGAAAGCCCCGCGCCACGACGCCGGCGTCGCGGCCCTCGAGCTGCACCCGCGCGTTGAGATCGCGCATGGTGGCCGTGTCGATGCGGCCCTCGAGCGCGCCGAGGGCCTCGACCAGCCCCGGGTGGCGA
>JAUHXL010000197.1 GCA_030426945.1 bacterium
AACGATCTGTGCATGTGGACGCCGTCGCCGACCAACACCCGCAACTTCTGCGACTGCGACCTCGACTTCGACGGCTGCCCCAACCCGCTGTACGGCACGCCCATCGAGAGCGCGCCCGCCGACGTCAGGCGGTCGTGCGCGCCCGGACCCGACGGCATCTACGATAAGCGGCCCGGCGTGAGCGACGGCGGCGCCGACCTCGATGGGACCGGCCCCACCGACGACTGCGACGCGGACGTCGACGGCGACATGGTGCCCGACGACGAGGACAACTGCCCCGAGGTGTGGAACCGCGAGCAGGAGGACCACAACGGCGATGGCTTCGGTGACCTGTGCGATCCGCTCTGCCCGGGGCCCGGCGCCGTCTGCCCGGATCGGGAGGATCACCCCGACTTCGTGCCCGGCCACCTGATCGACGCGGGCATCGGCGCCGGGTTGATTCCGGCGTGCCTCGGCGACGGCCCCGGCTGCTTCGACCTGCGCGACTTCTTCGCAGCCACCTGCGGGGCCTACGGGCCGGGCGGGCTGTGCGTCGATTTCGGCTTCATCGACCGCCGCGGCGGGGGCTTCACCCAGCGCCTCGTCGAGCTCGAGGGCGGGCTGCGGGCCGCCGTGCCGCTGGGTGACCTGGACGGCGACGGCCTTGCCGAGCTGGCCCTCGCGCAGCTCGACGCGCAGGGCCTGGGACGGGTGATCGCGCTCGACGGCCACGGCGAGGTGCTGTGGCAGGTGGACGGCCAGCAGGGCTTCGGCGCCGCGATGGCGTTGGGTGATGGCTGGCTGGCGGTGGGCGCGCCCGAGGCCGGCGGCGGTCGGGGGGCCGTCCACTTCATCGGCCTCGGCGGCGAGACGCTCGCGCTCAGCGAGGGCAAGCGTCTCGGCGGCGCGCTGGGCAGCAACCTCGCGGTCATCGACGGCATGGTGTTCAGCGGGGCGCCGGGCGCGAACCGCGTCGAGGTGGTGCGCGCGCCCGGCGAGAAGCCGCGGCCGGCGTTCTCGGGCAAGAAGGCGAACGTGCAGGTCGGCCACGCCGCCGTGCGCGGCGCGCGGCTGGGCGGTCAGGATGTGCTGCTGGTGCCGACGGGCGGCGCGCTGCTGGTGCTCGAGCGCAAGCGGCACAAGGTGGGCAAGGTGCTGCAGTGGCTCGAGGCCGACCCCAAGTGGCAGTTCGGCGCCGCGATGGCCGCGCCCGCAGACTATGACGGCGACGGCGCCGACGAGATCGCGATTGGGGCGCCCGGCTTCGCCAACGGCGCCGGCGCGGTCTTCTTCCTCACCGCGGAGGGCGAGCTGGTGCAGGGCCCCATCGGTTCCGAGGGGTCGGCCTTCGGCGCCACCCTCGCCGCGCTGCCCGACCAGAACGGCGACCAGCGCCCCGACCTCGCGGTCGGCCTGCCGGGTGGCCGCATGCCCACCGGCCAGTGGCCGGGCGCGCACGTGGTGCTGTCGGTGCGCTGATCCTCGACAAGGGGGGAGCCGTCGCCGAGATTGGGCTGGCACCTCTGGCCCCTCGCGCCGGGGGAGCCGTCGCCGAGATTGGGCGGGCACTTCTCGCCGCTCTCGCCTGGACCTGTCGCCGGGTCGGCGAAGCGAGTGACCCACGGGCCGTGTTCGCGACGCTCCCGAGGCTGCTGCTCGAGCCGCCGAGCCGCGCCGCCGCCGCACCCTCCCGATCCGCAATGCGCCGCTCCCGTGCTATACACCCCCGGTTTCGACTGGTCGGTCCGCGAGGGTGAACATGAGCGACATCGAGCAGCAGATCTGCGCGTTCCTGGCCGCCGAGGCGGGCCTCGACAGCATCGACCCGGCCGAGAGCCTGGTCGAGAGCGGCCTCATCGACTCGGCCGAGGTGCTGAACCTGGTGGCCTTCCTCGAGGAGACCTTCGACCTCGAGCTCGACCCGGCCGACATCACGCTGCGCAACTTCGACTCGGTGCAGCAGATGGCGGCGCTGGTGCGCCAGGCGCAGGAGGGCTGAGTGCGCTACCTGGTGCACCACCTGCTGGCGGACTCGGCGGCGCGCACGCCGGACGCGCCGTGCATCCTGGATGGCGATCACGTCACCACCTTCGCCGCGCTGGACGACGAGGTCGGCCGGCTGGCGGGGGGGCTGGTGCGGCTGGGCGTGGGCTTCGGCGACCGCGTGGCCGTGCACCTGGGCAAGACGCGCGAGGAGGCGGCCAGCATGTTGGCGGCGTCGCGCGCGGACGCCGTGTTCGTCAACATCAACACCCAGCTGCGCGGGCCGCAGGTGCGGCACATCCTCAGCGACAGCGGCGCGGTGGTGCTGATCACCCACCGCGGGCGGCTGCGCGGGCTGACCGAGGCGCTGGCGGGTCTGCCGTCGCTGAAGGCGCTGATCATCGTCGGTGGTGATCGCGGCGTGCCCAAGGACGCCGTGCCCGAGGGGCTGCCCTGGGTGCCCTGGGACGAGGCGGTGGCCGGCGACCCACCGCCGCCCACCCACCGGCGGCGGGTCGAGACGGATCCCGCCGGCATCATCTACACCTCGGGCTCGAGCGGCGCGCCCAAGGGCGTCGTCGTCTCGCACCGCAACGTCGTCTGCGGCGCCGGCAGCGTCAGCAGCTACGTCCGCAACACGCCCGACGACGTCATCCTCAGCGTCCTGCCCTTCAGCTTCGACTACGGCATGAACCAGCTGATGTGCGCCCTGCGCGTCGGCTGCGCCCTCGCCCTGTGCCGCTACCTGGGCCCGGGCGACATCCTCGAGGCCGCGAAGCGCCACCGCGCCACGGGCCTGGCCGGCATCCCGCCCATCTGGTCGGCCCTGCTGCAGCTCGACTGGGACGCCGACGCCTTCGCCCACCTGCGCTACATCACCAACAGCGGCGGCGCCTTCCCGGTCGAGCACGTCCGCGCCTATCGCGAGCGCTTGCCCCACACGCAGGTGTTCCTGATGTACGGCCTGACCGAGGCCTTCCGCAGCACCTACCTGGACCCGGCCCAGGTGGACGTCCGGCCGGACTCGATGGGCAAGGCCATCCCCGACGCCGAGATCGTCCTCGTGGACGACGACGACCAGCTCTGCGGCCCCGGTGAGATCGGTCAGCTCGTCCACCGCGGCCCGCTGGTGGCGTTGGGCTACTGGAACGATCCCGCCCGCACGGCCGAGCGCTTCCGCCCGGATCCCCTGGCGCCGAAGGGCCTGCAGGTGGAACAAAAGGTCGTGTATTCGGGCGATTACGTGCGCATGGACGCCGAGGGCTACCTCTACTTCGTCGGGCGCCGCGACATGATGATCAAGACCTCGGGCTTCCGGGTCAGCCCGGACGAGGTCGAGGCCTTCTTCTACGACTCGGGCCTGGTGCGCGACGCGGTCGCGCTGGGCCTGCCCGATCCCGACCTGGGCCAGCGCATCCGCCTCATCGCCGCGCCGGCGGCGGGGCAGACGGTGACCGCCGAGCAGCTCATCGCGGCCGTTCAGCGCCAGATGCCGTCCTACATGGTGCCCAAGGAGATCGAGCTGCGCGACAGCCTGCCGCGCAACGCCAACGGCAAGCTCGATCGCGCCCGGCTGGCGCGCGAGGCGCGCGGGGAGGACGCATGAGCGACGGCGGCACCGCCCTTGCCCACGTGCTGGGCCTGTTCGCGTGCGACGGGAGCGAGCTGGCCCCCGGCGGCCAGCGCATCGGCGCGCTGGCCGCGGCGCACGGCACCCCGCTGTACGTCTACGACCTCGGCGTCGCGGCGCAGAAGGTGGCGCTGCTGCGGCGGGTGATGGGCCCCGACATCGGGCTGCACTACGCGATGAAGGCCAACCCGCACCCGCAGGTGGTGCGCGCCTTCGTCGAGCTGGGGCTGGGCATCGACGTGGCCTCGGGCGGGGAGCTGTCCGTCGCGCTCGCGCAGGGCGCGGACGCCGGCGGCTGCAGCTTCGCCGGGCCGGGCAAGAGCGACGCCGAGATCGCCCAGGCCATCGACGCGGGCGTGGGCTCGATCAACGTCGAGTCGCCGCGCGAGCTCGAGAAGGTGGCCGAGGCGGCGGCCGCGGCGGGGCGCACGGCGAACGTCAGCCTGCGCGTCAACCCGGCGCAGCAGGTGCGCAAGAGCGGCATGCGCATGGGCGGCGGCGCGCAGGCCTTCGGCATCGACGCCGAGCAGGTGCCCGCGGTGCTCGCCCGCGTCGCCGCCCTGAAGTCGGTGCGCTTCGTCGGCTTCCACGTCTTCGCCGGCAGCCAGAACCTGGACGCCGAGAAGCTGGTCACGTCCTACCGCGGCTCGCTCGAGGCCCTCGTCGAGCTGATGCCCCACGCGCCGCACGCGCCCACGCGCATCAACCTGGGCGGCGGCTTCGGCATCCCGTACCACGCCAAGGACACCCCCATCGAAATCGCCGCGGTGGGCGCCGGCCTGCAGGCGCTGTGGGCCGAGTTCCAGCCGCACTTCGGCGGCGCGCAGCTGCACCTCGAGTCGGGCCGCTTCCTGGCCGGCGAGTGCGGCGTCTACGTCTGCCGCGTGCGCGACCGCAAGGTGTCGCGCGGCACCACCTTCCTGATCACGGACGGCGGCCTGCACCACCACCTGGCCGCCACCGGCAACTTCGGCCAGGTGATCCACCGGCCCTATCCGGTGGCCGCCGTCACGAACCTCGACGCCGCCCCCAGCGAGGAGGTCGCCGTCGTCGGCCCGCTGTGCACGCCCCTCGACACCTTCGGCGCCAAGGTGCCCCTGCCGCCGCTGGCCGAGGGCGATCTGATCGGCGTCTTCTGCAGCGGCGCCTACGGCTTCACCGCCAGCCCCCGCGGTTTCCTCAGCCACCCGGAGCCGGCCGAGGTCGTGGTGGGCGAGATCACGCCGTGAAGGCGCCGGACCTGCGCGGCAAGCTGGCCGACGCCCGGCGCCGCCTCGACCGCGCGCGCCACGACGTCGAGGCGCGCGTGTCGAAGGCCCTGGGCACCTTCGGCCCGGCCGAGGTGGTCGACACCCTGCGCCACCTGGGCGTCGTCGCCGGCGACACGATCATGGTGCACGTCGGCTTCGAGCCCCAGCACGGCTTCACCGGCACGCCGGTCGAGCTGGCGCAGGCCTTCTGCGACGCCGTCGGCCCCGAGGGCACCGTCGTGATGCTGACCATGCCGTACCAGGGCATCAGCAGCCACGCCTACCTGCAGCAGGGCAAGCCCTACGACGTGCGCCGATCGGTGTCGCGCGTGGGCATCGTCACCGAGGTGTTCCGCCGCCGGAAGGACGTCGCGCGCAGCCTGCACCCGACCCACCCGGTGGCGGCGTGGGGCGCGCAGCAGGCCGAGATGGCGCGCCTGAGCGCCGATCCCGCGCCCTTCGGCCCGGACAGCCCCTTCGGTCGGCTGGTGCGGCTGGGCGGCAAGGTCGTCCTCTACGACGTGCCCTTCAAGCGCATGACCTTCGAGCACTACCTCGAGGATCACGTGCAGGCGGTGCTGCCCGTGCCGCTGTACCGGCCGGCGGTGGAGGTCGAGGTCGTCGACCGCGACAAATCCCGCCACACGGTGCGCGTGCAGACGCTGACCGCCGAGGTGAACGCGCGCCGCAACTCGAAGGCGCTCGAGAAGGCCTTGCGTTCCGAGGGGTTGCTGCGCGAGGCCCGCCTGAGCCTGGCCCCGGTCATGGTCGCCGACGCCCGCGCGATGCAGGCGACGGTCGACGCCCGCGTGGCCCGCGGCTGGCGCTTCCACCGCGCCTGGGCCCTGCCGAGGTAGCCCGGTGCCCACGCGTTTCCGCCAGGGTCAGCGCGTCAATGGGCAGCGCTGGGTGCTCGAGGTCGCCGAGCGCGCCGGGGGCAAGGCGCTGGTGTTCGAAGGCAGCGAGGCGCTGGTGCAAGGCATCATCGATCCGGCCCGGCCGCTCGAAGCCCAGCTCGGCTACCTGCGCGCGGCGGTCGCCGCCACCTGCGCCGTCGACGCGCCCGCGCGGATGCTGGTGCTGGGCCTGGGCGTCGGCGCGCTGCCCCGCATGCTCGAGGCCCTGTACCCCGACGCCGTGCTGCACACCGTCGAGCTCGAGCCCGCGGTCGTCGAGGTCGCGCGCGAGCACTTCGGTCTGCAGCCGGGGCCGCGTCTGCAGGTGCACGTGGCCGACGCGGCGGACTGGGTGCCCCGCGATCCGCGCGCCTACGACGCCCTGTTCATCGACTGCTACGGCCCCGACGACATGGCCGAGGCGGTCTCGCGCGCGGCCTTCTTCGACGCGGCCATCGAGCGCCTGACGCCGGGCGGGGTGCTGGTGGCGAACATCCTGGCGGGGCGGCCGCGCGCGACGGCGGCCCTGGACGCGCTGGCCGAGCGGCTGGTGCGGCCGTGGTGCATCCCGGCGCGCGACGGCAGCAACCGGGTGGTGCTGGGGCGGCCGGACGTCGCGCTCGATCTGGGCGTCATGACGGCGCGCGCCCGGGCGCTGGACGCGACCGGGCGCTTGCCCTATCGGCTGGGTGCGGAGCTGCTCTGCGCGCTGCCCCTGGCCGCGGCGCGGGTGCTGCTGCCGGGCTGACGCTACTCGCCCGCCGACGCCGCGCTGACCGGGCCGGGCGGGTGGGCCGCGCGCGCCTTCTGCACCAGGCTGACGCCCACGCCCACCAGCGCCACCGCGCCCGCGGCCGCCAGGCTCAGGGCCCACTGGGGCACGGCGTCCAGGCCCAGCGCCCCGCGCACGGTGTCGCCCAGGTTGTTCGAGAGGATGTAGGCGGCCATCGTCAGCACGAACCAGGCGAAGCCGCGGCGCAGCTTGTCGGGCGAGATGAGGCTGACCATCCGCGCGCCCGCGAAGCTGCCCGCGACGGCCGCGCCGGTGACCACCCCGGTGAGCGCCCAGTCGATCTCGACGTGGCTGACGTGCCCGGCGAAGCCAGCGAAGGACTTCAGGGCGATGACCAGCAGCGACGTGCCGATGGCGACGGGCATCGACAGGCCGCCGAGCAGCGCCAGGGCCGGCACCACGAGGAAGCCGCCGCCCGCGCCGACGAGGCCGGTGACCGCGCCCACGACCAGGCCGTCGACGACGATGCGGCCCACGGGCAGCTCGCCCTGCGGCTCCTGACCTTCGACGCTGCGGCGTCCGCGCAGCATGGCCACGGCGGTGGCGACCATGATCGCGGCGAACAGCAGCAGCAGCACCGTGCCCGAGATGAAGCCGGCGAGGATGCCGCCCCCGAACGCGCCCGCCATGCCGGCGACGCCGAAGATGAGGCCGGTGCGATAGCGCACGTTGCCGCGGCGGGCGTGCTGGATGGCCGCGACCAGGCTGGTGGTGCCCACCACCAGCAGCGAGGTGGCGATGGCGGTCTTGGGGTCGACGCCGAGGGCGTAGACCAGGATGGGGACGGTGAGGATCGACCCTCCGCCGCCGAGGAGGCCGAGAGAGACACCGATCAGGACGGAGAGGACGGCAGCGAGGATCATGGGCTTGCTCCGGTTTTGGGGTGACGCGGTGTCGCGGCGACGCGATGCCGTGCCATTGAGCAAGGGCCGATCCAAGTGCGCCGCGACCGCTCACGGCGCGGCGCTGCGCCCCCGAATCGCGGGCCATGTTGCATCGTGTTGCACGATGTTGCGACGTTCGGCCGGCGCGAGGCCGAGGGCGTCGGGTCAGACGTGCAGGACGGTGATCGAGGGCGCGCTGTCCGCGGGATCCGGGCGGAAGCCCCCCACGACGAGGATGGGCTCGCCGGGCTCGGCCAGCCCACGGGCCTGGACGACGCGCCGCGCGAACGCGTGCAGGTCGGCCTCGTCCGCGTCCTCGAGCGGCGCGGCCAGCACGCCCCACGCGAGGTTCACCCGGCGCCGCATGGCCAGCGACGGGGTCGCCACGACGATGGGCGCGGCCGGGCGCGACGCGCTGATCACCGCCGCCGACCGCCCCTGATGCGACACGACGACCAGCGCGCGCACGTCGAGGTCCCGTGACAGCCGCGCGGTGCAGCGCGCGATGGCCGCGTCCACCGGGCCCAACGCCGCGTCGCGGTCGGTGATGCTGCCGAACTCGCTGTGCCCCCAGAGGAAGGCCTCGGTCTGGCGCGCGACGCGATCCATCATGCGCACGGCGGCCACCGGGTGGCGGCCCGCGGCCGTCTCGGCGGACAGCATCACGCCGTCGGCCCCGCTGCGCACCGCGTTCGCGACGTCGCTGACCTCGGCCCGCGTGGGGCGCGGGTTGTCGACCATGCTCTCGAGCATCTGCGTCGCGACGATCACCGGCCGGGCCTTGGCGCGCGCCGCCTCGATCAGCGCCTCTTGCGCCAGCGGGACCGCCTCGGGCGGCAGCTCGACGCCCAGATCGCCCCGCGCCACCATGATCGCGTCGGCCACCTCGAGGATGGCCTCGATGTCCTCGAGCGCCTCGGGCTTCTCGATCTTCGCGATGATCGGCACCCACACGCCCACCGCGTCCATCAGCGCGCGCAGGTCGTGCACGTCGGCCGCGCGGCGCACGAACGACAGCGCGAGCGCGTCGACCCCCGCCTCGAGCGCGAAGCGCGCGTCGGCGCGATCCTTCTCGGTCAGCGACGGCGCCGAGACGTTCACGCCGGGCAGGTTGATGCCCTTGCGGTCTCTCAACGTGCCCCCGGCCTCGACGACGCAGCGGATGTCCTCGCCCTCGACGGCCTCGACGCGCAGCGCCAGGTTGCCGTCGTCGAGCAGCATGCGCGCCCCGGGGCACACATCGCCGGGCAGCCCGGCGTAGCTGGTGGGCACCAGCCCCGGCCCGCCCACGACGTCGCGCGTGGTGACCGTCACCGCCTCGCCCTCGACCAGCTCGATGGCGCCCTCGGCGAAGCGCTCGACGCGGATCTTCGGGCCGCACAGATCAGCGAAGACGGTCGTCGGCAGCCCGGCGGTGGCCGCGCGCACGCGGGCCAGCGTCTCGGCGTGCCCGGCCTGCGAGCCGTGCGACATGTTCAGGCGAAAGACGTCCACCCCCGCCTCGACCAGCCGGGCGAGCGTCGCGGCGTCGCTGGATGATGGGCCCAGGGTGGCCACGATGCGGGTGCGGCGATACTTCAGCAGCGTCGGTGAGGTGTCGATAGGCATGGTGCGGTTGTCCCGCTCCCTGGGGGCCGCGCGCAAGAGACTCGCGTCGGGTGGCCTCCGGGACACCGAGCGCAGCAGGAGAGGCGCCATGGCGGGCCGCCCCATCGAGCGCTTCGAGCGACGTCGCTGGCTGGGCGAGGGCGGCATGGGCGTCGTGCACCTGGCCTACGACCATCAGCGCCGGGCCGAGGTGGCGGTCAAGACGCTCAACCGCACCGAGGCCCGCGACATCTACCGCCTCAAGCGCGAGTTCCGCCGCCTGGCCGGCGTCACGCACCGCAACCTGGTCACCCTGTACGACCTGGTGCACGCCGGCGACGCGTGGCTGTTCACCATGGAGTACGTGCGCGGCGTCGACTTCCTCGCCTGGGTGCGGGGCGCCTCGGCGGACGGTCCCGACCACGCCCCCACCCTCGAGGCCCTGCCGCCCGACACGACCGCCGGCAGCCTCGGGCCCGACCGCGCGCTCGACCCCGCCGCGGCCGATCTGGTCGCCCTCGCCGAGCCGCCGCGCCGCACCCTGGGCCCCCTCGACGAGGCGCGCCTGCGCGGGGCGCTGGCTCAGCTGGTCGAGGCCGTCGTCGCGCTGCACCGCGCCGGCAAGGTGCACCGCGATCTCAAGCCCAGCAACGTGCTGGTCGAGCCGGGCGGGCGCCTGGTGGTCCTCGACTTCGGCCTGGCGGTGGATCATCAGCCGGACGCCGCCGAGAGCCACGACCCGACCGCGGTCGGCACCCCGGCCTACATGGCGCCCGAGCAGGTCAACCCCGCGTCGGTGGGCCCGGCCGCCGACTGGTACGCCGTGGGCTGCATGCTCTACGAGGCGCTGGCCGGGCAGCTGCCCTTCACCGGGCCGCCGCTGAAGGTGGTGGTCGACAAGAAGCTGGGCCGGCGCCCCCCGCGCCCCGTCGACGTGCCGGCCGATCTCGCCGATCTGGCCATGGCCCTGCTCGAGCCCGATCCCGGGCGCCGACCCACCGGCGAGCAGCTGCTGCAGCAGCTCGCCCGGCCGGCGACCGCCCTTGCGCTGACCGGCCCGCTGCCCACCATCGTCGACCACGGGCCGGCCGTCCTCGGCCGCGACGCCGAGCTGGACGTCCTCTGGGCGCACCTCGCGGCCACCCACGACGGTCGCCCCCGCTGCCTGTTCCTGGGCGGGCCCTCGGGGATGGGCAAGACCACCCTCCTGCGCGCGTTCGGCGACGTGGTGCGGCGTGACGGCGGCGTGGTCCTCGACGGCCGGGCCTTCGAGCACGAGGCGGTGCCCTTCCGCGCGGTCGACGGCGTCGTCGATCTGCTCAGCCACCTGGTGAAGGAGGCGCCGGAGCTGGCCGACAGCCTGACCGGTCGCGAGGCGGACGCGCTGGTGCGCGTGTTTCCGGTGCTGGGCCGGGTGGACGCGGTGGCCGACCGGCGGCGCTCGGCGACCGCGGCCGAGCGCGGCGGCGACGCGCTCCAGGCGGCCTTCGAGGGGATCCGCGCGCTGCTCGCGGCGTTGGCGACCGAGCGGCCGGTGGTCGTGCTGCTGGACGATCTTCAGTGGTCCGACGCCGACAGCGCCCGCCTCGTCGAGGCGTTGCTGGGCCCGCCGGCCCCCGCGGTGCTGTGGGTGGGCGCCGGCCGCGAGGACGAGGCCGTCACGAGCCCGCTGTGGGGCGTCTTCCAGAGCGCGCGCCGCGTGACGCTGGGGCCGCTGGCCGATCGCGAGGCGCGGCGGCTGGCCGGTCGCCTGCTGGGCCCCGCGGCTCGGCCGGCGCTGGTCCGCGGGGTGGTCGACGAGGCGGCCGGCAGCCCCTTCCTGGTCGTCGAGCTGGTGCGCCACATCCTGGCGCTGGGCACGGTCCCCCTCACCCCGACGATCGAGGCGGTGGTCGCGGCGCGCGCGGCGGCGCTGCCCGCCGCGGCCGCGGCCTTGCTGCAGGTGGTGGTGGTGGCCGGTCGGCCCACCCCGCGCCGCGTGGCCCTGCGCGCCGCGGACACGCCGGACGACGGCCAGAAGGCGCTGGCGGTGCTGCGCGGAGAGCACCTGGTGCGCGTCCGGGGCTCGGGCGAGCAGAGCGCGGTCGAGCCCTATCACGACCGGCTGCGGCGGGCGCTGCTGGGTACGTTGTCGCCCGCGCGGCAGCGCGCCGTGCACGCGCGCCTGGCGGCCGCCTGGCGCGTCGAGGGGGCCGAGGACTGCGAGGCTCTGGCGACGCACCTCGAGGGCGCGGGGGACGGCGCCGGCGCGGCGCGCGCCTATGTCCACGCCGCCCGGCGCGCGGCCGACAGCCTCGCGTTCGCCCACGCGGCCTCGCTCTACGCCAAGGCCCGGCGCGCCGATCCGCGCGCCGCGGGCGCGCTCCGCCGGCCCAACGCCGACGCCCTCGCGGCGGCCGGTCGCGGCCCCGAAGCGGCCGCCCTGATGCTCGAGGAGGCCGCGGCCGGTGGGCCCGACGCGGCGCCCCTGCAGCGCCAGGCCGCCGAGCTGCTGCTGCTGTCGGGCCACTTCGCCGACGGCCTGCGCGTGCTGCGCGACGTGCTGGCCGCCGTCGGCGAGGTCTATCCAGCCTCCGCGGCCGAGGCCCTCGCGGCGGTCGCCGGCGGGGTCAGCCCCGATCTCGAGGTCGCCCGACCCCAGCCCGGCACGGCGGCCCAGCGGACCCGCATCGACGCCTGCTACGCGGCCGCCATGGGCCACCTGCTGGTGGATCCCGCGCGCAGCGCCTACTTCCAGTCGCGCAACCTGCGGCTGAC
>JAUHXL010000198.1 GCA_030426945.1 bacterium
CCCAGCGCAGCGACACGCGGGCGACGCCGCTCTTGGCCAGGGGCGCGTTGGCCCCGCGGGACAGGTCGGGCATGGGTCGGCTCCCTTCGCGGGCGAATCGGGCGCCAGTCTACACGGTCGCCGGGCGGGGGCGAGGGAGGCGTCAGCCGCCGAGGCTCTCGAAGACGACGCCGACGTTGAGGGCGCCGCTGAAGCCGAGGGCGTCGCTGCCGGGCAGGGCGGCGAAGGTGGCTTCGAAGTCGAGGTTCATCGCCCAGTCGCCGAGGCGCCAGCCGGCGCCTGTGGTGTAGCCGAGGGCGAGCTCGGCGCCGGAGCGGTGGACGACGCCGCCGCTCGAGTCGCCGGCGAGGTTGGCGAAGGGGGTGGCCTCCCAGCTGTCGGTCGACGCGTGGTGCACGTGGGCGAAGCGCAGGGCCACGCGGGGGGCGCCGTCGTCGGCGTCGGTGAGCGGCGTCCAGGCCACGCCCGCGAGCAGCGCCAGGTAGATCTGGTCGTCGACGGCGTCGTCGTGGCTGCCCAGGCTGGCGCTGCGGCCGGCGAGGTCGAGGGACCAGGCGTCGGCGAAGCGCCAGCGGCCGCTGGCCTGGGTTCTCGCGCCGGCGACGGCGGCGCTGCCCTCGGCGCCGAGCGCGGCGCCGAGGGCCCAGTCGCCGCGGGGGGCGGCCAGGGCGGGGGTGGTGAGGGTCAGGGCGAGGGCGAGGGTGGTCAGCGCGAGGCGCGGGGTCATGTTCTGGCTCCGTTTCGGTGGACGCCGGGCAGGGCAGCAAGGGGTGGTCCGCGCGCCGAAGGGCGCCGCTGCGTAGGCGCAGCCCACGGTTCGTGAACGACCGTTCACGGCGTCGTGAACGGAGCGGTTGCGGTGCACGGGTGCTCTGACCAATTCTCTCTTTGCTTTCGGGAGGGGGACGATGGCGGCGCGTCGCGCATGGGGTTGGGTGGGGGCGCTGGCGCTGGCGCTCGGTTCGGGCGGCTGCGCCGAGTTCCCCGAGCGGTCCGTGGCGATGGACGCCGGCGGGGACGCGGCGGTGGATGGTGCACCGCCGCTGGACGCGGGGCGCGCGGACGCAGGGGATGGGGCGCTGCTGGACGCGGCTTTGGCCGACGCCGCGCAGGCGGACGCCGCGCAGCCGGACGGCGCGCTGCCGGACGGGGCGCCCGACGGGGGCGGCGCCGATCAGGGGCCGATGGGCGACGCCGGGCGCCCGGACGCGGTCGCCCCGGACGCCGAGACGCCGCCCTCGGACGCTGGACCGACGCCGGCCATCGTGGTGGACGAGGTCGCGCCCGTGGGGCTCAGCGCGGTCGGTGATCGCGCGTTCCGCGCCGCGACGGTGGCGTGGCGCACCGACGTCGTGGGGGAGGTGGGCGTCTTCGTGGAGGCATGCGGGGGCGCGCTGCTGCCGGGTTCGGTGGTCGATCACCCAGGCGGCGCGGGCACGTCGACCGTCGACGCGCGGGATCTGGTCGAGGGCCTCAACGCGCTGGTCCTGTGCGTCCGTGTCGACGGCGCGCTGATCGCCGAGGCTTCCTTCTCGCTCACCCGCGACGACACGCCGCCGGCCGCGCCGGAGGGCGTCGTCACCCGACCGCTCGGGCCCAGCACCGATCAGGCGGTCACGCTCGCGGGCACGGCCGAGGCGGCCAGCGTGGTCGAGGTTCACGTCGAGGCCGGGTGCCCGGGGGCCGTCGGGCAGGCGGTCGCGGACGCCGCGGGCGCGTTCGCGGTGCCCGACGTCGAGGTGGCTCGCGACGCCGAGACGACGTTCTTCGTGGTTCTGGTGGACGCCCTGGGCAACCGCTCGCCGTGCCATGGCCCGGTCGCCGCTTACGTCAACGACACCACGCCGCCGCCGCTGATCCTGGACGTGGTGCGCCTGCTCTCCCTCGGGCGGGTGCAGATCGAGGGCAGGACCGAGGCCGGCGCGACCGTGGCCGTGCACACGGTCGCCGACTGCAGCGATCCGGGCGGGCGCGTGATGGTCGGGCCGGATGGGTCGTTCACGCAGGTGGTCGTCCGTGGCGCGGAGGACATGATCGTCTACGTGCGCGCGGTCGACGCGGCGGGCCTGCGCTCCGCCTGTGTGCCCGTCGATCCGGGCGTCAACGCGCCCCCCGTCGTCGTCGCGACCGGGGCGGCGTGCCCGCTGGGTGGGCCGTTGGTGCTCGCGCCGCTGGTCGAGGACGACGGGCTGGGTGATGGCGACGTCCAGGTCGCGCGGATCGACGACGATTGCGGCATGCCCATCGAGGTCGACGCCGGCGGTCTGCGCGTGCCGGCCTGCGTCGGCGCGCCCGGACCGTGTCGCGTGACGGTCGAGGCGACCGACGGCCTCGCGACGGTGCGGCGCACGCTGGTGCTCACCCGCGTGGCGCAGCCGCTGCGCTTCGAGGCCGCGCCCGCGGCGCAGGCCGCCGCGGGGCCGGCGGTGGTCGTGGTGGATCTGGATCGCGACGGGCGGCCCGAGACGGTGGTGCCCGGGCCCGAGGGGCTCCTCTGGGTGCGCAACCTGGCCGGTCCCGGGCCGCCGGTCATCCGCCCCCTCGGCGGGCCGAGCGACGCCACCGCGCTGGTCGCGGCCGACTTCGACCTCGACGGTCTGACCGATCTGGCCGCCGCCGCAGGCGCGCGCGTCGCCCTGTTGCGGGGCGATCTGGAGAGCGGCGTGCGGCCGACAGGCTCGCTGAACCGCGCGGCACCGGTCGCCGCCCTGGGGGTGGCGAAGGTGGCCGGCGATGCGCGGCCTGACCTGCTCACGCTCACGGCCGAGGGCGCCCTGGGTGTGGCGATCGGCCTGAGCTCCGACGGCGCGGCGCTCGAGCTCGATGACGGCGTCCCGGTGGCCGAGGGGCTGCCCTCCGCCGGCCTCGCGGGGGCAGATCTCGATCACGATGGACAGGCGGATCTCGTGCTGGTCGGCCCGGAGGGCGGCGTACAGCTGCGCGGCGACGCGGGGGACTTCGCGGCGCCGATGCCTCTGCCGCGCGCGCCCGCGGACGCGTCATCGGTGGCCATCGGCGATCTCGATCGCGACGGTCGGCCCGACGTGGTGACGGCCGGCCCGGGCGGGGTCGCGCTGCACCGCCAGCGGGCGTCGACGCTGGCGTCGCCGCGTGGGCTCTTCGACGCCGCGGGCGTGCTCGAGATCGACCTGCCCGTGGGCCCGGCCGGCGTCGCGCTGGTGGATCTGGCGGGCGCCGACACGCTGGCCCTGATCGTCGGCGGCGCGGACGCAGCGCTGCGGATCGTCGTGGACCCCCTCGAGCGGCCCCAGGACGTCCAAACGCTGGTGACCCAGGACGTGCCGACGGCCTTCGCGGTGGCCGACGTGGATCGCGACGGGCTGGTCGATCTCATCGTCGTGACGGCGGACGGGGCGGTGCAGGTGCTGCGGCAGCGGCGGCCGTCGTCGCGCGCGTTCGCGGGTGTTCTGGGCGTCTCGGAGGGGCCGGCGACGGCTCTGGCGACGCTGGCGGGGGAGGGTGGGGCGACCGCGCTCATCGTGGCCGACGGCGTCGACACGCTGCGCCTGTATCCGCCCGACGACGGCTCGCCGGCCGGTCTGGGCGCCCTGGCGCCCCTGGCGGGCGCGGGGCCGGTGACGCGGCTGGTCGGGGTCGGGGCGGCGGGCGACGGGCGGCCACTTCTGCTGGGCGCGCGCGGCGGCGCCGGGGGCGGCGTGGGGGCGTGGCGCCAGCGGCAGGATGGGTCGCTGGAAGCTGCGGGCGGCGTCGACGTCGGCGGCGCGGCGTCATGGGTCGCGGCCGCGGATCTGGACGGGGACGGGCGTCCCGGCGTCGTGGCCGTGAACGCCGAGGGGCTGGTGGTCGGGCTGCCGTGGGTGGGGCCGGGGCCGCTCGACCTGCGCCCGGCGCGTAGCGTGGACCCCGACGGGGTCGTGGTTGCACTGGCCGTGGTGGACGCGCCCGCCAGCGCGGGGGACGCGGCGGTCGTGCTGCTGGCCGGCGGGCAGACGAAGCGCCTCCACCTCGACGACGCCGGCCAGTGGGTGACGACGGACCTCGGTGTACTGGCCCAGCGGGGCGTCGCGCTGGTGACGGCGGACGTGAACCTCGACGGGCGGCGGGATCTGTTGATCGTGGACGGCGGCGCCGACCGGCTGCGGGTGGTGCTGGGGGTCGAAGGCGGCTTCGCGGCCCCCGCGGACGGCTCCGCCCTGCCGGACGGCGTCGAGGGCGCCGCGGTGGCGGACCTGGACGCCGACGGCCGGCCTGATCTGGTGTCGTGGGGCGCGTCGCCCGCGGCGTCCGTGGTCGTGTGGGCGGTCGGCACGCCGGCCGCCCGGGTGACGCCGGTGGCGGGCGCGGCGGCGTGGCGGCAGGCCGTGGGCCTGGGGGGACGGCTGGCGGTGGCGACGGCGGCCGGCGCGGTGCGCGTGCACCCGCCGGTGACCCGTCGCGTGCCCACCTGGGGCGCCCCGACGCCGCTCGGCTTCTCGGTGGCGGACGGCCGGCCGCGGGTGGCGGACATCGACGGCAACGGCCTGCCCGACGTCGCGGTGGCGGCCGGCGCGCTCGGAGGCAACCTCGACTCGGCCGAGGTGTGGCTGCAGGATCGCGACGACATCGTCGGGAAGGATGGCTCGAGCCTGCTGCCTCTCTGCCTCATGCAGGACCTGAGCGACGGCGAGCACGACACGCACGACCTGGCGCTCATCGACGTGGACGGAGACGGCTGGCTCGATCTGCTGCTGGCCGACCGTGGTGAGCCGAGCGACCCCGAAGCGTCCTTTCCGCCCGGGCTGCTGTGGTACTCGACGGACCCAGCGGCGCTGAACGATTCCGAAGACACCCTCTTCGGACTGGGCTACGGAGCGGTGTCGGGCGCCTTCGGCACCACCAACTCGGTCGCCGGGCGCATCGCGACGGGCGACTTGGACCTCGACGGGCGAGCAGACGTGGTGGCGCCCTTGACGTTGATCGGGGGCCTTCAGACGACGGTCTTCTCGAACCAGGTCGGGGAGGACGACATGGCCTTCGTCGCGCTCGACGGCTTCGCGCGCAGCACCGGCGCGGGCGCGACGGTGGTGGATCTGGATCGGGACGGCCACCTCGACCTGGTGGCCGACGGGGGGCGAGCGGGGGCCGTGCTTCGCCTGCGGGTGTCCTGGAACCCGGCCGGGTCGCGTGCAACGCGGGTTGAGCATGACGTGGTGGTGGGGGAGGACACGTCTCCCGAAGCGGTCGACGTTCGGGTCGCCGACGTGGACGGGGACGGCTGGCCCGACCTGGTCGCCGTCGGGACCGACGGCGCGATCGACCTGTACCGACAGGTGGCCGGCGTCGACGCACCGCCGGACCTGTTCGTCGGGCCCGCCTTCGAGGAGGCGGTGCGCCTGGCGCCGCCCTGCGGCTGCGTGCGCTTCGTCGAGGTGGCCGACCTGAACGGCGACGCCGCGGTCGACCTGCTGGCGTGGCGGCGGGACGTGGCGTCGCTGACGGTGTGGGATCGCGATCCGGCGGCGGCGCTGGGCGAAGCGTTCACGCCGCGCGTGGTGGCCCTCGACGCGCCGCCGGGCGACGTCGTGCTGCACGACATGGATCGGGACGGCCGGCTCGATCTGCTCCTGCGGTCGGGGGGCGAGGTGTTCCTGCGGCTTCAGGACGGGCCGCGGTAGTTCACTCGCCGGCGACCGACCCCCCGCACGTGAGCGGCATCTCGAGCGCCTCGACCGCCTCGAGGCGCCCGGACGGATCGTAGTGGTAGGTGCGCACCTGTTCGGCGCCGTCGTCGCCGTGGTCGAGGGCGGCGCGGGCCAGGCGACCCTCGGCGTCGAAGGCGAAGGACTCGCGCAGCGTGCGTCGGCCGCGCGCGTCGTAGGTCTCGGCCAGCACCAGGCGGCCGGCGGCGTCGTACCGGCGCTCGATGGTCAGCTCGGGCGTGCCGTCGCCGTCGCGGTCGACGATCTGCCGCTCGAGGTCGGTCCACACCTCGAGCCGGCGGCGCGCGTCGGGCACGCCGTCGGCGTCGAGGTCGGCGGCGTGCTCGACCAGATTGCCGGCGTCGTCGTAGCGCATCGTGTCGATGCGCTCGGCCACGCCGTCGCCGTCGGCGTCGAAGGCCAGCCGCGCCTCGCGCTCGGCGTAGGTGTGGCGACGGTGGGTGTCGGGCAGCCCGTCGCCGTCGAGGTCGCAGTCCACCGAGGCGAGGCGGCCGGCGCTGTCGTAGGTGAGGCGGATCTCGGGATCGAAGACGCCGGCCTCGAGCAGGCTCCAGTCGGCGGGCAGGTCGAGGCCGGGCACCAGCACCGGGGCCGCCTCGAACAACAGCACGTCGGTCTCGACGGCCTCGACCGCGGCCGGGCGGCCGTCGAAGCGCACGGCGTTCACCCGGCCGGCGGCGTCGTGGAACAGGGCGGCGCGCCAGCGGGCGCCGGGGGCCTGCACCTCGACGCTCACCAGGCGCTCGCCGTCGTAGCGGCGCAGCTCGACGCGCTCGTAGACGCCGTCGTCGTCGCGGTCGAGGGTCTTCTTCAGCAGGCGGCCCTGCTCGTCGTGGAAGAAGCGCTCGACGTCGCGCACGTCGCCGCGGTCGGTGCGCGTCTCGAGGCGCAGGCCGTTCTCGTCGTAGCGGTGGGTGAGGGTGCTCTGGTGGGGGGCGCAGGGATCGGTGTCGGGTTCGTCGGGGCCGCAGCCGGTGGCGAAGGGCAGGGCGGTGAGGGCAGCGAGGGCGAGGGCGCGCGGGCGCAACATGGGGCTTCTCCCGAAGACGTTGATGCGCGGGGCATCAGCAGAGGGCGTGCCAGCGCGCGGGGGCCGATGGGGCGGTGGCGACCGTGAACGGGCGGCACGGCGGGGGCGGGTGATCGTGAACGGGCGTTGGGGGGTGGGGCGGGACGCCGAAGACCTCGGGGCGCGCCGATGCGCTTCCGCACGAGCGCCGGGTCGAGCGGGGGTGTCTTCCCCGCGGCCGCTCACTGCGGGCGCAGGCCGTCCAGCATCCGGTCGAAGAAGCCGCGCCGGGGGCAGGTGTCGTCGCCGGGGTCGGGGCGAGCGCCCAGGGTGACCGGGAGCGCCTCGAGCGCCTCCCCGCGGGCCACGTGCAGCTCGACGGTGTTGCCCGGCCGGCCGAGGCCGGCGAAGCCCTGCAGAGTGCGGGTCGAGTCGACCGGGCGACCCTCGAAGGTGCGGATGACGTCGCCCACCTTCAGGCCGGCCTGCGCCGCGGGGCCGGTGGCGTCGAGGCGGACGATCTCGACGCCGCGCGCGACATCGCGGATGGCCACGCCCAGCCAGCCGCGCACCAGGCGGCCCTGCGCCTTCATGCCGGGCAGCATCAACTTCACCGCGTCGATGGGGATGGCGTAGCCGATGCCGCTGCCCTGGCGGTGGATGGCCGTCGCGATGCCGACGACGCGGCCGGCGAGGTCGAGGATGGGGCCGCCCGAGTTGCCCGGATTGATGGCGGCGTCGGTCTGCAGGTAGGCGTACTCGCTGGCGCGCTCGGGCGGGCGGTCGCGGCCGGAGAGGATGCCGAGCGAGACGCTGTGGGAGAGGCCGAAGGGGTTGCCGACGGCGACGACGAAGTCGCCCACGCGCAGGGCCGTGCTGTCGCCCAGGGGCAGGTGGGGCCAGGGGTCGTCGCGGGGGGGCAGCTGCAGCAGCGCGAGATCGGCGGCGGCGTCGCGGGCGAGGACGCGGGCGGTGATCGCCTCGGGGGCCGTGCCCACCCGGACGGGCACCGTCGCTTCGCAGCCGACGACGTGCTGGTTGGTCAGGGCGAGGCCGCTGGGGTGGATGACGAAGCCGGTGGCCTCGCCGCGCAGATCGTCGCCGGGGATCGGCGGGTGGCCGGGCGGCAGGGCGGCCGGGGCCGTGCGCACCTCGAGCAGCGCGGGCAACGTGGCGTCGACGATGGGCGCGATCGAGGGCAGGGTGACGGCGGGCGCGTGGGGCGGCGCCTCGACCCACAGGGCGTCGTGGGCGGGGCTGGCCAACAGCACGGACAGCAGCAGGATCGGCGGCATGGGGTTTGGATTCCGCGCCCGCCGGCGGGTTGCGGGCGGGCGCCTACAACAGCGCGAGGCCCACGACGCCGACGGCGAGACAGTACCAGCCGAAGTGGCCGAAGACGCCGCGGCGCACCAGCCGCATCAGCAGGGCGAGGGCCGCGAGGCCGGCGACGAAGGACACCAGCGCGCCGACGCCGAGGGCGAGCAGGGCGTCCGCCGAGGGCGGCGCGTCGAGCAGATCGCGCGCCTTGAGCAGCGTGGCGCCGAAGATGACCGGCAGCGACATCAGGAAGCTGTAGCGGGCCGCCAGATCGCGCTCCACCCCGAGGAACATCGCCGTGGCGATGGTGCTGCCCGCGCGGGACACGCCGGGGATGATCGCGATGGCCTGCGCGACGCCGATGGCCAAGGCACGGGCCGGCGTCACCTCGCCCTCGCCGCGCGGCGCGAAGTGGCTGGCCAGCAGGTAGACGCCGGTGGCGATCAGGGCGCCGCACACGAGGCGCGGGGCGTCGAACAGGGCCTCGAGCTGGTCCTTGAAGGCCAGGCCGATGACGCCGGCGGGGATGCAGCCGACCACGATGGCCAGCAGCAGCCGCAGGCGGGCGTCCTCGCGCAGGCGAGCGGGCAGGCCGCCGCCCGTGAGCGCGTCGTAGGCGCCCGCGACGAGGTCCCGGAGGTCGCGGCGGAAGAGCACCGCGACGCTGAGCAGGGTGCCGAAGTGGACCGCGACCTCGAAGGCCGCGCCGGCGCCCATGTCGGCGCCCAGGAGGGCCTCGGCCAGCACCAGGTGGCCGCTCGACGAGACGGGCAGGAACTCGGTGAGCGCTTGAACCAGGCCCAGCAGGGCCGCGGACAGCAGATTCATGGGGTCCGATTCCGATCAGGTGGGGCGGGTCAGAAGTCGTGCAGCCACAGCAAGCCCTCGGGCTGGGGCAGGATGTCGAAGTCACCCTGAATCCGAATGGGCGCGTCCTCGGTGACGTACTCGAGGCGGGCGTTCAGGTAGGGGATGCGGCTGCCGATCGTCGGCACCCCCAGGTAGCCGTCCATGAAGCGGACCACGGCGGTGACATCGAAGCCGAGGAAGTCCTCCTGCTGCAGGCTGTCGCGGCCGCGCGCGTCGACGAAGAACCACTCGACGTCGTTCTCGCCGCCGGCGACGATCACCGCGCCACCGTCGTGGCCCGTGCCCATGCCGGTGCAGCCGTCGGGGCACGTGGTGAGCACCTCGAAGGCGCCGTTCACCAGGCGCTGCACGTTGCGCTGGTCGCGGCCGACCGCCAGCAGCGTGCCGTCGCCGAGGACCGCGAAGCCGATGGCCGTGCCGCGGAACTGCCCGGCGGCGTCGGGCACGGTGAGGCTGTCGACGTACTCGCCGTTGGGGCGGAAGCGGTGGAGGGTGCCGTCCGGGCCGTAGTCCGCGACGACGAGCTGGTTGATGGGATCCCAGGCGACGTCGTGGGCCATGCGGTCGTCGGGCCAGAGGCGCGCGCCGGCGAGGTCGGTCGTCTCGAAGTCGAGCACCGTGGCGCCCTCGCGATCGATGCGGCGCAGCATCGGCGCGTGCTCGTCGTCGCCGCGCACCGCGACGATCAGGTCGCCGCCCTGCTCTCGGGGCAGCTGCATCAGGCCGCGCAGGCCGCGATCGGTGACCTGGACGAAGCGGCCCAAGACCTGGCCGTCGCTGCCGACGGTGACGAGGTGGCTGCGGTTGTAGTCGGCCACCAGCACGTCGCCCGCCACGCGCACCGCGACCTCGGCGCTCCCGCTGCAGGGGCCGTCGGTCGCGGTGAGGGTGATCGTCACGTCGCCGGTCCACCAGGGCCAGGGCAGGTCGTCGGGGTTCTCGCCGCCGGCGGCGTAGAACACCCGGTCCGCGCGCGGGGTGAAGCGACCGCCCGGGGTGGCCTCGAAGGCGAGCTGCCAGTCGCCGGCGGGCTCCACGGTGAGGGTGATCTCGGCGGGCTCGCGCCGGTGGTAGAGGCGCTGCTCGACGAGCTGCGCGGTGATGACGGGATCGACGCAGCCGGGGGCGCCGCCCGCGCCGCCCGCGCCGGGCGCGCCGCCCATGCCGGGCACACCGCCCATGCCGGGCACGCCGCCCATGCCGGGCTCACCGCCCATGCCGGGCGCGCCGCCCGCGCCGGGCGCGCCGCCCATGCCGGGCGCGCCGCCCATGCCGGGCTCGCCGCCCGCGCCGGGTTCACCGCCGACGCCGGGCGCGCCGCCCGCGCCGGGTTCACCGCCGACGCCGGGCGCGCCGCCGACGCCGGGCGCGCCGCCGACGCCGGGCTCACCGCCGACGCCGGGCTCGCCGCCCGCGCCGGGCGCGTTGCCGCCCATGCCGCCGCCGTCCACGCCGACGCTCGCGTCCGTGACGCGCGCCGTCCGCTCGCCGCCGTCGTCACAGCCGACGAGCGCGCACGCCAGCGCCAGCGCGCCGCCCCAGGTGGTCAGTCGAGCCACGCGATGCCTCCCCGCGCCCCGATGTTGGTGGCCGCCCGCTGATCCCAGTCCTCGCCGGGCGCCGTGTCCACCAGGTCGGTCGTGTACCGGGTGATGCCGTTGATGTGGATGGCCAGGAAGCCGTCGACGAAGCGCGTCATGTACCGGATCTCGGCGCGGGGGATCGCCTCACCGTGGGGCCGCAGGCGGGTGTCGAGGCCATACAGGCGGAACTCGCTGCCGCCGCGCCGCATGAGCGCCAGCAGCTGGTCCGGCGCGGCCCCGTCCGCCAGGCCGATCAGCGTGTCGAAGCCGTCGCCGATGCCCACCAGCAGGGGCTCCGGCGGCTCGACGTCCACGTAGAACAGGCGCGTGCCGATGTCGCTGCCCGCCACCGGCCGGCCGTCGACGGTCGCGAAGCCGATGGGTTCGTAGTTGGTCTGGCCCTGCTGCGGCAGCTCGATGGCGCCCAGGTACTCGCCCTGCAGGTTGAAGCGGAAGATGCGCCGGTCGGCGCCGTTGTCGGCCAGCACCTCCTGCTGCGCCGCCCAGTAGTGCACCTGGCGCGGGCCGTGGCCGCGCGCCCAGAGGGGCTGGCCGGCCAGGTCGTTCTGCTCGAAGGTGCGCACCACCGCGCCCTCGCCGTCGAGGAGCCGGATGCCCGCGTCGCTCGCGCCGTGGTTGCCCCAGGCCACCAGGAAGCCGCGGCCGTCATCGAGGACGCCCTCCGGCAGCACCTCGATGTCGGTCAGCCCGCGACCGTCGTGGGGCTGGCCCAGCCGGCCCAGGTAGCGACCGTCGCTGCCGTAAGCGAGCATCGCGCCGCGCAGCGAGTCGGAGATGACCACGTCGCCCGCCAGCTGCACCTGCAGGCTGGCCCGGCCGGCGCAGCCGTCGGCGTCGGTGGCGATGGCGGTGAGGGTCACCGGCCCGGTCCACCAGGGCCACGAGACGGCCTCGAGATCCTCGGTGCCGCCGCCGGCCGCCCAGAAGACGTGATCCGGGCGCGCGGTGAAGTGGCCGCCCTGGTCGCTCTCGAAGGTGAGCTCGGCGGCCGGGTCGTCCACGGTGAAGCGGATCTCGACCGGCGCGTCGCGGGTCAGCAGGCCCTCGCCGACGCGCTCGAGCGTCAACTGGGGGGGCGCTTCGCAGCCGGGCGGGCTGCCGCCGACGCCCGGCGCGCCGCCCATGCCGGGCTGGCCGCCGACGCCGGGCCCGCCGCCCACGCCGCCCGCGCCGGGCTCGCCGCCGACGCCGGGGTCGCCGCCCGCGCCCGG
>JAUHXL010000199.1 GCA_030426945.1 bacterium
CAGGCGCTGCACGTGTACGACGACGCCGAGGGCGAGTGGCGGCTGGTGGGGCAGGCCGACGGCTTCAGCTTCCGCGCAGTGGGCGACGTGTACTACGTCGCGCGCCCGGGGCGCAGCGTCTGGCGCGGCAGCTTCGACGACGGCGGCGAGGACGTGCTGCTCGGCGCGCCGGGCGGCTTCGTCGTGCTCGGGGACGCGCTGCTGGCGCTGATCGACGGGGCCGCGTGGCGCTACCGGCCGCAGCTCGGCGCCGAGGCGCTGGAGGTCGAGGGCCTGAGCGGCTTGCGCAACGCCAGCGGCGGCGCGGTGGCCTGGGAGGCGGGCGCCGAGGGCGACCGGCTGTGGTACCTGCCGCTGCTGAGCGGTCAGGCGGCCACGCCCCTGCTCGAGGCCGCGGCCAACCGGGTCATCGTCAGCGAGCCCGGCGGCGGCGCGCTGTACGTGCGCGACGCCGACAGCGCCTGGCGCCGGCTGGCCGTCCCGCCCGACGGCGACGAGGACGTCGCCTTCGCGGTCGACGCCGAGCAGCTGTTCACGGTGTCGGCCGAGCAGGTGCTGGGCCTCGACGCCGAGGGCGGGCTGTACACGATCGATCCGCGCACCGGCGCGGGGCGGGCGTGGGCCTTCGACGTGGACGTGGTGCAGGCCAGCGGTCGGGGCGGCTACGTCGCCTACGTCTGCGATCGCGGCCTCTTCCTCGTCGACCAGCGGTGATCGCGGCCTGGCTGGGCGCCTTCGCGTTCACGCAGGTGATCGAGGCGCCGATCTACGCGCGGGCCCTGCGCCATCGGCCCCGCCGCTGGCTCTGGGCCCTGGGCGCGAGCGCCCTCACCCACCCCGTCGTCTTCTTCGTGGTGCCGCGCGTCTGGCCGGGTGGCTATTGGAGCGGCGTCGCGGTGGCCGAGGCCTTCGCCGTCGCCGCCGAGGCGGCGTACCTGTCAGCCCTGGGCGTCCCGCTGTCGCTGGCCTGGTCCCTGGCGGCGAACGCGGCCAGCGCGGGGCTGGGGCTGGCCAGCCGGGCGGCGTTCGGCTGGCCGTGAGCGCCGCGGAGCGGAGCGGTGCTCGCCGTGGTCACCCTCGTCGGTGTGGGCGTCGGCGGCGAATCGCATCGAGCACGACCACGACCACGGCGGCCCGGCGGGCCGTCCTAGCTGGTGGCGCCGCCGCAGCTGCTGCCCGCGCCGGCGGTGCAGCCGAAGCAGTGGCGGGCGGTCACGACGCGCCGGGCGGCGAAGACCTCGGGATCGAAGTCGAAGACCGAGGCCGAGCCCGCAGCCGACACCTCGAGATCGAGCATCTGGTTGAAATCACAGTCGAACAGCCGCCCGTCCCAGGACACCGACACCGTGTTGCGGCACATCACCCCGTCCACCGCGCCGGGGTTGAACGCGTTCGTCAGCCGCTCCATGTACGCCGCCAGGTTGTCCGTCTCGACCAGCCACTCGAGGTAGCGCGAGATGGGCATGTTGTTCAGGCAGAGCAGGCGGTCGAAGGTCACCCCGTGGGCGCGCTCGAGCCCGATCTTCCACTCGGCCTCCAGCTTGCACTGGTCGGCCGCGAGGAAGGCGCCCGCCGGGTTGGCCATCAAGGTCAGCGTCCGCTTCGGATCGCCCTGGCCATAGCCCGCCTCGTTGAGCAGGCGCAGCGCCCGGATCGACTTCTCGTAGGTGCCGTCGCCGCGCTGGGCGTCCGTGTTGCGCTGCCGGTAGTGGGGCAGCGAGCAGACGACCTCGACGCCGCGCTCGGCGAACCACTGGGGCAGATCGCGGAAGCGCGGCAGCAGCAGCACGGTCAGGTTGCAGCGGTCGATGACGTGCTTGCCGCGCGCCACCGCCTGATCGACCAGGTAGCGGAAGTGCGGGTTCAGCTCGGGCGCGCCCCCGGTGATGTCCACGGTGTGCGCGGTCGTGCGATCCAACGCGGCGAGACACGCGTCGACGGTGGCGCGGTCCATGTTCTCGGCCGTGCGATCCGGCCCGGCGTCCACGTGGCAGTGCCGGCAGGTCATGTTGCACAGCTTGCCGACGTTGATCTGGAAGTACTCGAGGACCGCCGGGCGCAGCCCGCTCGGATGGCCGACCCGCGCCACCGCCGCGTCGAAGTCGCCGTCCTCGAGCGACAACGAGTCGAGGAGCTTCAGCTGCTCGGCGGGCGCGGCGAGGGGCGCCCGCCGCGACAGCAGCGAGGTCGCCCGCTTCGGCCCCGCCTCGGGCGTGCTGAGATCGACGCCCGCGATCGGGTCGGTGACGTGGATCAGGCCGTCCATCGCCTTACATCCCCACCTTGTGGGCGTGCTCCAGCATCTGGACGCCGTGCACCAACGAGGCCCCGCCGCGGATCGCGCAGGCGACGTGCACCGCCTCGGTCATCTGCTCGAGATCGGCGCCCTTGGCCAGCGACTCGTTGGCGTAGGCGTCGATGCAGTAGGGGCACTGGACGGCGTGGGCGACGGCGAGGGCGATGAGGGCCTTCTCGCGCTCGCTCAGGGCCCCCTCGGCGAAGACCGCGCCGTAGTAGTCGAAGAACTTCTTGGCCAGCTCGGGCGCGCCCTCGCCGATGTTGCCGAACTTCGGCAGGTGCTCGGGCTTGTAGTAGGTGTCCACGTGATCTCCGGGTGATGGGGCGAGTGGTCGCCGCCCGCCCCTACGAAGGGCGGCGGCGGAGGTTACCGCGCTCGGACGCGCGGCGGCAGGGCGGGGATGCGATCTACAGCTCGAGGCGCAGGAAGATGCCCGCCTGATAGTTGAACCCGTCCAGGTTCTCGGCGTCGACCTCCTCGGCGCCGACGGCCGACTTCACCGCCACCGCCTGGTCGCGATCGAGGCCCTGATCGCGCGCCACCTGATCCACCACCCCGCTCTTCGCGTCGGCGGCGGCCTCCTCGCCGGTCAGGATGTAGTGATAGCCCACCATGCCCTCGACGCCGATGTAGAGCACCGGCGCCAGCTTGTACTCCAGCGTCGTCTGCAGGCGCCCCAGGTTCCACCCGGCGGCGAGGCGGCTGAGCTCCTCCTCCTCGTCGGCCACCTCGTTGTACTTCGACTCGATGCGGTCGATGTCGCCCGCGCTGATGCCCGCCGCCTGCAGCGCCGAGCGCGTGTCGGCGTCGAACTGCAGCGTCTGGGTCGGCTGCTCGGGGAAGAGGAAGAACATCGGGCCGGTGAAGAGGCCGATGGTGAAGCGGGTGTCGTCACCGAAGGACAGGTCGAAGCCGAGGTTGACCGTGAACAGCGCCTGATCGCTGCCCATGGCCAGCGCCTCGCCCCACAGGTCGATGCCGACCACCTCGATGCCGAGCGCGGCGCCGTAGCCCAGCGAGCTGTCGAAGGTGGTGAAGACGTCGCCCGAGCCGCCGACCCAGTCGGTCTTGCCCGCGGCCCAGAAGGTGAGGAAGTCGGCCCGGGCGACGCCCGGTCCGGCGAGGATGGCGGCGGCGGCGGCGGCGGCGAGGGCGCGGCCGGCCCGTTGCGTGGTGAAGGTCATCGGGGTGCTCCCAGTTCGGTGAAGGGGGGAGACGCCTCGCGCTCGGAGCGGCGCCGCGCGGACTGGCCGGGGGGCTCGACGGGCAGATCGGCGTTCACGAGGGCGATGATTCCACAAAAGGGGCGGCCCGATCACCCGCCGTCGGCCAACAGGCAGACATCCCCGATGCAGCGGCGCTCGATGGGCACCAGATCCACGGTGGTCAGGGGCTCTCCGGGGCGGCGCAGCCACGCCGGATCGAGGCGGGGATCCGAGAGCGAGACGGTCAGCGCGCGCCCGGGGCGCGGGTGCAGCTGAACCAGCACGGTGAAGGGGCGCCCCTCGACGCCCAGATCGATCCGCCACCAATAGCGCTCGGCGAGGGTCTCGGCGGGCGGGTCGAAGGCCAGCCACGCGCGACCGGGGGCGGTGCGCGTGATGCGGCCCACCAGGCGCACCGGCGGCTGATCGGGGTGGCGCTGCAGCCAGGCGGCGCCGGTCGCCGGCCACCACCAGAAGAGATCCTCGACGGCGTCGAGGCGAAAGGAGCGGCGCCCGAGCATCGCCAGCGTGCAGACGGTCTCGTCGCCCGCGACGAAGAGCGTCTCGGCGACGTGCCCGGCCAGCATCGTCGGGGCGCGCCAGGCGACCGGGCGCTTGCCGGACCGACCGCGCGGCGCCTCGTGGACCGGCTCGAGGTCGCGCGCCTCGGCGTCGGCTGGGGGGAGCTGCGCCACCGGCGTGGCCAGGGACAGGCGACAGCGCGCGGGCTCGCCGGCGACCTCCACGTCGAGGCGCCCCGCCGCGGCCGGCTCGACCCGCGCCCCGGCCGGCGCGTCGACCGGCCCGCGATGCAGCACCAGCACGCCGCGCGCGCGATCCACCTCCAGCGCGCCGCCGCGCAGCAGCGCGTCGCCCAGCACCCCCACGATCGGGCGCTCGAAGAAGCGGTCGACCTCGGGCACGTCCACCAGGGTCGTCGGCACGTCGGTCAGCACCAGATCGCCCAGCGTGAAGGCCACCCGCGCCCGCGGCCCGCGCGCCGGATCGCCCGCGCCCTCGACCCTCAGCAGCGCCGCCAGCGGCGCGGACAGCGTGGCGCCCGCGACCGTCGGATCGACGGCGAACAGGAAGGGGCCGACCCCCTGCACGCGCGCCTCGACCAGCAGCCGGTCGGGCCGCCAGGCGTCCACCAGGGGCGCGGTCCAGGTGCCCGCGGGGGCCGGCCAGGTGGGCCCGCGCGCGCCGCACCCGGCGAGCGCCAGCGCCAGGAGCGCGACCCCCCTCACAGCACGCCGAGCGAGGTGCCGATCAACAGCAGGTGGCGCGGGCTGTCGCCCAGGTACTGGTAGTCTTCGATGCGCTGGAAGCGCAGGAACGCCCGCCACTCGCCCCCCTCGCCTTCCAGGCGCCAGCCCGCGTCGACGTGGCCGGCGACGTGCACCCACGGCGACTCCAACAGCGCGATGGCGGTCAGACTGCCCGCGCCGTAGGTGGGCCCGAAGAAGGGCAGCCAGCCCGACACCGTGCCGCCGAGCAGGTAGTAGTCGAAGGGCAGCTTCTGGCGGCTGCCGTCGAGGCGGCTGCCGCGATCGTAGTACAGGCCGCCGCCGACGCGCAGGCGGGGCAGCACGTACTCGGCGCCGTAGACCTCGAAGGACACGGTCTCGTCGTTCAGCCGCGCGTCGTCGGTGTCGATGTCGTGCTCGGACTGGTGGTAGGCGAACAGCCCCCACTCGGCGTCGCCCGCGAGGGGGAAGCGCAGGCGCGCGCCCACCGGGTAGGCGATGTGCTCGGGCGAGATGCGCACCTTCGTCTCGGTCGACGTGTTTTCGCGCACGACGGTGCGGGCCTGGGTGAAGATGTCGAGCCGCCAGCCGGCGCCCTGCACGAGTTGCAGGTCGACGGCCAAGGTGATCGTGCCGCGCAGCCCGGCGTCGAGGCCGAGGTCGTGCGCGGCCTCGGCGCCGGCGGTGGTGCGGGGCAGCCAGACGAGGGCCGCGAGGAGAGATGGACCGATCACGCCGAAGAGTCCTGGGGGCCGTCCTCTTGGCCCTGTCCTGTATCACGAGCGCGGCCCCGATGGCGCCGGCGCGCGCGGCGGATCCGCTGCTGCTCGAGCGGCCCGACCTGCACGCGCACTTCTGGGCCAGCTTCGGCATGGCGCTGACGCTGACCGAGGTGCTCGAGGGGCCCGACCCGACCTGGGGGCCGCAGTGGGGCACCGGCTGGGCGACGCTGGCCGCCACCGGCGTCGTCGGGCTGATCGGGGTGCTGAAGGAGGTCGCGGCGGACGACGCGGTGGACTCGGACGACCTGCTCGCGGACGGGCTGGGGCTGGCGCTGAACGCCGCGCTGCAGTTCACGGTGCGGTTCTGAGCGGTGGGCCGAGTCGTCCACGGCGACGAGCACGACCACGGTCTGCGCGGGCCGCGGCGCTCAGTCGTCGTCGTCGCGGCCCTCCCAGCCCTCCTTGACCGCGGCGGCGGCCAGCTGGGCCGAGGCGTGGCGCAGGCGGCGCACCAGCTGGCCGGCCACCAGATCCATCAGCCGATAGGCGAACTGGTTGCCCGCGTTGAAGATCATGTCGAACTCGGGCCGCCCCAGCTCGGCCAGCGCCGCGCCCTCGGGCCCCGCCACGCAGGTGGCCGAGCGCCGCCCGCCGTCGAGCAGCGCCACCTCGCCGAAGAGCTCCCCCGCCTGCAGGGTCGCCAGCGCGCGCTCGGCCTGCTCGCCGGCCCGCCCGCGCACCTCGACCCGCCCCTCGATGACCACATAGCAGCTCCAGGCCTTGTCGCCCTGGCTGAACACCGCCTCGCCGGGCAGGTAGCTGCGCTCGTTCATCGCCAGGGCCAGCGACTGCCGTTGCCGCAGGTCGAGGCTGTCGAAGATGGGCATCACGGCCAGGCGCTCGGCGTCCATCGGCATCTCAGTCCCTCCCGAACAGGCCGCGCAGCTTGTCCCAGGCGCTCACGCGGACGCCCGGCGCGGTGGGCTGACGCTGAATCCGCACCACCTCCATCTCGGTGGTCGAGGTCGTGCTGCCCTGCCACTTCTCTTCGATCTGCATGTTGGTGTTGCGCAGCCGATCGCACACCGTCAGCGCGATCGACCGGATGAGCTTGTACGCCCCCGAGTGGCCCTTGCGGCGCAGATCCTCGAAGCGCGCGCGATCCAGCCGCAGCACCTCCGTGGGCATCGCCGCCTTCACCCGCAGCGCCCGCGGCGCGTCCTCGATGAGGCACAGCTCGCCCACCATCGTGCCCGGCCCGAGGTGCGCCACCACGCGCCCGGATCCGTCGGGCATCGACACCTCGACGCTCAGCTGCCCGCTGCGCACGATGTAGGCGCCGTCCGACGGATCACCCTGCTCGAACAGCGCCTTGCCGGGCCGCATCGGCTCGAGCACGTCGACGCAGCGCACCAGACCCAGCAGCTCGGTGTCGCCGATGCCGCGGAAGCGCGGCAGGGCCTTGAGGTAGTTGACCAGATCGTCGCTCACGGGGGTGCCTCTCGGATCGTTCGCTGCGCCGTTGGGTCGCCGGCCACGCCCGAGCGTCGATCAACCGCCCTCGACCTGCAACCGGTAGGTGTTCGCGGTCGCCCCCAACAGGTTCACCCGGATGTAGTAAAGCCCGGCCCGCTGGCGCCCGGGCACCACGACCTGCTCGCGGTCGCCGACCCCGGTCGAGCTGTTGGTGAAGCGCCCGTTCTCGCTCTCGATGCGCAGGTCGATGTCGCCGAGGCCATGGCGGAACTCGACGCTGACGGCCAGCGCGACGCCCTCGGGCTTCTCGACGACGAACCAGTCTTCGCTCGAGTCGCACACGGTCAGCCGGCCGTCGAAGCCGATGTCGATCGGCAGCGCCTCGTCCCGCCGGTCGTTGGGCTCGAGCCGGTCGTCCTCGCACACCTCGGCCCCGCCGATGTCGACCTGCAGGCGGTAGTCGACGGGCGCGCGATCGCAGTCCTCGCACCACACGCCCAGCAGCACGCGCCCCTCGGGGCTGCCCGGGATCTCGATCAGCTGGGCGCCCCGCGCCACGCCGCCGTCGACGGGGCCGAAGGGCTCGACCCACACCTCGTAGCGCAGCGCGCCCCCGCGCGGCTCGAGCAGCAGCCGCCCGACGTCGCCCGCGACGATGGGGAACGCGTACCAGTCGGGATCGCCCGCGCAGGCCACCGCGCCCACGTCGGCGCCGCTGCGCAGCCCGAAGGCCTGATCGACGTCGTCGTTGTCCTCGAGGTTGTCGTCGGCGCAGGCCGGCGGCGGCCGCCCCGCGTCGAGGGCCAGGAAGTAGTACGTGTCGCGCGGCTCGACCCCCTGGACCTCGAGGTAGCCGCCCGCCAGCCCCCCGAGCGCGAGGCGATCCTCACCCTGGACGAATCGCTCGACGGCCAGGACCAGATCCCGGTCGTAGATCCGCACGAAGACGCCCCCGTCGGCGAACACCTGCAGGGCCGCGTCGGGTGATCCCACCTCGAAGACGTACCAGTCGGCGTCCTGCAGGCAGGTCGAGGCCTCCACCGGCTGGTCGGGCGCGAGGAACGCGGGCTGGCCCGGATCGTCGTTGGGCTCGAAGAAGTCGGCGCCGCACTCGGGCGGCGGAACCTCGCCCGCGCACCCGCCGCTCTGGGGGCGCAGGCACACGCCGCTGCCGCCGCTGATGACGAAGCACTCGAGGCCGTCCGGGCAGCCGGTGGCGTCACAGAAGGTGACGCAGCGCCGCTCGCCGAGGCCGTCGACGTCGCCGCAGAACGCCGCGCTGGGGCAATCGGCGGGCTCGTCGCAGAACTGGCAGGCCCCCACCGCCCGGCCGGGCTGGCACCGGCCACCGACGCAGATGTTGCCCTCGGGGCACTCGAAGGGCGACCCGCAGCCGTCGGCCCGCGCGACGCAGCGCGCGTCGCGGCACCGCCGGTCGGCCGCGCAGTCGCCGTCGCCTTCACAGAACTGGCGTGGCTCGCACAGCCCCGACTGGCACACGCCGCTGTCGCAGTCGAAGTCGCTGAAGCACTCGAAGCCGCCGCAGAACTCGAAGGGCACGCAGACGCCGCCCTGACACTCGAAGCCGTCCGGGCAGCGCCGCCCGTCGCAGGGCGCCACGCAGAAGCCGAACTCTTCGACGCAGCGGTGGTCGGCGCCGCAGTCGCCGCCCGGCCCGCAGGGCACGCAGACGTCCCCGCGGCGGCCCGGCGCGCAGGTGAAGGTGTCGAGGTCGCAATGCGCGCCCGCGCCGCAGTGCCCGTCGGCGGCGCACTCGGCGCAGCGGCCCAGGGCCGAGACGCAGCGCTCGCCGCGGCGGCAGGGCGCGTCCGGGCAGTCGCCCTGGGCCTGGCAGGCGCCGTCGACGCAGGCCGTGCCCGGGGGGCAGTCGCCGCCGCAGGGCAGATCGGCGACGCAGCGCCCGCCGGTACACGAGGGCCGGTCCGGCGGGCACTCCCGATCCACCCGGCACTCGTCCCGGCCCGCGCAGCGGCCACCGATGCACGAGGGCCGATCCGGCGGGCAGTCGTCGTCCACCCGGCACTCGTCCCGACCCACGCAGCGCCCGTCGATGCACGCGGCGCCCCCCGCGCAGTCGGCGTCGACCTCGCAGTCGGGCGGCGTGATGCAGACCCCCTGCCGGCACACCAGGCCGGCGCCGCAGTCGGCGTCCTCGTCGCAGGTGCTGGGGCGGAAGCGGCAGCGCGATCCGGGGGCCGGGCAGACGTAGTCCTGCCCGCAGTCGCCGTCGTCCGCGCACGTCTCGGGGGGCAGCTTGCACACGCCGCGCAGGCGATCGCAGATCTCGTCGGCGAGGCACTCGCCGTCCACCCGGCAGGCCCCGCCTTCGGCCCGGATCTCGAACGCGTGCTCGCCCTCGCCCGGGAAGCGCGCGCTGCCGCCGGGGCCGCGCGCGACCACCGACAGGAAGACCTGCGTACCCCGTGGCTGACCCGGCACGCCGCCTACCCAGCGCCCGTCGCTCAGCCGGCGGCTGTCGGCCACCCCCTCGGCGCCGGCCCCGGTGCGCCAGCCGATGACCACCTCGTCGACCTGGCCGCGCGTGGTGGTCGTCACCTGATAGGGGCCGGCGGGATCCCGCGTGTCACCGGGCGCCTCGACCTCGACGATGCGCGGCGAGGGCGCGTCGCAGGCCACCGCGAGCAGCGCGACGAGCGCCGCCCGCGTCAGAACGGGAGACACACCGGCACCTCCTCCGTCCGATCGTCCCGGTCGTCGTTGGGGGTGCCGGCGTCCCAGACGGTCAGCTCGACCGCCACGCACAACGTACCGAAGGCGCACTGGATACCGGGGTTGGCTGGATCACAGACCGCGAGGCAGAAGCCCTCCACCAGACAGACCCCCGACTGGCAGTCCGCGTCGAAGTTGCAGGCGCCGCCGCCGAGCCGCGGCCCGACCTGGGTGCGACACTGGAAGTCGAAGCCGGTCCAGGTGCTGTTGTTGAACAGCAGGCAGGTCTCGTTGGGCCCGCAGCGCTTGTTCGGGCAGGGATCGCCGCTGCCCTGCTCCGGCAGGCACGCGGGGGCGCTGAAGAACGCGTCGTCGCCCGGCGCCGGCGTGCCCTGATCGAAGCTGAACGTCACCATGTCGACGTAGCAGGACAAGCCGGCCGGGCAGTCGGCCTCACCCCGGCGACACAGGCCCCAGCAGACCCCCTCGATGCACAGGTCGGTCAGGCAGTCGGCGTCGGCGACGCACGGGGCGCCCGTGCGCCCCAGGTTCGGGGGCGGATTCACGCAGGCGAAGAGCGGCCGGTTGGCGCCCGCGGGATCATCGCCGGCCGGCACGCAGGCGCGGCCGTCCGCGCACTCGGTGTCTGCCTCGCAGGTCAGGGGTGGCAGGGTGCAGCTCATCAGCTCGGTCACCACGCCCTCGCCCGGCCCGTTGATGCGCACCGGCGTGCAGCGCCCGCCGGCGCAGTCGGCGTCCTGGGTGCAGCCGCCGAAGCAGGCGCGCGCGTCGAGGCACAGGCGCGAAGCGCACTGCACGTTGCGCTCGCAGGGCTCCTCGGCGCGCCCGGCGGCCAGGGCTGGCGCGCAGCGGAGCTCGACGCCGCCGTTCTCGGCGGGGCTCAGCGCGCAGGCCTCGCCCGCGCCGCAGTCGGCGTCGCGCTGACAGGCCGGCGCCTGGCACAGCCGCGAGGCGGCGTCGCAGGCGCCCTGCGGGCAGTTGTCCGGCTCGACCCGGCAGCCCACCTGGCAGGTGCCGTCGCCGCCGCAGTATTCGTTGGCCGGGCACTCGGCGTCCGCGGCGCAGCGGCAGCGGCGCGAGGCGGGATCGCAGCTGCCGATGGCGCAGTCGTCCGGCGCGACGCGACAGCCGGCGACGCAGGCGCCCTCGGCGCCGCAGTACTGACCCGCGGCGCAGGCGGTGTCGTCGGCGCAGCGACAGTCGCGGGCCTCGGGATCGCACACGAAGCCTGGCTCACAGGCGCCCTCCTCGACGCGGCAGCCCGCCTTGCAGGTGCCGTCGGGCGCGCAGTACTCACCGTCCGCGCACACCGCGTCCTCGAGGCAGCCGCAGCGCCGACTGTCCGCGTCGCAGGCGCTGCCCGCGCCGCAGTTGTCCGGCTCGGTGCGGCAGCCCTCCGCGCAGGCGCCGTCGCCCCCGCAGTAGCTGTCGACGGCGCAGCCCGCGTCGCCCTGGCAGCGGCAGGTGCGCGTGGCCATGTCGCAGGCGTTGCCCTCGCCGCAGTCGTCGGGCTCGAGCCGGCAGCCCTCGGCGCAGAAGCCCGCGTCGCAGTACGTGCCCGCCGGGCACTCGGCGTCCGCGGCGCAGGTGCACTGGCGGCGCTCGGCGTCGCACGTGCTGCCCTCGCCGCAGGTGTCGGGATCCAGGCGGCAGCCCACGCGGCAGGCGCCGCCGTCGCACCACTCATCGGCGGCGCAGCCGCTGTCGTCGAGGCACTGGCAGGTGCGCGCCTCGACGTCGCACACCGCACCCGGCCCGCAGTCGTCGGGCTCGACGCGGCAGCCGTCGAGGCACTGCTGCTCGAGGCAGTACTGGCCTTCGGGGCAGCCGTCGTCGCGGCGGCAGAAGCAGGTGCGCGTGTCGGCGTCGCAGGCCTGGCCCACGGGGCACGCGCCGATGCGGCAGCCGGCCGCGCAGGTGCCGTCCTCGCGGCAGTACTGATCGAGATCGCAGTCGCCGTCCGCTGCGCAGGCGCGCCCGGCGACGCACTGGCG
>JAUHXL010000762.1 GCA_030426945.1 bacterium
TCGGCGGCGCGGCGCTCCGCCCCAGCGCGACGTGCGATCGGTGCAGCGCCTCCCGCTGCCGCCCGGACGCGACGCCATGTGGGTGGCCCGCGCGTACAGCCGGTGGTTGCCCGAGGCCTTCCGCCCCCTGCTGGCGGTGGATCACGAGGGGCCGCGCGTGGTGTTCCGCCTGCGCCCGGGTGGGCGGCGCCTGCTCGAGTTGACGCTGAGCGAGGATCGCTCGACGCCGGATCGCGCCCTGCTGTACGTCACCGGGGGCGCGCTGGCCGAGGTCGATCCGACGGGCACGCGGCGCGGGCGCCTGGAGTTTCGGGTCGTGTCCGAGGGGCGGGCGGTGATCGCCGCCGTGCACGACTTCGTGCCGCGCCTGCCCTGGCCGATCTACGCGGCGACGCAAGCCTGGGTGCACCTCGCGGTGATGCACGCCTTCGGCATCCACCTGCGGCGGCAGCCACCGGCCGACTGAGCAACGCCCGGTCAGTCCTTCGCGTCGGCGCGGAGCAGCGCGGCCGCGGCCTCGGCCCAGGTGCCGTCGCGCTGCAGGGGCGCGGGCAGGTCGTGGCGCAGGTCGAGGGCGACGGTGACGATGGGCGCGTCGAAGGCCAGCGCCGCGCCGAGCGCCCGGTCGACGGCGTCGGCGGGCAGCGGGCACAGCGCGAAGGTCTGCGCGATGGGCAACAGGGTCTCTGCGCAGTCGAGGCCGCCGAGGATCAGGTGCAGGCCGCGGGCGGCCGCGGCGCACTTCGCCTCGAGGGGCGCCAGGGCCGCCGCGAACGTCGGCCCGGGCGCGGCGTCGGCGGCGATGGCCGGGCCGGGCGGCGGCACCGCCGGCGCGCCCCGCGCGGCCAGCACGACGTAGACGAAGCCGATCGCGCGCAGATCGGTCAGCGCAACGCGCAGGGCGGGCACGGGCAGATCGGGCGCGGGCACCAGCGTCAGGTCGGGCTTGCGGTCGTCGGCCAGGGCCGTGCGCACCATGTCGTCCAGCGTCTTCAGGGTGGTGGCCCAGGGCGCCGGGCGCTCGTCGGGCGCGCTCGCGAGGCGTACGCCGTCGTTGGCGATGGCCAGGCTGAAGGGCGGCACCGGTGCGCCGGCGCCGGGCACGGCGACGCGCGCGGTCGGGACGCCGGGCGGCACGACGATCTCGGCGTCGGCCTCGGGATCGCGGCACAGCGCGCCCAGCTGCGCCCGCCGGTCGCGCACGGCCGTCTGCGTGGCGGCGGTGTACAGCAGGCGGCGCTGGCCCTTCGACCGGATGGTGTTCGTGAACTCGAGGCCGGTGGGCGTGACGCGCAGCCACCGCTCGGCGTACGCGTCGCGATAGAACTCGGGCGGATCGGCAAGGCTCCAGGCGAAGGCGGCCACCGGGCTCGGCTTCGCGTCGGGTAGCCGTGGCGCGCCGATCGGGCCGTGGAGGCAGCCCAGGATACCGGGTCTCTGCACCGGCGGCGCGGGCGGTGGGCGATTCGGGGACGAGGCCAGCGTGAGCGAGTCGGGCGTCAGGTGCGCGTGTCTGAGGGCCGTTTGGGACAACCCCGTCGGCGACACCAGGGTGCCCCAGCCGCCGGGCTCGGTCGCGGGCGCCACGAGCAGGCCTACGCGCTGGGCGAAGGCGCGTGCCCCCCCGTCGGCGAGGTGGGTGCGGATGGCCAGGATGCCTTCGGCGAGCTCGATGTCGATGCCGCGCAGCGTCAGCAACTCCTCGGGCACCATCTGGCTGAGGCCCAGGGCGGCCATGCCGGCTTGGCCGGGCAAATCGGCCAGCGCCGGACACTCGAAGCGGCGGGCGGTGAGGGCGGCGAGCCCGTCGGCGAGCAGCTGCCAGCCGGCCTGCACGTTCAGGGCGAGCGTGCCCCGGTGCGTGGGGCCGGTGGCGGGGAACGCGAGGCCGCTGGCAAGGGCAGGCAGGCGCGCCGCGATGTCGGCCGGCCAGTGCAAGGCGTACATCTCGCGGAAGGTGCGGTCGTCGGAGGCCACGCGGATCTGCCAGCGCGGCACGGCGCGCGCCAGCCAAGTCAGCTCGGTCTGGCAGGGGGGAGCCGCGAAGTCCGGGAAGAAGCGGGTCACGTGCATCACCAGGTCGGGCAGACTTACGTGCCCGACGAACTGGTTGGGCAGCGTCGAGGGTGCGTCAGCAGCCAGCACCTGCCTCGGGTCGAAGCCGGCGGCCGGCGGTGGACCCAGCGCGCGCCGCAGCGCGCCCGGCGCATCGTCCTCCCCACCCACCACCAGGATCCACTGCGCTCCGTCCACGACCGCCCCGAACCAGACGTCCTCGAGCTGGGTCTGCCACATGCGCCGGCCGTCGAGCG
>JAUHXL010000200.1 GCA_030426945.1 bacterium
CCCGGCTCACCGCCCACGCCCGGCTGGCCGCCGGCGCCCGGCTCACCCCCCGCGCCCGGCTGGCCGCCGGCACCCGGCTGACCGCCCGCGCCCGGCTGACCGCCCGCGCCCGGCTGGCCGCCCGCGCCCGGCTGGCCGCCCGCGCCGACCGACGCGTCCACGGCGCCCCCGCCGCCGGTCGGGTGGCAGCCCCAAGCCGCCATCGACACCACCAACACCCACAGTGCGCGCGCGCGCATGACGACCTCCGCCCCCGTCGATGGCCTGCAAGGTGCCACGAACCAGGGGGGGCGCCGCAACCGGGCCGCCGCGGTCACGGGCTGGCGTCCGGCCGCGCGGGGTGCGAGGATCGACGACCGGGCCCCAGCCGGAGATGCCATCATGCGCTGGTCTTCGACCGTGATCGTCGCACCCGACGCGCTCGACGACGCCCTCGAGGCGTTCGGCCGGGCGCCCCCTCCCGACGTCGTGTTCGCCTTCGCGTCGGCGGCCTTCGCGCCCCTCTGGCCCCAGCTGCCCGGCCGCATCCGCAGCCACTTCCCGTCTACGCGGGTGCTCGGCTGCTCGGCGGGCGGCGTGGTCGGCGGCGGCCGCGAGATCGAGAACGCGCCGGGCCTGTCCCTGCTCGCGGGCTGGCTGCCCGGCGTGCGCATCACCCCCTTCGTGGGGCGCGGGCCCGACGACGTGCTCGACGCGCCGCCCCCGCCCGACGCGGTGGGCGCCATCCTGCTCGCCGAGCCCTTCGGCTGCGATCTGTCCGGGGTCCTGTCCGCCCTGCACGACGCCCGCCCGGCCTGCCAGGCCGCGGGCGGGGTCGCGAGCGGCGCGATGCGGCCGGGGCAGTCGGCCCTGTTCCTCGACGATCACGCGGTGCGCACGGGCTACGTGGGGCTCGCCTTCGCGGGCGAGCTGGCCTTCGACACCCTCGTCGCCCAGGGCAGCCGCCCCGTCGGCCCGCCCCTCTTCATCACCGACGCCCACGGCCCGCTGGTGCGGGCCCTCGACGGCAAGCGCGGCCTCGACGCCCTCGACGAGGTGCTCCAGAGCCTGGATCCGGCCGACCGGGCCCTCGCCCAGCGCGCGCTGCTGGTCGGCCTGGTCATGGATCCCAGCCGGCAGACCTACGGTCCGGGCGACTTCCTCGTCCGCTCGTTGGTGGGCATCGAACCCGAGAGCGGTCACCTGCTGGTCGCGGGCGATCCTCGACCCAACCAGGTGCTGCAGTTCCACGTGCGCGACGCCGACGCGGCGCGCGCCGAGCTCGAGGCCATCCTCGGCGCCTACGCCCCCACCGCCTTGCCGCCCCCGGCCGGCGGTCTGGTGTTCACCTGCCTCAGCCGCGGCGAGCGCCTGTTCGGCGTCGCCGGTCATGACAGCGAGCGCCTGCGCGCGCACCTGGGGGATCTGCCCCTCGGCGGCTTCTTCGCCAACGGCGAGGTGGGGCCGGTCGACGGCCGCGCGTGGCTGCACGGCTTCAGCACCGTCTACGCCCTGTTCCGCCCCCGCGCCCACGCCTGAGCCCCCGGTCGGGGCGCGGGGTCGTCGCCTTCGTGGTCGACGGGCTCGAGGCCCGCGCGGCCCGAGCATCGACCCCTCCGCACCACCCCGAGGCGGGCCGACCGGGCGGCCGGGCCACGGACACCGCCGCGACGCGCCGACGCGCGCCGCCGCCCGATCCGGGGTAGGCTCGCCCCATGTACGCCCTGCTCGCCCGCCTCTTCGGCCTCGCCGTCGACCTCTTCTATCGCCGCCGCCACCTCGGCGGCGTCGTGCCCGCCGCCGGCCCCTGCGTCGTGGTGGCCAACCACCCCAACGCGCTGATCGATCCCATCCTCGTGATGCGGGTGGCCGGGCGGCGCGTGCGGTTCCTGGGCAAGGCCCCGCTGTTCGGCATGCCGATCATCGGCTGGCTGGTGCGGGCGCTGGACGTGCTGCCGGTGTACCGGTCGAAGGACGGCGCCGACACGGCCGCCAACGCGGACACCTTCCGCGCGGTGTACGCCGCCCTCGCGGCGGGGGACTGCGTCTGCCTCTTCCCCGAAGGCATCAGCCACGACGAGCCGGGTCTGCAGCCGCTGAAGACGGGCGCGGCGCGCATGGCGCTGGGGGCCGAGGCCAGCCGCGGCTTCGACCTGGGCGTGCGCGTGGTGCCGCTGGGCCTGGACTACCGCGACAAGGGCACGTTCCGCAGCGAGGTGGCCGTCCAGATCGGGGCGCCCCTCGACGCGCGCGCGTACGCCGACGCCCACGCCGCCGATCCGCGGGCCGCGGCGCGCGATCTCACCGACGCCATCGACGAGGCCATCCGCGCGGTGACGCTGAACCTGGACGCCTGGGACGACCTGCCCCTGCTCGAGCTGGCCGGCGCGGTGTGGGCGCGCGGCGACGACGATCCGGCCCTGCGCCTGCGCCTGCTCGCCGACGGACACCGCACCTTCCTGGCCCGCGATCCGGCCGCGGTGACGGCCCTGCGCCAGCGCCTCGGCGCGCTGCGCCAGACCCTCGATCGCCTGGGCTGGTCGCCGGACGATCTCGACCGCGCCCACCGCCCGACCTCGGTGGCCCGCTTCGTCACCCACAACCTGATCGCGCTGCTGGGGGGCCTGCCCGTCGCCCTCGTCGGCGCGCTGGCCTACGTCGTGCCGTACCAGGCGGTGCGCGTGCTGGTCGCGGTCCAGCGGCCGTCCGCGGACGTGGTCGCGACGGTCAAGGTGCTGGCGTCGCTGCTGTTCTTCCCCGCGTGGCATCTGCTGCTGGCCGTCGCGCTGGTGCTCTGGTTGGGACCCCTGCCCGGCTTCCTGCTCGGCGTGGCCCTGCCCTTCGCCGGCCTCTACACGCACCACTTCCTCGAGCGGCGCGCCGAGGCGCTGCGCGAGATCGGGCTGTTCTTCCGGCTGCCCTTCCAGGGGCGTCTGCGCGCGGCGCTGCGCGCGGAGCGGGACGCGATTCGGGCGGGGATCGAGCGGTTGGCGGGGGACTGATCGGGCGGTGACGGGCTGAGGGGCACATGGGGTGGCGCGAGCGGGCCGCAACCGAGCCACGAGCACCCGACCACCCACGAGGATCGATCGAGGGGACCTTGACCTTGACCTTGACCTTGACCGTGCCCTCCCCGCCGCGCCCCCTACGCGCACGTCCACGCGACGCACGCAGGCCGTGCTGACGCGTTGGCGGCGAGACGAACGGCGCAGACACGTGGGTGGCAGCCTGCGGGCGTGGCGCCCAGGTGCGGCTCGGGGCGCGGCTTCGGGCAAGGTCAAGGTCAAGGTCAAGGTCAAGGTCGAGGTCAAGGTCAAGGTCGGCCGGACGGGTCGGGGAGCTGATTGCGGGGTAGGCTCCCGGTTGGGGGCTACCCGATCGGGGTCCGCATCCGGCGGCTGAAGTCGGTGGTGACCTCGACGGTGATGCTGTCGAGGTCGATGTCGTCGAGATCCACGACGCCGGCCTGCCCGTTGACCGCTTCGGCCGCCGCTTGCGCCAGCGCGCGGCGCTGCCGCGTGTCCTGCGTGCGGTGGGCCTCGGTCAGGCGCTCGGTGGCGGCGCGCAGGCGCTCGGTGAGGTCGGTGCTGATGCGGTCGACGATCTTGAACGCGAAGGGGCTGTGGGCGTTGAACAGCTGGTCGAACTCGGCCCGCTGCAGCTCGACGAGCACCACCGGGGTGTCCTCGGCGCGGCACGCGGCGCTGCGCGGCTTGTTGTCGATCAGCGCCATGTGGCCGACCAGCGCGCCCGGGGTCAGCACCGCCAGGCGCTCCGCCTTGCCGTCGCGCAGCTTCTTGTAGACGCCGATGCGCCCGCTGAGCACCACGAAGCAGCCGCGCCCAGGATCGCCCTCGTTGAACAGCAGCTGTCCGGGCGCCAGCTGACGCGGGCGCAGGTGCTCGCGCAGCACCTTCATCTCGCGCGGGTTCAGGCCCTTCAGCAGCGGCACGCGGCTCAGCAGGCGGTCGACGGCCTCGCTCATCGGTCCCCCCGGAACAGCACCCGGCTCAGCCAGCCGCCCTTGGCCCGCGCCGGCGGCGCCTCGGCCTTGGCGTCTGGCGGCGGGGCGAGCAGATCGCCGATGTGATCGTTCGTCTCGCGCAGCCGATCACACAAGGTCATCGCCATCGACCGCATCAGCTTGTAGGCGGCCGGGCGCAGGTTCTGGCGCAGGAAGTCGAACTCCTGCTTGTCGAGGCGGAACAGGCTGGTGTCCCCCTGCGCGCGGGCCGAGGCGCTGCGCGGGCTGCCGTCGAGCAGCGAGAGCTCCCCGATGACCTCACCGGGACCCAAGGTGGCCACGACGACCTCGCCGCCGGGTCCCTCGGTGTAGATCTCGACGGCGCCCGACTCGACCACGAAGGCCGCGTCCCCCGCCTGCCCCTGCCGGAAGAGGCGCTGACCGGCCGGCAGCTGCACCGGCCGCACGGCGCGCAGCACGTCGTTCAGCTCGTCGGCGGTCAGCGTCGAGAACAGCCGGATGCGCCCGAAGAACGCCTGCAGTGGGTGGGCCATGACATCGCCGCGCGGCCAGGGGCACGGCGCTCAGGGTAGGCGCGCGCCGCGCGGACCGTCAACCGGCCGTGTGCGCCCGCACCTCCGTCCACAGGGCCTCGGTGTCGCCGAAGCCGGGGGCCACCTCGCGCAGGCGCGCCAGCAGATCGCGGGCGTCGCGCCAGGCCTCGACCCGCGTCTTCAGGCGGGCCAGGTGCAGCAGCAGGTTCAGCCGACGCGGCTGCAGCGCCAGGGCCCGTTCGAGCAACGCGATGGCGGTGGGTACGTGCCCCTGCTCCTCCATCGCCAGCGCCACCTTGGTCAGCGCGGGCACCGTGCGCGGCTCGTCGTCGGCCAGCTCGTCCGCGGCGACGTGCGCGGCCACCAGGTTGCCACCGGCCAACATCGCGTCCACGGTCTCGGGCGACGACGGCGCCTCCCCGAGCCCGGTCGCCGCCCGCACGCGCGCCCGCAGCGCGTGGTCGTCGGGCAGGAGCGCCAGCAGCACCCGCGCCTGCTCCGAGTCGCCGTCGCAGGTCGCCACGAAGCGATCGATCAGCCGATCCTGGGTGGGCGCGTCCGACGCACGAAGCGTCGAGGCGAGCGCCTGCAGGCGGGCCAGGATCGCCGCGTCGAGGTGCGTCGGCGGCGCCGGCCCGGCCAGCGCCGCCGACAGCTCTCCGAGCGCGACACGGTCGATCAGCTCGGCGGGCAGCTCGAGCGCGTCCACCAGACCCACCAGCGCGGCGCGCGCGCGGTGCGCGCCCTGCCCCTCCCCCGCGTCGAGCACCGGGACCACCGCCCGCCCGCGGGACCAGTCCTCGAAGTCGGCGGCGTCGTGCGCGCGCCGCGCGGCCTCGGTCAGCTCCGTGGCGGTGAAGTGCTCGTCGGGCAGCAGGCCGTCGACGAACGTGGCCAGCCGGGCCTCCTGCTCGGCGTCGACCACGCCCAAGGCGTCCCACAGCAGCGTGGCGTCGGTGCCCCGCAGGTGCGGCGGCAGCCCCAGGTTGTCGAACAGGGCGTGGCGCGCGCCGGCCCGCAGGTTCTCCTGCGTCTGCCGCTCCACGTGGTCGAGCACCTCGGCCAGACGCAGCTGCTGGATCTCGCCGCCCGACTCGACCGCCCGCACGACGCGATCGATCCGACGCGCCAGCTCCACGGGGTTGAAGGCGGTCGCCGCGTGCCCGGTCAGCGTGGCGAGGCCGCGCCGGATGGCGTCCATGGGCGCCGCGCCCAGCGCCGCCAGCGCGTCGTCGCCCTCGCCGCTGGCCACCGCGAGCAGCCGGTCGACCTGCAGCGGATCGTCGCCCGCGCTGCCCAGGACGGCGGCCGCCACCTTCAGCCGGGTGACGTCCACCGGGCCGTCGACGCCGCGCAGCGACCACGAGAGCAGGCGCAGCCGCACCCGATCGAGCGCGCGCTCCTCCTGCGTCGCCGACACCAGATCGCGGGCGAGCCGCAGGGCGAGATCGACGCCCACGTCGGCGAGGGCCTGCGCGTCGCAGCGCAGGGCCTTGCCCAACGCCTGGTCGAAGTCGGGTCGGGCCGCGGCCACCGCCTCGGGGCCCCGGCCCACGATCATCGCCGAGGCCGCCTGGCGCAGGCGCCGGAAGGCCGGGCTCAGCTCGACGTCCTGCGCGCGCAGCTCGACGGTGCGCAGCACCTTGGCCAGGATGGTCGTGAAGTCGGCCGGCGGCGGTCCGCCGCCCGGCCGGAGGGCCTGCAGCGCCGCGCGGTAGCTGCGGCGGATGCGGCTCGCCCCGAGGTTGAGGGTGCGCGCGACGAGGTCGATGCGCTCGGGCCCCTCGCGGCTGATGACGACCAGCGCCTTCACGAGATCGGCGGGCACCGGGTAGCCGAGGGCCGCGTCGAGGGCCCGCAGCACCGTCGCCTCGGGGTCGTCCTGCGCCCGACTGGCGCGTCCGGTCACGACGTCGGCCAGGGACACCATGCGGTTGCGCCAGTCGGGATCGACGTCGATGGACGACCACAGGCGGTCGTTGGGCCGCAGCAGCCGGTCGGCGCCCTTGTGCAGCAGGCGGGTGCGCGAGGGGGCCTGCCCCGTCGAGCGCAGGGTGCTCAGCTCGCCGAGGACGCGGGCGCCGTCGAGGGGATACGGGAAGAAGCCGTCGACCCCCAGCTGCATGGCGCGGCACAGGTCGTCCTCGGGCCACTGATCGGCGAAGGCCAACAGGAAGGGACGGCGGCCGAGGCCGAGCTGGTCGAGGCCCCAGATGAACTGGAGCGCGCCGTGGTCGGGCAGCCGCCAGAACAGCAACACGGCGTCGGGGGGGGCGCCGTCGCGCAGGCGGTCGAGGGCGGCCGAGGACGTGCGCGCGCCGACCGCCTCGGCGAGGGCCCCGCCCTCGAGGCCGCGCTTGATGGCCAGCAGCGTGGGGGCGTCCGGGTGCACGACCAACAGACGCGCGCGCACGGCGTCGGTGCGTCTGGCAGGAGCGCGGGTGCGCGCGGGGGTCGTGGCCATCGTCTTTCCACCTGGGGCCGAGCTGCGTTGCTCGGCGCGGTCGGCTGCGTCTATGCTCGCCCGCGATTCGGGTCACGGGGGGATTCCTCATGCAGAGAGCGGTCATCGGTCTGCTCGGCACGATCGGGGTGGGTCTGGCTGCACCCGCCGTGGCCGAGGACGGGGGCGCGCGCTGGCACGTCGGCGGCTCGGCCGGGGTGATGCTGTTCGACGACGCGCGCGACCTGACGACCGAGGACGTGGCCGCGGCCCCGGGGCCCTCGGGCGTCCTGGGCCTGCACGCGCGGCTGACCCCGCCCTGGCTGCTCGTCGAGCTCGAGGCGACCGTCGGCTGGCTGCTGGGCACCTTCGACGACGACTCCGGCCTGCAGGCGCTGACCGGCCGCTTCGAGGTGCACTACGCCCTGCTCGACGGCGGCGTGCGGCCCTTCGTCGCGCTGGGCCCGACGCTGACGGTGGCCTTCACCGAGGATTACGGCACCGACACCGACGTCGGCGTGGCCGCCGGCGGGGGGGTGGTGTTCGACGTGTCCGCCGGCTGGGGGGTGCGCCTCGACGCGCGCTGGATGCTGGCCGACGGCGTCGCCGGCGCCGCCGACGACCTCGCCTTCACCGCGGGGATCGACTACGCCTTGTAGAGGCGCTCGGCCAGCTCGACGTCCTCGCGCGGGCCGATGACCAGGCCCGTGCGCTGGTGCAAGGTGTCGACCGGCACGTCGAGGATGGGACGCCCGCCCTCGGTGGCCGCGCCGCCGGCCACCTCGGCCAGGAAGGCCAGCGGGTTGCACTCGTACAAGAGGCGCAGCTTGCCGCGCCCGCTGCGCTTGTCCACGGGGTAGAGGAACAGGCCGCCCTTCACCAGGTTGCGGTGGAAGTCGGCCACCAGCGATCCGATGTGACGGCTGGTCACCCGGCGCTTCTCGGCGTCGTTGCGCCCCTTGATGTCGGCCAGGAAGGCGTCGACCCAGGGCTCCCAGTAGGGCGCGTTGCACTCGTTGAGCGACAGCACGCGCGTGCGCTGCGGCATCTGGATGGCGGCGCGGGTGAGGAAGAACTCGCCCGACGCGGGATCGAGCGTGAAGCTGTCGACCGTCTGGCCCGCGCTGTAGGTAAGCACCGTCGACGAGCCGTAGACGATGTAGCCCGCCCCCACCATCTCGCGACCCGGCCGCAGCAGATCGGCCGCGCTCGCTTCACCGCGAGGGGACGTGCGCGGGTAGATGGCGAAGATGGTGCCAATCGACACGCTGGCGTCGATGTTGCTCGACCCGTCGAGGGGGTCGAAGGCGACCACGTAGTCGCCGGCGAGCGCGGGCTCGACGACCACGACGTCGTCCATCTCCTCCGAGGCCATGACCGCCACGCAGCCCGACCGGCGCAGCACCTCGATGAAGGTGTCGTTCGCGATCTGATCCAGCCGCTGGACGCTCTCGCCCTGCACGTTGGTGTCGCCGGTCGCGCCCCAGATCTCGATCAGCCCGGCGCGCCGCACCTGCGCGCTGATCAGCTTGCCGGCCACGCCGATCTGCGTCAGCAGCGCCGAGAACTGGCCCCGGGCCTCGGGGTGATGCCCCTGATTGCCGAGCACGTGCTGGGTGAGGGTGACGCCGAAATCTGCCGCGAGTGACATGCTCGCCTCCTGCCGGGGCGGCCCGCCGCCCCTACTTCAGGTCGTCGATGACCGGCCGCTTGGGCGCGGCGGCCGGCTTGGGCGTCGCCGGCTCGGTCTTGGGCTTGGGCTTGGCCTTGGGCTTCCACCGCCGCGCGGCCGGCCGCGCCGGCTTCGGCGGCGCCACGGCCGCCAGCTTCGCGTTGATGATCGCGCCCTCGGTCGCGGCCTGCTTCAGCGTCGTGGGCGCGTGACCCTCGAGCGAGAAGGCGAGCTCGAGGGGGCTGTCCGCGGGCACCTCGAGCCGCGCGGGCGTCTCCTCGATGCGCCGGGTGTCGATCAGCTCCGGGTCGCCGCCCGCCGTCGGGGCGAACACCTTGACGACCACGGCGGCCCCGGCGGGCTCGCTCGCGAGGAACACGGTGACGGGCTTCGGCGCGGCCGGCGCGGTCGCGGCGTCGAGCGCCGCGGCCGGGATCGGCGTCGGCGTCGGCGTGACCGCGACCGGGGCCGCGGCCGGGGGGGGCTCAGCGGCCGCGGTCGGCGCGCTCTCGGCCGACGCCCCGCCGAACAGTCCGCCCTGCCAGGCGGCCACGGCGCCGGCGCCGAGCAGCAGCACGGCGGCCGCCACCCACAGGCCCTTGCGACCGCCGCCCTCGGGCGCGATGCGCGCCGAAGTGACCTGACCCATGATGCCCGACCCCAGGGTCTTCTGGAGGCCGGAGTCGGCGGCGGGCAGCGACGGGGGGGCGAGCGACTTGCTCGACGCGCCGGCGCCGCCGCGGCCGGCCGAGACGGTCGCCGCGCTGAAGCTGCCCGAGGTCAGGCCGCCGGCCTCGACCGCCTGCATCAGCGCCTCGTTCATCTCGGCGGCCGAGGCGAAGCGCTGGTCTCGATCCTTGGCCAGGGCCCGGAAGACCGCCGCGCGCAGCGTCAGATCCACGTCCACCGGCGGCTCGAGCGCGTCGAACTGCGGCGGCGGCTCCTGGATGTGCTTCACCAGGACCGACAGCGGGTTGTCCCCGTCGAAGGGCCGCCGGCCGGCCAGCATCTCGTAGAGCATCACGCCCACGGCGTAGAGATCGGCGCGCAGGTCGCAGCGCTCCCCCTTCGCCTGCTCCGGCGCCATGTAGCCCGGCGTCCCGAACACCTGGCCGGTCTGCGTCAGCCCGTGCGAGCCGTCGTCGCTGTCGGTCAGCTTGGCCAAGCCGAAGTCGAGCACCTTGAGGAAGTCGGGGTTGCCGCTGCGCGGCGAGATGATCACGTTCTCCGGCTTGAGATCGCGGTGGATGATGCCGGCGCCGTGGGCCTCCTGCAGCGCGTTGAGGATCTGGTGGGCGATGTGCACCGCCCGCTCCGGCGCCAGGGCCCCCTCGCGGCGCAGCACCTGCGCCAGCGTCTGCCCGGGCACGAGCTCCATCGCCAGGTAGAGCTCGCCCTCCGCGGTCTGCCCGAAGTCGTGGATGGTGATCGTGTTGGGGTGCGACAGGGCGCTCGCGGCGCGGGCCTCCTGCATGAAGCGCTTGACCGCGTTCTTGTCCGACGCGATCTCGCTGCCGAGCACCTTGATGGCCACCTTGCGGCCGACCGCGGTCTGCTCCGCCGCGAAGACGGCGCCCATGCCGCCCGCGCCCAGCTTCTCTTGGATGGTGTAGCGGCCCTCGATGACCTTGCCCCGCATGGCGTCCGCCTGCTCGGCGGCGCGATCACGGACGATCAGCAGGCTCGAGCCGTCGTCCGGACAGGCCGTACGTGCGTCGTCGAACTCGCGGTCGCAGACGGGACAGATCTTCAAGAACGGACCTCCGGTCGCGCGCGCACCTTACCAGAGGACTCCGGGCGCGCGCGAGGCGGGCTCACTTCAGATCGTCGATGAAGCCCGGATCGACGGCGCCCGGATCGGGGGGGACCGGCGGCGGCGTCGGGCGTTGGGGCGGCGTCGCACGGGGCGGATCGCGTCGCGGCGGGGGCCGCCGCGCGACCCGAGGCGCGGGCACGACCGCGGCGTCGGGCGCCCGCGCCGGCAGCGCGCCGAGCACCGTCCGGGGCGCGTCGACGGTGACCACGACGGTGGTGTCGTCGTAGCCGTCGAGTCGGAAGCGGGCCTCGACCCGGCTGCCCTCGACCACCCGCACCTCGCCCGGCGTCGCGTCCACGGTGCTGCGGTCGACCGCGCCGTCGGGCCCGCGCACCTCGATCTCGACGGCCGCGCCGGTGGGGGTCGAGCGCAGGGTCACCGCGTGCTGGACGGGCGGGGCGGCGTCGGGGGCGCTCGGCGCGGCGTCGGCCGCCGGAGGCGCCGCCGCGACCGCCGCCGCGTCCGGCCGGCCGGCCGGCGCCGCGTCCCGCGTCGTCCACCAGGCCCCGAGCGCCAAGAGCAAGGCCGCCGCCGCGCCCAGGGCCAGGAGCGGCAGCCGGCGATCGGGCCGCCACCCGCTCGCCACGAGATCGATGGAGTCCCCCCCGACGCGGCGCACGGCCTCGTCCGCCGCCGCGCGGATCTGCCCCGAGGTCGCCTCGTCGGGGGCGAGGGTGGGCTCGAGCCCCAGCGAGGCGTCGCGCCCATCGACGGGCGGCGGCGGATCCGGCACCGGCGTGTCCTCGAAGGCCAGCGCGTCCGTGGCCGCGCGCACCTGCGCGCCCAGCTCGTGGCTGTCGAGGCCGCTCGGATCGACCGTCGGCGCGAGCCCCGCGTCCACGGCCGCCCGCGCGGCGACCACCGCGCCGCCGAGGGGGCGCGTCAGGTCGCGCAGGGTGCCCGTGTCCCCCGCGTCGACCTCGGCCACCGCGCGCAGCAAAGCGTCGCGCATCTCGGCGGCCCGCTGGAAACGGTCGACGGGATCCTTCTCGAGCGCGGTCAGCACCACCGCCTCGAGGGCCGGGGGGAACCGGGCCTCGGGCCAGACGTCGACGAAGCGCGGCGCGGCGGTGCGCATGTGCTTCATCAGCACGGCCATGCTGGTGCTGGCCTCGAAGGGCGGCCGCCCGACCAGCATCTCGAACAGCATCACCCCGACCGCGTAGAGGTCGGCGCGGTGATCCGCGCGGAGGCC
>JAUHXL010000201.1 GCA_030426945.1 bacterium
CGCCGGCGACGATCACGGCATGGGCGACGACGATCCCGCCGGCGACGATCACGGCATGGGCGACGACGATCCCGCCGGCGACGATCACGGCATGGGCGACGACGATCCCGCCGGCGACGATCACGGCATGGGCGACGACGATCCCGCCGGCGACGATCACGGCATGGGCGACGACGACGACGCCGGCGACGATGACCCCGCCGACGACGACGACGACGACGACGACGACGACGACGACGACGACGCGAGCGCACTGCCCGAGTGAGCTTCCTCCGGGCCGATCACGAGCGGCTGGTGGCCTTCCGCGCGGGTGACCGCGCGACGCTGGCCGCCGTGTATCGACACTATGTAGGCAAGGTGGCCAGAGTGCTGGCGCTCGGATTCCATGCGCGGAGCGCGAACGGGCCGGTGCACGTACCTGGCCTGCAGAGCCAGACCGACATCGAGTGCGGCTGCCACGAGGTGTTCCTTCGCGCCTTCGCCGATGGGGCGCGCGCGGCCTACGACGGCGCGCGCCCCTACTCGACCTACCTGTTCCGCATCGCGCGGAACTGGCGCATCGACACCCACCGCCGGCAGCACCGCGTGCTGCTGGTCGCCGATCTGCCCGAGGAGGACGCGGCGCCGTCCCCGAACGCCGAACAGCGCTTGGTGGATCGGCAGCTCGCCACCTCCATCGACGCCTACCTGGGCGGCGTCCCACCCAGGGACGCCGCCTACTACGTCGCCCGCTATCGCGAGGGGCTGTCGCAGACGGACGCGGCCGCCCGCCAAGGACTGACCCGCATTCAGGGCCGGCTGATCGAGGCGCGCCTGAAGCGGGGACTGTTGGACCACCTGCGCCAGCATGGATACGGAGGGGGCGCATGAGCTGCTCCGCAGACTGGGACGCCCGCATCGAGCGGATCCTGATGGACGAGGCCGTCGAGGGCGACTGGGCGCTGCTGGCTGCGCACCGCGCCGCCTGCCCGGCGTGCCGGGCCCGGTACGACGCGCTGGCGACGGCCCTCGCGGCCTTCGAGGGCGCCCCGGCGGGGCCCGCCGAGGCGGTCCGCGGCCACCTGGAGGCCGATCTGTTCGCCGCGCTGGACGCTGCGCGACCGCGGGCGCGCGCGCGGCGCACGCTGCTCTTCGGGGGCGGCGCCGTCCTGGCGGCGGCCGCGGCCCTGATCGTCACCCTGCGACCCGCCGCGCCGCCCCCGACCTCACCGGCGGGCGCGGGCGCCCTCACCGCGCGCGGCGCCGGCGGCTCCACCGACGAGGCCTTCCGCCACGAGGGCATCCGGGTCCTCTGCATCGACGCCACCGCCGACGCGGCCACCCTGCGCGCGGTGGGCGCGCCCGGCGACGGCCCCGCCGCCTGCGCGCGCACCGATCACCTGAAGCTGACCGCCAGCTCGGGGGCCGTCGCGGGCCGCCACCTGACCGTGTTTGCGTTGGACGCCGAGGGCGCGCTCCACTGGTACTGGCCCCGAGGCGACGCGCCGGCCCTGGGCGTCGACGAGCGCGACGCGCCGCTGCCGGGCAGCTTCGATCTGTCGGCGCGCGCGCCGGCCGGGGCCCACCGCGTCTACGGCGTGTTCACCGACGCGCCGCTGTCGCGGACCGAGGTCGAGGCGCTGACGACCGACGCCGTGCGCGACGCCGTCCGGGCCCGACGCCCGGACGCCCACGTCCTGACCGTCGATCTGGAGCTTCGCTGATGGTCCGCACTCTCGCCGCCGCGCTGCTGGCCGTCGCCCTGCTCGCCCCCACGGCCGCCTCGGCGGCGCGCTTCGCGCTGGTGGTGGCCGAGAACATGCCGCGCGGGGACCACCTGGCCCCGCTGCGCTTCGCCGACGACGATGGCCTGCGCTACCGCGCGCTGTTCGAGGCCTTGGGCGCCGAGGTCACCCTGCTCACCGTGCTGGACGAGGACACCCAGCGCCGCAACCCGACGGCCGCCCGCGGGCTGCGGCCGCCGACGCGCGCCGCCGTGCGCGCCGCCGTCGCCGCGATCAACGAGCGGATCGCCGCCGCGCGCGCAGCCGGCGAGGTGACCGACTTCTACTTCGTCTTCGCCGGCCACGGTGAGATCGGGCCCAACGGCGAAGGGCGGATGCACCTGCGAGACGGGACCCTCACCCGCCACGCCTTCCTCGACGCCGTCGTGGCCCGCTCGCAGGCCGACTTCAACCACGTGCTGATCGACGCCTGCCACGCCGCCGCCCTGGTGATGCGGCGGGGCGAGGACGACGGCTACCGCGAGCGCGACTTCTCGGACGTCGTCGACCGCTATCTGGCGGAGAGCGATCTGAGCGCCTACCCCAACACCGGCGCCCTGCTGGCCGCCAGCCGCGGCCAGGAGACGCACGAGTGGGAGGTCTTCCGCGCCGGCGTCTTCAGCCACCAGGTGCGCTCGGGCCTGGCCGGGGTGGCCGACACCAACACCGACGGCATGATCGAGTACTCGGAGCTGGCCGCCTACGTCGCCGCCGCCAACGCCACCGTCCGCGCGCCCGGCGCGCGCCCCGAGCTGGTGATGCACCCCCCCGCCCTCGACCGCCACCGACCGCTGGCGGACATCACCGCCCACGCCCGCCGCTTCCTGCGCCTGCCCCCCGGGTTCCGCGGCCGGGCGTGGCTGGAGGACGCCGCGGGGGATCGCTACGCCGACTTCAACGCCTCGGGCGAGGCCCCGGTGGTGGTGGCGCTGGCCGGCGACGCCTACTACCTGCGCCGGGGCGCGGACGAGGCGGCCATCGCCGTGCGCGGCGCCGGCACGGTCGACGGCGGCGCCCTGCAGTGGAAGGCGCGCAGCCTCGGGACGCGCGGCGCCATCGACGACGCCTTCCGCCGCCAGCTGTACGGCGTGCCCTTCGGGCCCTCGTTCTACCAGGGCTTCGTGGCCCAGGCCGGGTGGCTGCCGGCGATCCAGCAGCGCGAGCGCGTGGTCCTGCCGGCGGAGGCCGAGCTCGACGACGCGCCCCGCCGCTTCGGCCCCTGGCCCTGGATCACCGCCGGCGCGGCGGTGGCCGCGGGCGGCGCTGCCCTCTGGCTGGGCCTGGACGCTCAGCGACAGCTCGAGGACTTCGAGGCGCAGGTCGATCGTCGCGGCCTCGACGATCCGGCCGCCCGCGACCGCATCACCACGCGGCGCGATCTGTCGAATGTCATGCTGGGCACCGCGGCGATCGCCGCCGGCGCCGCGATCACGCTGTTCTGGCTGGACGGACCGGAGGCCGAGGCCGGGATCATGGTGGCGCCCACGCCCACCGGGATCGGCCTGGGAGGGGTGTTCTGATGAGGGCGCTGATGATGGCGCTGGTGGCGGCCGGGCTGACCGGCTGTCTGGTGGATCCCGACGCGGTCGTCGACGAGGCCGAGCTGCGGGTGACGGTGCTGGGCGCGCAGCCGACGGCCACGGCCCTGCAGGTGGAGCTGCGGCAGGGCGCCGACGCGACCCCCGCGGTCATGTTCGAGCCGGCGCCGGGCGCCACGGTCGATCTGTACGTCCGCGCCCTGGACTACGGGGCCTGGACGCTGACCGCCCGAACGCTGAACGGCGACCGCCTGCTGCAATGCGCGCGGCGCAGCGTCGAGAACACCGCCGGCCAGCAGCACGTCGTGGTCGACCTCGAGCGCGCCGACCCGTCCTGCAGCACCGCGGGGGGCGCCGACGCCGGCCCCACCGACGCCGCCCTCCGCGACGCCGCGCCACCCCCACCCAGGGACGACGACGCGGACGTGGACGACGACGACGACGACGCGCGCGTCGAGGACGATGACGACGACGCGGGCGCTGACGAGCTGGAGGATCGCGAGCGGCGGGGCGAATAGCGGCGCGCCGCTCGGGGCGCGGCGCGCATGGCCCGAGGGCGTCGTCGGCGCTGGCGCGTCGGGGCGCTGTCGCCGGTCAGCCGACGACGGGCAGGGCGTCGCCCTTCCGGCGGCGCGCGATGTCGGCGAAGAAGTCGTTGCCCTTGTCATCGACGACGATGAACGCGGGGAAGTCCGATACCTCGATGCGCCAGACCGCCTCCATGCCCAGCTCCTCGTACTCGAGCACCTCGACCTTCTTGATGCAGTCCTGCGCGAGGCGCGCGGCCGGGCCGCCGATGCTGCCGAGGTAGAAGCCGCCGTTGGCGGCGCAGGCGTCGGTCACCATCTGCGAGCGGTTGCCCTTCGCGAGCATCACGTAGCTGCCGCCGGCCTTCTGGAAGAGATCGACGTAGGGATCCATCCGCGAGGCGGTGGTGGGCCCGAAGCTGCCCGAGGCGTAGCCCTCCGGCGTCTTGGCCGGGCCGGCGTAGTAGACGACGTGGTCCTTCAGGTACTGCGGCAGGCCGTCGCCGGCGTCGAGGCGCTCCTTGATCTTCGCGTGGGCGATGTCGCGGGCGACGACGATGGGGCCGCTCAGCCGCAGGCGCGTCCGGATGGGGTACTTCGTGAGGATGTTGCGGATCTCGGACATCGGCATGCGCAGGTCGATGTCGACCACCTCGCCGCCGAGCTCGTCGTCGGTGACCGGGGGCAGGTACTTCGCCGGATCGCGCTCGAGCGCCTCGAGGAAGACGCCGTCGCGGGTGATCTTCGCCTTGGCCTGGCGGTCGGCCGAGCAGCTGACGGCGATGGCGACCGGGCAGCTCGCGCCGTGGCGGGGCAGGCGCACCACGCGCACGTCGTGGCAGAAGTACTTGCCGCCGAACTGCGCGCCGATGCCCAGGCGCCGGGTCATGTCGAGCACCTGCTGCTCGACCTCGGGGACGCGGATGCCGTGGCCGGCCATCGTGCCCTCGGTGGGCAGGGCGTCGAGGTAGCGGGCCGAGGCCAGCTTCGCCACCTTCAGGCTGTGCTCGGCGCTGGTGCCGCCCACGACGATGGCCAGGTGGTAGGGCGGGCAGGCGGCCGTGCCCAGCTTCGACACCTTGTCCTCGAGGAAGGCCAGCAGGCTGGCCTCGTTCAACAGGGCCTTCGTCTCTTGGTACAGGTAGCTCTTGTTGGCCGAGCCGCCGCCCTTCGCCATGAACAGGAAGCCGTAGTGATCGCCGGGGGTGGCGAAGATCTCGATCTGCGCGGGCAGGTTGGTGCCGGTGTTCTTCTCGGCGTACATGCCCAGGGGTGCCAGCTGCGAGTAGCGCAGGTTGGTCTCGGTGTAGGTGTCGAAGACGCCCCGCGCGATGGCCTGCTCGTCGTCGGCGCCGGTGAAGACGCGCTCGCCCTTCTTGCCCATGACGATGGCGGTGCCGGTGTCCTGGCAGCTGGGCAGGACGCGGCCGGCGGCGATGACCGCGTTCTGCAGCAGCTCGCGGGCGACGAAGTGGTCGTTCGCCGAGGCCTCGGGGTCGTCGAGGATGCGGCGCAGCTGGGCGAGATGGCCCGGGCGCAGCAGGTGCGCGATGTCACCCATCGCCTCGCGGGTGAGGCGGGTGAGCACCTCGGGCTCGACCTTCAGGAAGGTCTGCCCGGCGGCCTCGAAGGTGGACACGCCGTCGGTGGTGATCAGGCGATAGGGGGTGTCGTCGGCGCCCAGGGGCAGCAGGGGCGCGTACTGGAAGTCGGGCATCTTGGCCTCCGGCGGTCACGGTGGACGGCCGGCAGCATACTCCCGACGGGGCCGACGGTCAGCAGCCGTCGTCGGTCGGCGGCTCGACCACCCGCAGGCGCGGACCGCTCTCGGGGCGCTCGACCAGGCTGGTCAGCGGCACGGTCGAGCGGCGCGCGGTGCCGCAGTGACGCTCGAGCAGATCGTCGAGGGGCATCGGCCGGCCCAGGTGATAGCCCTGCAGCAGGCGGACGCCGATCTCGGTGCAGTGACGGGCCTCGTCGGCCTCCTCGATACCCTCGGCGACCGTGCGGATGCCCTGACGCTCGGCGTAGTCGCACAGCAGCCGCACCAGCTCGGCCTTCTGCGGGTTCCGGTGGATGCCCGAGATGAGCGAGATGTCGAGCTTGATGACCTCGGGCGTGACCGCCGCGACGGCCCCGAGCGAGTTGTAGCCGGCGCCCACGTCGTCGAGCGCGATGCGGAAGCCCTTGCTGCGCAGGTAACGCACCGCCTGCTCCCAGCCACCGTCCGAGCCGAGCTGCGCGCGCTCGGTCAGCTCGAGCACGATGCGATCGGCCGCCGGGTACAGCGGCGAGAAGGCCAGGTCGAGCTGATCCGGATCGCGCAGGATGATCGGATCCACGTTGACGAACAGATCCACGTCCGCCGGCAGCGACCGCCGGATGCGCGCCGCGACGCCGGCCAGCACCCGCTGCAGCGAGTACTCGCGGCTGTAGGCCCGCGAGGCGTCGATGACGTCGAGCGGCCCGCGGAACTCGGGGTGCAGGCTGCGCAGCAGGGCCTCGCACGCCACCAGGCGCCCGGTCTGCGCGTCGAACAGGGGCTGCACGTGCAGGGTCAGCCGCTCCTCGTCGATCATGTTCTCGAAGTGCGCGCGGCGCGGATCGCGCTGGGCCTTCTTGGCGGCGCGCCGCTGCTCCAGCACCTGGCTGAGGCAGGCCTCGATCTCGTTGCGGCTCTGCCCCTTGTTCACGTACCGGTGCACCACCCCCTCGTTGAAGGCGTCCACCACGAGGTTGGTGGGCCAGTAGGCGGTGTAGAGGACGCGGGCGATCTGCGGCTCGATGTCGCGCACCGCGCGCAGCACGTCGAGGCCGTGCATGCCCGGCATGTCGGCGTCACAGATGATGACGTCGGGCGCCTCGTCGGTGGCCGCGCGCAGCGCGTCGAGCAGCGCCTGACCCTCGGGGAAGGTGTGGATGACGTAGCCCGCGTGGCGCAGGACGCGCTGCACGGCCTTGCGCACCAGCTCCTCGTCGTCGGCGAACCAGACGACCGGCGGGCGACCCTCGGCGGTGTCGCTGGGCTCGAGCCCGTGGGCGCTGCGCAGGTCGACCAGGCCGGGCCACTCGGCGACGACGACGGTGCCGCCCACGTGGCGCTCGCGGACGGCCAGGCGTCCCCCGTGAGCCTCCACGGCCGCGCGGCAGTAGGCCAGACCGTTGCCGCCCCCGTCGTTGCGCAGCCCCGGCCCGCTGTCGGCCACCTCGACGACCACCTTCTCGTCCACGCAGCGCACCGCGAGCGTGCCGGCGCCCTGCGCGTGACGCCGCACGTTGGTCAGCAGGTGCTCGAGCACGCGGCGGAACTGCAGGGCGTCCACCAGCAGGATCGGATCGGCGTCCGCGGGCGACCAGTCGATGGCCGCCTGGGGGAAGCCGGTCATGCGGGCGGCCTCCAGCACGAGGGCGCGCGCGCTCGTCGCGGTCGGGGCGATGCGGTGCTCGTCGTCGGTGGGCGTCGGGACCGGATCGAGCGCCTCGAGGCGCTGCAGCAGGCCGCGCGTGGCGGCCACGAGCCCGTCGACGTCCGTGCGACCCTCGGGGCTGAGCAGCTCGCGCTGGCCGAGCGCGGACGCGAGGGCCTCGACGGCCGCCAGCGGGTTGCGCAGATCGTGGCGGGTGGCGGCGCGCAGCCGCTGATCGACCCCGCGCAGCACGGCGAGATCGGCGGTGCGCTCGGCCAGGCGCTCGAGCAGGTTGAGGGTGGTCTGCACCTCCCGCCGGCTGGGGGGATCGGACATCACGGCGTCCGCCCCCGGCACCTCGCCGCCGACCGCGACGACGGGCGGGCGACCCGAGGCGGCGCGATCGGCGAGGGCCGCCACCAGCCGCGCCGCGCCCGCGTCGACGTGGGCGAAGACCGCCACGAAGGTGACCCCCTCGTCCATGGCCCGCAGGAGCCCGTCGCTGTGCTCGTAGTGTTCGAAGGCGATGTGTCGTTCGGACAGCGCCGCGGGCAACGCCCCGGCGGCGAAGGCCCCGACGAGCGCCACCGGCGGTCGCTCGTTCGCGTCGTGATCGATGCTGGTCGTGGATGCCATCATCCGCTGTCCCCTCTCGCCCGCGTGTCGAGCAGGCTCCCTCCCCTTCGTCGATCCGGGCGGTTGGCTGGATAAGGGGGGCGGGGCTCACCCCCCGGCGCCGGCCCCCCGGCGCCGGATCCGGCGGGGAGGGCTCAGCGGGCGGCGGCGAGGGCGGCGTCGATCATCTGCTGCTGCTGGGCGGGGTCGCGCCAGCGCACCTGCCACTCGGGGGCCAGCTGATCGATGGGATCGAAGTAGAGGAAGCGCTGGCCGGGCTTCACCGAGGGGGCGGCGTAGACCGAGATGCCGCTCTGGCGATCGTAGTGCTCGAAGCTGTGGGCGTTGCGCTTGCCGCCGCCGCCGGGCGCGTCGACCACGAAGGTGGGCGTGTTGAAGCCGGCGGTCAGGCCGCGCACGTACTTCTCGAGGTCGATGGCGGTCTGGACGGTGGTGCGCATGTCCTCGGCGCCCTGCACCAGGTCGTGCACGTAGACGTAGTAGGGGTGCGCGTTGATGTAGCCCAGGCGCTTGACCAGCAGCCCCATCTCGGCGGGCGTGTCGTTGACGCCGCGCAGCAGCACCGACTGGTTGCGCACGGTGACGCCGGCCTCGAACATGCGCTGCAGCGCGCGCTGCGAGTACGCGGTGATCTCCTTGGCGTTGTTGAAGTGGGTGTGAAACGCCACCTCCTTGCCCTGGCGGCGCCCCAGCTCGTTCACCTCGACGAGCGCGCGGAACCAGTCCTCGTCGGTCAGCACCTTCATCGGCATCACCGCCAGGCCCTTGCTGGCGAAGCGGATGCGGCGGATGTTGGGCATGTTCAGCAGGCGGGTGCCGATCTCGCGGATCCAGTCGGCGCGCAGGTTGTAGGCGTCGCCGCCGCTGATGACGATGTCCTCGAGCTCGGGGCGCGAGGCGACATACGCGAACGCCGCGTCCCAGCGCTCCTTCTTCGGCTTCAGCTGCACCTTCTCGACCTGCGCCGTGTCCAGGCCCACCGCGTAGCTGCGCGTGCAGAACCGGCAGTAGACCGGGCAGGTGTCGATGACGAGGAACAGCGCCTTGTCGGGGTAGCGGTGGGTCAGCCCGGGCACCGGCGCGTCGGCCTGCTCGCCGAGCGAGTCGAGGCCCAGCTTGGGGTGGTCGGGCAGGAAGCGCGAGTCGAGCGGGATGAACTGGATGCGCAGCGGATCGTTCACCGGATCGTCCCAGTCGATCAGGCTGAGCAGGTAGGGGCTGACGCGCACGGCCATCGGCGCGCGCTCGAAGCCCGCCGCGGCGTCGTCGATGAACGACTGCGGCACCAGCCCCTCGATGGCGGCCAGCAGCTTGTCGGGCCGGGTGATCGTGTGCTTCGACTGCCAGCGATGATCGAGGAAGGTGGCCTCGTCGACGTCGGCGTAGGCCGGGATGCGCTGCCAGAAGGGGCCGTCGAGCAGATCCTTGTGCGCCAGGGTGGCGGGATCGACGGGGGGCTTGAGCGCCTTGGGCGCGTCGGTGATGACGGGCAGATCGACTGCGGACATGGACGTCTCCAGGGTGCGAGCGAGCGGAGCGAAGGGCTCGGGGAGCGCGCGGGGCGCGCGCGGTTCAGCGGCAGTGCCGCCCCGGGGCGGGGCGCGCTAGACGTCGGGCTGGTGAAGGACGTTCTGGCCGAACCACATGATGCGGTGAGGGTAGCCGCTCGGCGCGACGAACTCAACGCAGGGGCATTCGCTGCGCGGTCGTCGAGGTCGGCGTCTCGGACGAAGCGTGCACGCGGCCGCGCCGATCGCACATCGACCACGACCACGACGACGGCGCTGGCGCGCTCAGCGCAGGGGGATGGCGTCCTCGAAGCCGGCGCCCTCGTCGGCGAAGCGACCGCTGGCGTCGACGAGCACGAAGACCGGCGTGCTGTCGACCGCGAACAAGCGCGTCGCCTCGCGGTGCACGTCGAGGGCGATGGGGAAGGGGAAGCGCTGCCCGCTGCGTCGCAGCCAGCGGCGCACGTCGGGGGCGTCCTCGCGGGTGATCGCGATCACCGCGGCGCCCCGCGCGTCGGCCCACTTCTCCAGCGCGGGCAGCGCGGCCTTGCACGGTTTGCAGGTGGTGGACCAGAAGAAGAGCACCACGCGCCGGCCCTCGCCGATCGGCGGCAGCGTCGTGCCGGCCTCCAGCGACGCGAGCCGCAGGCGCGGCACCACCTCGCCGGGCGTCGGCGGCGGGGGCGGCAGCGGCATCGGCGCCGCGACCGCGGTCACCTCGAGCGTCTCGCGCCCCCGCTTCACGGTCAGCACCACCGGGCTGCCGGGGTTGGCCAGCAGCACGGACTCGCGCAGGCCGCCGTTGCGCTCGAGCTGCCAGCCGTCGACCGCCACCACCTCGTCGCCCGCCCGCAGATCGACCGCGGCCGCCGGGCTCGCCGGCAGCGCCTCGGTCACGACGGCCACGCCGTCGGCGCCGTCGCGGTAGTTCAGGCCCAGGTAGCCCGGTCGCAGGGACTCGACCGCGGCGGGCACGCGCGCCGCGGGGGGGCGGGGCGACAGGGGCGCGGCCGGCGCCGCGGCGGGGGGGGCGTCGAGCAGCGGCGGCAGCACCGGCGTGGTCTCACAGGTGCGCAGCGCCTCGAGGCGTTGCCGCTCGTCCCGACCGATCACGGCGGGCCCGGCCAGCCGCCCCAGCAGGTAGGCGCCGCGGATGGCCGCGGCCTCCTGCAGATCGATCTGCGCGCGGATGCGATCCCCCCCGTCCACGCGCGAGCGCAGCGTCTCGAGCCGCGCCCGCAGGCCCACCCGCTTGCGGCTGGCCGCGTCGACGGCGGCGATCGCCTGCTGCCGCGCGCGGGCCTTGGCGCGCGCGCCGCGCGGATCCTTCATGCGGCGCAACACCGGCTCGCCGAGCAGCTTGCGCGCCTGATCCAGCGCCGCCCGCCAGCGCTCGGTCCAGGTCTCGAGCGCGAAGCGGGCCGCGCCCAGCTCGTCGAGCAGCGCCTCGACCCGCGCGTAGCCGTCGAGCACCCCGAGGCCGTAGGCCACCGACAGGCTGGCCAGCTGAGCCCACGTCGGATCGTCGGCCGGCGCCGCACCCAGCCGCGCGTCCACGAAGCGGGCCAGATCGGCCTGCTTCTGCTCGGCCCCGCGCTCGAGCGCCCCCCACAGCAGCACGTCGCTGGTCAGGTGCGGCGTGTCCGGCGCGTCGTCGGTCAACAGCACCGCGTCGTTGGCGCGCGCGATGTCGCCGTGCTCGGCGAGGGCCTCGAGGAAGCGCAGGAAGTGCCCCACGTCGTCGCGCTCGGCGAGCTCCGGGTAGCAGCCGTAGGCCACGCGATCGGGCGTCGCGCTGAAGGCGCCGCACAGGTTGTCGCGCCGCCGGAAGAGCTCGGCGAAGCCGCCCGAGTGGCACTGCGACATCCACAGCACCACGCGCGTGGCGGTGGGCACGGGGGTCAGATCCTCCAGCAGCTGCTCGGTGCTCCAGGTCTCGCCCCACAGGTTGATGCGCGTGTCGAAGCCCCCGTCGGGGTCGGCCTCACCGTGATCCGTCACCGCCACCAGCAGGGTGTCGTCGGGGCCGAGCGTCGGGCCCACCTCCTCGAACCAGGCCTGCAGGGCGGCGCGCTGGGCCGGCCGCACGACGCGATCCGGGAAGCGCGTGTCGACCTGCTCGGCGAGCGGCGCGGTGTCGCGATCGATGCGGGTGTCGGCGATCAACCAGTCGTCGGGCGAGGGGCCGCCCCGCCGCACCGATCGGTCCGGGGCGGGATCCGCGCCGTC
>JAUHXL010000763.1 GCA_030426945.1 bacterium
GCCCCCGGCGACGACGGCGAGGTCGGCCGCGTGCAGCGCTACCGCGCCGCCCGCACCGCGCAGCGCATCCTCACCGAGGCCGCCTGGGCCGCCGCGGACACCTTCGAGGTCGCCCTGCTGCCCGCCGCCGCCGGCGCGCCCCAAGCCTTCGCGGTGCCGCCCGGCGGCGGCTTCTTGACGATTCGGGCCGAGGACGACGCCGGCAACCTGGGGCCGCTGGTGAGCGTGGCGTTGCCCTGATCCCGCGCTGCGGCGCCTGGGCGGGCGCCGCGCTGAGCGTCGCGACGAGGCGGCCCGGTCCTTCGCTGGTCTTGCCGGGCGTCCCGGCGCCCCGGGCTTGCCGGCCGCTTCCGCGCTCGGCACGGCGTACGGGGCCCGGCTGACAGCTGACCGCTGACCGCTGACAGCCCGTCGGAGCGGCCACCACGACCGTGAGCAGACCCAGGCGCACGATTCGGGTTGACACGCCCGCACGGAATGAATATTCCTTCCGCCTATGAGCAACCCCGCCCACGCCCAAGCGACCGACAAGCGCGACGCCATCCTCGAGGCGGCGCTGCACCTGTTCGGCACGCTCGGCTTTCATGGCACCGCGGTGCCGCGCATCGCCGAGGCGGCGCGCGTGGGCGCGGGCACCATCTACCGGCACTTCGAGAGCAAGGAGAACCTGGTCAACGTGCTGTACCGCGACCTGAAGTCGCGCTACGGGGCGCACCTGCTCGACGGGTTCCCGCTGCACCTGCCGGCGCGCGATCAGCTGAAGGCCTATTGGCAGCGCAAGACCGACTTCGTGCGGCAGCAGCCCGAGGCCTTCCAGTTCATCGAGCTGCACCACCACGCCGACTACCTCGACGCCGACAGCCGGGCGCTCGAGGACCGGCTGCTCGAGGTGCCCCGGGGCGTGATCGTCGGCCTGCAGGCCCAGGGCGTGCTGAAGCCCATCGCGCCCGAGATCATCTTCTCGCTGATGCACGGGGGCTTCGTCGGGCTGTTCAAGGCCTGGCGCACGGGCGCCCTCGATCTGACCGACGATCGCGTCCGCGACGACGCCGAGCAGTGCATGTGGGAGGCCATCCGCCGCTGACACCGAGCCGCTGGCCGGTTGCGGTGAGGGCGCGGTGGCCGCGCCTTCACCTGAACCGCTCAACGGAATGAACCTTCATTCCTCGGCAAACCCCAGGAGAAGCCCCATGGCCCGTACCGCACAGAACATCCTCGTCACCGGCGCCACCGCCGGCCTCGGCCGCCACATGGCCCTGCACCTGGCCCAGGCCGGGCACCGCGTCTTCGGCGTCGGCCGCAACGCCGAGCGCCTGCGCGCCCTGCAGTCCGAGGCCGAAGCGGCGGGCTTGCGGCTGGAGGCCTTCGCGATGGACGTGAACGACGAGGCGTCCATCGCCGCCGCCCGCGACCACATCGAGGCCCAGACCGACGGCCACGGCGTCGACGTGCTGATCAACAACGCGGGCTTCGGCCTGCTGGGGCCCACCGAGGCCATCAGCGACGCCGATCTGCGCCGCCAGTTCGACACCAACGTCTTCGGCCTGATGGCCGTCACCCGCGCCTTCCTGCCCGCCATGCGCGCCCGCCGCTCGGGCCGCGTGATCAACATCTCGAGCATGGGCGGCAAGGTCACCCTGCCCTTCTTCGGCGCCTACAACGCGACCAAGTACGCGGTGGAGTCGCTGTCCGACGCCCTGCGCATGGAGCTGGGCCCCTTCGGCGTCGACGTCGTCCTGGTCGAGCCGGGCATGGTGAAGTCGGAGTTCGCCACCCACGCCCTCGACGAGCTGCTGCGCTACCGCACGCCCGACTCGCCCTACGCGCCCATCCTGGCCAACGCCGAGCGCATCAACGACGACGCCAAGCGCTTCGTCGAGGTGGACACCGTCTGGGTGTCGCGCGCCGTCGCCCGCGCCGTGCACGCCCGCCGGCCCCGCCCGCGCTACATGGTCGCCCTGCACGCCCGCTTCGCCCTGCTTGCGGCGCGCTTGCTGCCCACCCGCCTGATGGACTTCCTCTACACGCGCAGCATGGGCATCACGCCCAAGGCCCTCACCACGACGAAGCCGGCCCTCACCGGACCCGCCGCCACCCCCGTTTGACACCCCCGCGCCCGCCCTCGCTATCCTGGGCGCCGACTCCCCGGCCCCCGGAGCCCGGCGTGGCGCGCACCACCATCGGCCCCTACCACGACCGCCCCCGCCTGCGCGGCGTCAGCCACCAGTGGACCTTCTTCGCGGGCCTCGGCCTGGCGGCGGCGCTGTTGTTCATCGCGCCGCCGGGCCGGCCGCGCGTCGCCGCC
>JAUHXL010000202.1 GCA_030426945.1 bacterium
GCCAGCTACTCGGCGGCGGCGCACACGCCGTCGTAGTCCCCGTCCTCGTCGGCGCAGGTGAGGCCCTCGGCGCAGAGGTTCTCGCGCTCGTACACATCGCAGCGCGCGCCGGCGGCGACGGTGGGCAAAGCGCTGAAGCGCAGGACGTAGCTGATGTCGCGATCGCGGCCGAACTCGTCGACCAGGAAGTAGTGCGTGCCCGGCGTCAGCGCCACGGCCAGCCGGCTGCACAGCCCGCTGCCGCGGGCGTCGTCGCTGTAGGCCAGGCGCCGGTCGGCGCTGGTGGCGACGTCGACGCCCTCGGCGAGCGCGGCGGGATCGATCAGATACAGCCGCGTGTCGGTCATCGGCGGGCAGGCCCCGTCGGGGCCACCGGTCTCGGCCAGCACGACGCCCGCCTGCTGGACGGTGAGCGCGATCACGTCGTAGGTGTCGCCCGCGCCGCCCTCGCCGGCGGCCTCGAGGGCTCCGCCGAACGCGCCGCCCACCATCACCGCGTTGCCGTCGGCCTGGGCGGTGGTCTCGTTGGGCTCCCGCTCGGCGGTGGGCTGCCCGCCGGCCGCGCGCGCCTCGCACGCGCCGGTGCCGTCCTGCGCGCCCTGGCCACACCACTGGGTCGGGGCGCACTGCAGGGCCGACATCGCGCGGTCGCAGGCGCCGCCGTTCGCGACGTAGGGGCGGCAGGTCAGCTCGCCCTCGCCGCCGCAGTACAGGCCGTCGGCGCAGGCGGGGCCGAAGCGCTGGCAGACGCGCCCCTCGCCGATGCCGCCCCGCTCGCAGGCGCGGGTGCAGCCGTCGAGATCGTCCATGTTGCCGTCGTCGCAGGCCTCGTCGGGTCCGATGACGCCGTCGCCGCAGCGGTGCGCCTGGCAGGTGGGTGCGTCCTCGCCGGCGGGGCAGAAGGCGTTCCCGGGGCAGGGCTCCAGGCGGTCGCCGGGCCGACAGGCGTCGCCGACGGCCAGCGTGCGCAGCCGGCGCACCACCAGGAAGTTGGGGCCCGCCGCGCGGCCCTCCATGAAGGGTCGCAGCTTGACGCGCCACCGACCGGCGGCCAGGGGCGCCATCACGTCGGGCGCGTTGTCCGGGTTCAGTGCGGGGCACAGCGAGGGGCCGCCGTCGTCGTCGGTGGCCACGGGCTCGGCGCCGTCGGCCGCCCAGAGCTCCATGAAGACGTCGCCGTTGCAGCCGGCGCCGCTGGGGCTCTGCGCGGTGATGGCCACCGACGCAGGCGCGGCCAGCTCGAAGGCGAACCAGTCCTCGGCGTCGCCCTCGGGCAGCTCGAAGACGACCACCCCGCGGCCCTCGCCGTCGAGCGTCAGCGCGTAGGGGGCGTCGCCGCTGTCCGGCTCCGCGGCCTCGTTGGTGGGATCGAAGGCGCACTGGTGGCAGCCGTCCGCCGCGATCGCGTTGCCGTCGTCGCAGGCCTCGTCCTCCTGCACGATCCCGTCGCCGCAGCCGGCCTCGACGCAGCGCCGCTCGAGCGGGCTGCAGGCGGCGCCCGCCGCGCAGGGGTAGGGCAGGGCGGGATCGCAGGCGTTGCCCAGCGGGATGGGCACGATGGCGCAGGCCTCGCAGCCGTCGCCCGCGGCCATGTTGCCGTCGTCGCAGTCCTCGCTGCCCGTGGCGCGGCCGTCGCCGCAGACGTCGGGGGTGCAGACATCGTCGTCGCCGCAGAAGGCGCCGTCGGCGCAGCGCAAGCCGAAGGGCTGGCAGGGGTTGCCGACGGCGATGCCCACCTCGACGCAGGCCTCGCAGCCGTCGCCGAGGTCCATGTTGGCGTCGTCGCACTCTTCGTCGCCGGCCAAGAAGCCGTCGCCACAGACGTTCATCGCGCAGGTGGGCGGATCGAGGTCCAGGTTGCAGAACTGGTCGAAGGGACAGCTGCGCGGATCAGCCTCGGGCAGATCGCACTCGGCGCCCGCGTCGAGCGTGGGCACCCGGCGCACCTCGAGCACGTTGAGGCCGGCGGGGCGGCCCATGAAGCTGGCGACGTGCACGCGGTGGGTGCCGGCGGGCAGATCGCGGGCGCCGGCGTAGGCGCGCGGCGAGATGAGCGAGCAGAGGCCCGGCCCGCCGTCGTCGTCGGTGGCCGACGCGGCGTCGTCGCCGGCCCGGAGCAGCTCGACGAGGGTGTCGCCGTCGCAGTCCATGGGGCCCTCGGCGAAGGTGGCGATCAGCACCGAGGAGGGCGCGTCGAGGGTGAAGCTGAACCAGTCCTCGTCGCCGGCGGGATCGAGCACGAACAGCGCCCGGGCGACGCCTTGCGCGTCGAAGGTGAGGGCGAAGGGCTGGTCGGGGCCGTCGGGCTCCATGTGCTCGGCGGCCGGCGTGCAGGTCTGCTCGTCCGCGCCGTCGGGGCAGTCCTCGAAGCCGTCGCAGACGCGCTGGGGATCGAGGCAGGGGCCGGCCGCGCAGGCGAAGTTGGGGGGCGGGCAGCCGCCGCCGCCCGCGCCGCCCATGCCCGGCTGGCCACCGGCGCCCGGCTGACCACCGGCGCCCGGCTGACCACCGGCGCCCGGCTGACCACCGGCGCCCGGCTGACCGCCGGCGCCCGGCTGACCGCCGGCGCCCGGCTGACCGCCGGCGCCCGGCTGACCGCCGGCGCCCGGCTGACCGCCCATGCCGCCGACGAAGGCGTCCGGGCCACCGCCCCCGCCGCCGCCCCCGCCGCCGTCGTCACAGCCGAAGAGCAGCGCCGCCGCGCACATCACGAGCCACCTGTTCGAAACACCGTGCATCGTTCCGGTCTCCCCACCGGCGGCCGCCGCGGCCGCGTCGCCCGCATCCTACGCACGCAGGCTCGGCGGCGCGAGCGTCCCGCGGGCCGTGATCCTGGCGCGCGGGTTGCTGGCGGCAGGGCGGTGACTCGGCTTGGAGGTGAGCATGCGGTGCGGCGGATGGTGGTTGGGGTGCGTGGCGTGGCTGGTGGTGGGCGCGGGCTGCAAGGAGGCGCCGAGCGCGGCGCCCGGCGCGGCGCCCGGTGTCGCGCAGCGGCACGACGATGGTGCGTCGATCTGGAACGCGGAGGGCGTGAAGCTGATCGACGTGCGCACGCCCGGGGAGTTCGCGGGCGGGCACCTGCCCGGCGCGATCAACGTGCCCGTGAGCGATCTGGACGGCATCGCCGCGGCGGTGGGCGCGCGGGACGCGCCGGCGGTGATCTACTGCGCCTCGGGGGCGCGCTCGGGGCACGCGGTGAAGGCGCTGCAGGCGCGGGGGTACACGCGGCTGGTCAACGGCGGCGGGGCGCGGGCGGCGGCGGCGCGGCTGGGGGTGACGCTGGTGCGGTGAGCGGGGGTCGCCGGGAAGGCGCGCGGATCCGCGGGCGTGGTGACGCGCGCCCGCGGGGGCACCCCCGCCGAGCCGGTCAGCGGGGGTCGTCGGGGCCCTCGAGGTCGCCGTGATCCTGGGTGGGCGAGCCGAGGTGGAACAGCTCCTCGAAGTAGCGCTTGGCCTGGAACGCGAGGAAGCCGAGCGACATCAACTGCACCGAGAAGATCATCGTGATGCCGGTGACGAAGAAGGCGTGCGGGCGGTGATCGTAGAGCAGACGGACGGCCTCGCTGAGCCGATGCTCGAAGCCGACCTCGACGCGGGACGCCTCGGCCCAGTGCTCGCCCAGGTTCATCACGATCCAGCCCAGCAGGTACAGGGTGAGGGCGGCGAGGATCAGCCCAGGGACGAAGAAGAACATGAAGGGGCGGAAGGTGAAGCCGCTGAGCGTGTAGGTCGCGATGCTCTTGAGCACCTTGAAGCTCGACAGGCGGCCGACGCCGGTGCCTTCGCGCTGAAGGGTCCAGTCGAGGTGGGCGGGGATCTCGATGATGCGGCCGCGCAGCAGCATGGCCTTGTAGATGATCTCGGTGTTGATATCGAGGCCCATGGCCTTGAGGTTCAGCCGCTGCAGGAAGCGCCGGTCGTAGCCGCGCACCATGCCGGTGATGGTGCGCAGATCGATGTGGTGGCAGAAGTAGGCCAGGAAGCGGTTGGCCCAGCGGCTGAGGAAGAGACGGCTGAAGGGCACGTTGGTCACCTGGCCGCCCTTCATGTAGGGCGAGGCGACGACGATCTGGCAGCGGGTGGCCTCGAGGGTGCCGACGAGGCGCTCGATGTGATCCGGGGCGTAGCTGAGATCGACGTCGAGCACGACGATCCAGTCGCCGCGCGCGTGCACGAAGCCCGTGCGCAGGGCCTGCCCCAGGTTCATGTTCACCGGGTGGTGCACGACGCGGACGCCCGCGTGCTCCGCCGCGTAAGCGTCGGCCAGCGGGCCGGTGTCGTCGCTGCTGCCGTCGTCGACGATCAGCACCTCGAAGCGCCAGCGATCCTCCAGCGTGCGCAGGTGCGCGCGCAGGGTGTCCAGGTTGCGGGTCAGCACCGCGGCCTCGTTGTAGGCCGGGCAGATGATCGTCACCAGCTTGCGTTCCGCCGAACCCTCGCCCACGGGATCCCTCCGCATCGAACGGCCGGAGCCTACCGCGACTCGCCCCGCCGTGCACCTGCGCCGCACGCCCCGCCCCCCGGCGCCCCCGCGGCCTCGGACCAAGGGGTCGAGGCCAAGGGGGTCGTGCCAAACGAACGAACCAAATCGGGCCCACATCCACTCTCTTCTGCGGGGCCGCGCCCGGCGAGGCGGTCGGGCCCAGACCGTCGGGGTCGGGCCAAGCGAACGCGCTTGCTCGCCGCGACGCCCACCTTCCTGGGCCGCTTGCCCCAGCGGGCGGCCGTGCGCCAGGGTCGGTGGATGCGGCCGTGGACGTTGTTCGGGGTGGTGCTGGGGTTGGCGGCGTGCGGGGGCGCGCCCCCGCCGGTCCCCGCGGCGCCGCCGCCCGGCGGGATCGTCCCGGCGACCGGCGGGGTCGAGCGCTTCGGCGCGCCGGTCGCCTTCGGGCCCGCGCATCCCATCGCCGCCGCGGTGATGCGGCGGGCGCGCGAGGACGCCCGGCGGCTGGGCAAGCCGCCGCTTCGCCTCGATCCCGCGCTGGACGCGGTGGCGGCGACGCTGGCGCCAGTGGGCCGGCCGGGCGCCAGCTTCCCGCCCGATCTGGTGCGCTTCGCCGCCGACCACCACGGCGTCGTCGAGCCCGTGCTGACCTACCTGGTGGCGGCGCTGCCCGACATGCCACCCGCCGAGGTGGCGTGGCAGGCGGCGCCGGTGGTCGAGTCCAGCCTCGCGCGGGGGCGCTACGACCGGATCGGCGCGGCGGTGGTCGACGGCACGTTGGTGGTGCTGCTGACCGAGCGCCGCGCGCGCTTCGACGCGGACGTGCCGCGGGCCCTGCCCCTGAACCAGGACGCGCCGCTCGAGGGCCGCGTGCTGCCGCCCTTCGGACGCGCGGCGGTGCACGTGACGCTGCCCGACGGCGCGGCGCGCACCCTGGCCGAGGGCGACGCGCCGACCTTCGGCGCGCGCCTGCGCTGCGCCGAGCCGGGGCCGCACCGGGTCGAGGTGATGGGGGTCGACCCGGACGGCCCGCGGGTGCTCGCCAACTTCACCGTCTACTGCGGCGTGGCGCCGCCGGCCGCGTGGGTGCCCGCCACGGCCGCCGGCACCACCACCGATCCGACGGAGGCGGAGCGCGTGCTGCTGCGGCTGCTGCTGCTCGAGCGCGCCGCGGCCGGCCTGCCGCCGGTGGTGTGGGATCAGCGCCTGGCGATCGCCGCCCGCGCGCACAGCGCCGACATGCGCGATCACGACTTCGTGGCCCACGTCTCGCAGCGCACCGGCGACGTGGGCGACCGCGTCGAGCGCGTCGGCGTGCCCGCCGCGGTGGTGATGGAGAACATCGGCGCCGCCGACACCGCCGAGGCGGTACACGCGGGCCTGATGCAGAGCCCCGCGCACCGCGCCGCGATCCTCGCGCCGGAGGCCAGCCGCGTGGGCATCGGCGTCGTCGTCGCCGACCGCGCCCACACCACCCGCACGCTGCTGGCCACGCAGGTGTTCGTCGCCGATCCGGCGCCCTTCGTGCCCGCCGAGGCCGCGGCGACCGTGCGCGCCGCCTTCGCCGCCCGCGTCGTGGCCGCACGCCATCCGGCGCGCCACGCGCCGGCCCTCGACCGCGTCGCCGCCGGCCTCGCCGACGACCTCGCCCACCGCCGCCTGGACCGCGACGCCCTGAGCGCCGCGGCCCTCGACCGCGCCGTCGCCGCCGGCGTCGACCTCGACGGCGTCCTGGTCGCCGTCGGGCAGGGCCAGGATCCCACGCCGCTCGCCCACAGCGAGGGCGCGCTGCCCCCCACGGCCCGCCACTTCGGCGTCGGCGCCGCCGCCGCGGACGACCTGCGCCTGACGGTGCTGCTGGTGGGGCTCGTGCGCTGAGGGGGACGGACACGCACCCCTTGGCGCGCACACCCCCCCGCGCGCATGATGCCGGCCGACGTTCGACCGACGAAGGAGGCCCCCATGGCCGGCGCCCGATCTTTCCACCCGCCCGTTCGCACGCTGATGGGGCCCGGCCCCAGCGACGTGCACCCCCGCGTGCTGGCCGCGATGGCGCGGCCCACCATCGGTCACCTCGACCCCGCGTTCGTCGGGATGATGGACGACCTCAAGGCGCTGCTGCAGGGCGCCTTCAAGACGGAGAACGCGCTGACGATGCCCGTCTCGGGGCCGGGCACGGCGGGCATGGAGGCCTGCTTCGTCAACCTCGTCGAGCCGGGCGACACGGTGATCGTGTGCCGCAACGGCGTGTTCGGCGAGCGCATGCGGCAGAACGTGGTGCGCTGCGGCGGCACGGCGGTCGTGGTGGACGACGCGTGGGGCCAGCCGGTCGATCCGCAGAAGGTCGAGGACGCGCTGAAGGCCCACCCCGAGGCGAAGGTGCTGGCCTTCGTGCACGCCGAGACCAGCACCGGCGCGCGCTCGGACGCGAAGGCGCTGGCGGCGCTCGCGCGGCGGCACGACTGCCTCACGATCGTCGACACGGTGACCTCGCTGGGCGGCATCGAGCTCGAGGTGGACGCCTGGGGCCTCGACGCCGTCTACAGCGGCTCGCAGAAGTGCCTGTCGTGCACGCCGGGGCTGGCGCCGCTGACCTTCAGCGATCGCGCGGTGGCCCGGGTGAAGGCGCGGACGACGCCGGTGCAGTCGTGGTTCCTCGATACGACGCTGGTGATGGGCTACTGGGGCAGCGCCGCGAAGCGCAGCTATCACCACACCGCGCCGATCAACGCGCTGTACGCGCTGCACGAGTCGCTGGTGCTGCTGCACGAGGAGGGCCTCGACGCCGCGTGGGCGCGCCACGCCCGGCAGCACGCGGCGCTGCGCGCGGGCCTCGAGGCGCTGGGCCTGCGCTACGTCGTCGAGCCCGCGTGGCGCCTGCCGCAGCTCAACGCCGTGTACGTGCCCGAGGGGGTCGACGACGGGGCCGCGCGCCGTCAGCTGCTCGACGACTTCGGCTTGGAGATCGGCGGCGGCCTCGGCGATCTGGCCGGCAAGGCCTGGCGCATCGGCCTGATGGGCTACGCCGCCCGCCCCCAGAACGTGCTGAAGTGCGTCGCCGCCGTGGGCGCCGTGCTCAACCAGCAGGGCGGCGAGGCCGACGTCGACGCCGCCCACGCCGCGGTCTTCGCCGCCTACGCCGCGGCCGAAAAGTAGGCAACTCGCCGAATAAGTTCGTTTGTTTGCTCCGACCCCGGGCGCAGGGCGCCGGGGGTCGTGCCACACTTTCGGACGAAGTGGCTCACTTCTTTCACTTTTTCGGGGCGGGTGGGCCCAGCGCGTTGAGCTGGTCGACGACCTCGAAGGCGGCGCCGCGGTCGTAGAAGTCGACCGTGACGAAGACGGGCTGCTGGCCGAAGGCCTCGCGGCAGGCGAGGGCGCGCGGGCCGAGGATGTCGGCGGCGTTGGCTTCGGCGGCGCGGTGCTCGAAGGCGACCGGGTCGGTGATGAAGTGGTTCAGGATCAGCAGCGGGTTGCCGACGGTGCCGCGGTTGGATCGGCAGTCGAAGTCTTCCACGTCCTGCACCGAGAAGGGCGTCTCGACGGCGTGGGCCCACACGTCGTGGTGCCAGGCGGGGCCGCCGGGGCGGTCGGTGAAGACGACCAGCCGGCGGTCGGCGGCGATCATCTCGTCCAGCGTGGGCCAGGGCTCGCCGGGCGCCTGGGTGTGCAGGCGGTCGACCAGGCCGGCGGCGGCGAACGCGGCCTCGGTGGCGTCCGGCGTGATGTAGGCCTCGAAGATGATCGAGACGACGGCGCGGGGATCGGCGTCGAGGAAGTCGGCGATGTCGCGCAGGCCGTCGATCAGCGGGCGCTCGCCGAAGTCGCAGCTGCCGTGGCACAGGTACGCGACGCCGTCCTGGTCGTAGGTGTCCAGCATCAGCCCGCGCACGCCGTCGCGCAGCTGATCGCCGAGATCGAAGCGCTGGTTGGGCGCCAGGTAGCGCCGCGCCAGGTTGGCGAAGGCGTTGTGCGTCGTGACGACCGCCACCTCGTCGTAGCGCCGGGCGCAGAGCGCGCGCCGGCCGTTGCAGGCGAGCGGGTCGGCCGGCGCGGCGTCGGGCGCGCCCTCGTCGGCGGCCGCCGCGTCCAGGGCGCCGGCGTCCTCCGGCTCGGCGTCGATCCGGGGGGCCGCGTCTCGCCGGCCCCGATCCAGCGGCGCCGCGTCCCCCCGCCCCCCGTCGCGGTCCGCGTCCCCGCCGTCGAGCGCGGGCGCGGCGTCGAGGGGCGGCGCGGCGTCGAGGGGCGGCGCGGCGTCGCCGCCGTCGTCGCACGCGGCGCTGGCGAGCACGGTGATGAACAGGGTGAGGGTGCGCACCGGGCGAAGGTAGCGGACCCGCGGTCCTCACGTCACGCCCATGTCACGCGGCCGTCGCCGCCCCGCCCACGCTGTTCAGGCGGGCGTCGCGCGCGACAAGGCGTCCAGCAGCGAGAAGGGCAGCGCGCCCTGCGCGTCGAGGTCGGCCGCGCGGTCGAGCATCGCGGCGGCCTCGACGGGCGCCGCCACCGGGCCGAAGAGCACCCGGTTGGTCTTGCGCCGCGCCGGGATGATCCACGCCTCGGCCAGCACCGCCCGCCAGCCCCGCACCAGCTCGGGGTAGACCGGGTGCGTGTGGACCAGGTTCACCGCCACGATGGCCTCCGGCCCGGCGGCCCGCGCCACGGCCCGCAGGAACCGCCGGTCGGCCAGGTGCGGCGGCACGGACCGCGCGTCGTAGCAGTCGACGAACACGACGTCCCACCCGCGCCCGTCGGCGTTCGCCACCACGAAGTCGCGCGCGTCGGCCTGGTGCAGCCGCATGGCGTCGTCGGGTCGGAAGTCGAAGTAGCCGCGCGCCACGGCGATGACCCCCGCGTCGATCTCCACCGAGTCGGACTCGAGGTCCGGCACCACCGCCCGCGCCAGCCGCGGCAGCGCCCCGGCGCCCAGCCCCAGCGACAGCACCCGCCGCGGCCGGGCGTGCAAGGCCAGCGCCGCGGTCATCAGGCCCAGATACTCGAACCGGAAGTCGAGCGGCCGCTCGAGGTGCCGCGCCCCCTGCGCCAGCCCCGGATTGTCCGCGAAGCAGAAGCAGCGATACCCGCCCCGCTCGTAGACCAGCAGGTCCCGCTGCGGTCCCCGCACCACCACCCCGTCGCGCACGTCCATGGGCCCATCCTGCGCCAGCGCGGCCCGAGATTGAATGGGGTCGGCGCCGCGACGTACAGTGGGCCCGTTCGATTGCTTCCGGGGGTTCAACATGCGTCGAGTGTCCCGCCCAGCCCTGCTGGCCCTTCTGCTCGGTGGTCTGGTCGCGGCCTGCACCGAGGCCGAGACGGTCGGGGGCACGCGCGACGCGGCCGTCATCGACGGCGATCTGGACGCCTTCGTCCCGCCCGACCAGCCCGACTTCGGCCGCGCCGACACGGGCGGCACGCCCCGCGGCGACTTCGGTGATCCCTGCGACGACGGCACCGACTGTCTGTCGGGTTTCTGTATCGAGTCGGCCTTCGGCGGCCGCATCTGCACGCGGCGCTGCGCCGAGTCCTGCCCCGATGGCTACGAGTGCAACCTCATCGAGAACAGCGAGGCCGATCGGCTCTTCCTCTGCACCGCGGATCAGCCCGACCTGTGCAAGCCCTGCACGAACGACCGCGAGTGTGACGACAACAGCGATCTGTGTTTGCAGATCGGTCTGTCGACCTACTGCGCCGAGGACTGCAGCGACGATGGCCTGTGTCCCGAAGGCTACGAGTGCGCGGACATCGGCGACGGCACCGACGGCGGCGTCCGCGCCCGCCAGTGCGTGCCGGCCGACGGGGCGGGCTGCCTGCCCTGCGACGACGCGGACGGGGACGGCTTCGGCGACGGCGGGGACTGCCGTGGCTTCGACTGTGACGACGACGATCCCAACGTGTACGAGGGCGCCGTCGAGCTGTGCGATGGCAAGGACAACAACTGCAACTCGCTGGTCGACGAGGCGGCCAACCTCGAGCCGCCGCCCGAGGACATCACCTGCTTCGACGAGGGCGTCTGCCGCGGCGCGCGCGTCGAGTGCATGCGCGGCGAGTGGGCCTGCAACTACCCCGACAGCTTCGAGTTCGGCAGCGAGCAGAGCTGCGACGGCCTCGACAACGACTGCGACGGCGAGCGCGACGAGGACATCGACCTGACCTCGGACCCGCAGAACTGCGCCTTCTGCGGCAATGTGTGCAGCTTCCAGAACGCCCAAGGCTTGTGCGTCGCATCGAGCTGCGAGCTGGGTGATTGCGCGGCCGGCTGGTTCAACGTCGACGGCAACGACGGCAACGGCTGCGAGTACGCCTGCAACCGCACCCGCGAGGGCGTCGAGGCCTGCGACGAGATCGACAACGACTGCGATGGCGCCACGGACGAGGGCTTCGACCTCCAGACGGATCCCAGCCACTGCGGCGGCTGCGGGCGCGTGTGCGAGGTGGAGAACGCGACCCCGGCCTGCACCGAGGGCGCCTGCGCGGTGGAGCGCTGCGATCCGGGCTGGGTCGACCTCGACGGCGACGCCCGCAACGGCTGCGAGTTCGCGTGCGAGCCCAGCAACGAGGGCGAGGAGATTTGCGACACCCTCGACAACGACTGCGATGGGGCGGCCGACGAGAACTTCGACCTGCGCTTCGGGCTGGATCACTGCGGCGGGTGCAACCGCGAGTGCGCCTTCGCCCGCGGCATCCCCACCTGCAACGAGGGCGCCTGCGAGCTGACCGAGTGCGAGCCGGGCTGGTGGAACGCCGACGGCGATCTGGGCAACGGCTGCGAGTACGCCTGCGTGCTCAGCCGCGACGGCGTCGAGGCCTGCGATCTGGTCGACAACGACTGCGACACGCGGATCGACGAGGGCTTCGACCTGGCCGTGGATCCCACCCACTGCGGCGCCTGCGGTCGCGTATGCCTCTTCGCCAACGCCGCCCCGCTGTGTCAGGCGGGTGAGTGCGCCCTCGGCGAGTGCGCGCCCGGCTTCTGGAACGTCGACGGCGCGGATCAGAACGGCTGCGAGTATCGCTGTGACGGCGCCGCGGACGCGCCGGAGCTGTGCAACCAGACCGACGACGACTGCGATGGCGAGATCGACGAGGACTTCGATCTGTTCGCGTCCACCGATCACTGCGGGCGCTGCAACAACGCCTGCGT
>JAUHXL010000203.1 GCA_030426945.1 bacterium
GCCGGACGCCGCGCCGGACGCCGCGCCGGACGCCGCGCCGGACGCCGCGCCGGACGCCGCGCCGCCCGCGCGCCGCGGGCGTCCGCGACCCGCGAAGCCGCCCCCTGGGCCGGGTCCGGGCGCCGCCCCCAACCTGAAGGTGGAGGAGCTGTGACCCCGCCCGTGGTCGTGCGCGCCCGCGAGGCACTCCAATCCGCCCCCCTGCTTGTGGCACTCTTCGCGTGACGTGCTCGCCCCGGCGCAGGGGCTTCACCGATCACCGGTCCCCCGAGGTTTCGCCGATGCCCCCGTGCACCGCTCGCCGACCGGCGCTGAGTCTGGCGCTCGCCGTCGCGCTCGTCGGCACCGCGGCCGTCGCCGCGCCCACCCCCGAGGCCGCTCGCGAGGCCCAGGCCCTGTCCGATCAGGCGCGGGACCACTACCAGGCCGGGCGCTTCGAGGAGGCGGTGGCGGCCTACCTGGCGGCCTTCGATCGCATCGAGGAGCCGCTGCTGTTGAAGAACGCGATCAAGGTGTTGGCGGTCCACATCGGCGACTGCGACCAGACGGTGCGGCTGGGCGACGACTATCTGGCCACGGCGCCGGAGCGGGGGCGCGCCGAAGAGGTCGCCGGCTACATGGGTGACTGCCTCGCCCGCGACGCCGAGCGTCTGCAGTCCGAGGGCGCGCTGGCCGACGCCGAGGCGCGGCTGCGGCGGGCGGCTTCGCTGCCCCTGCCGGCCCCTCAGCGCGCGCGTATCGAGGCGCTGCAAGCGGCCCTGGACGCGGCGCGCCCGGTCGCCGTCAGCGTGCGCGTGGTCGACGTCGGCGGTCGGCCGGTGGCCGCGCCGACGATCACCCTCGACGGTCGGCCGGCGACGCCCGACGGCGAGGGCCGGGTGTCGATGACGCCCGGCACCCACACCGTGGGCGCGCGGGCGGACGGCTTCCTCGAGTCGACGGCCTCGGTGGAGGCCAAGCAGGGCGCCCGGGTCACGCTGCGGTTGGCGCCGCGCGCGGTGGTGGCGCCGGCGCCGGCGCCGGGCGGCCCGCGCGCGATGCGGGTCGCCGGCTGGAGCGCGGTGGGGGTGGCCCTCGCGGCGGCGGTGGCGGCGGTCGCGGTCGACCTCGAGGGGCAGGCGGCCGTGGACGATCTCGAGGCGGTGGCCGACGCCGGATCCGATCGGGCCCGCTACGACGATCTGAAGGACGACGCCGAGGTGGCGCAGCTGTGGTCGACGGTGCTGTACGGCACCGCCGCGGTGGCCGGCGCGGCGGGCGTCACGTTGTTGGTGCTCGACGCCGAGGTCGCGCCGGCGGTCGCGCCGGAGGCGAGCGGCGCCGGGCTGTCGTTCGGGGGGCGGTTTTGAGCGGCGCGCGTGGGATGGGGGCGGTGGCGCTGTGGGCGGCGGCGCTGGGCGCGCTGGCGGTCGGCTGCACGCCCTTCGAGGATCTGGACGCCATCGGCTTCCGCGCCGCGGACGTCGCCGTGCTGGACGGCGCGGCGATCGACGGCACGGCCGGTGACGTCGGGCCGAGGGCCGATCAAGGTGCGCGCGACGCCGCGTCGGACGGGGCCACCGACGCGACGCCGGGAGGGGGCGACGACGCCGCGGCAGACGCGGAGCCGGACGCCGCGCTGGACGGGGGCGCCGACGCCACCGCGGACGCTGGGGCGGACGCTGAGGCGGACGCGGCCCCCGACGCGACCCCCGACGCGACCAGCGACGCGTTGACCGACGCGACCAGCGACGCGGGGCCCGACGCGACCATCGACGCGGGGCCCGACGCCGGCTGCGTGCCCATGGTCGAGCGCTGCAACGGCCTCGACGACGACTGCGACGGCGCCACCGACGAGGACTACGCCCAGCTCGACGCCCCCTGCGTGGTGGGCCGGGGCGCCTGCGCCGCCGAGGGCGTGAACGTCTGCGCCGCCGACGGCGCCGGCGTGGTGTGCGGCGCCGCCGAGGGGGCGCCGATCGGTGAGCTGTGCAACGGCCTCGACGACGACTGCGACGGGGCGCCCGACGAGGACTTCCCCACGCGCGGGCAGGCCTGCGAGGTGGGCGTCGGCCTGTGCGTGCGCGGGGGCGCCCAGGTGTGCGCCGCGGATGGCAGCGGCGTCGTGTGCTCGGCCACGCCCGGCGCCCCGGTCGCCGAGCGGTGCGACGGCCGCGACGAGGACTGCGATGGCGCGGTGGACGAGGACTTCCCGACCCTGGGCGCGGCGTGCAGCGAGGGGACCGGGGCCTGCGCCGCCGACGGCGAGGTGCGCTGCGACGACGACGGCGGGGTGCGCTGCGACGCCGAGCTCGGCGCGCCCGGCGTCGAGACCTGCGAGGGCAGCGACGAGGACTGCGATGGGGCGGTCGACGAGGACTTCGAGCTCGGCGGCGCCTGCGAGACGGTCGACGACGAGGGCGACTGCCGCGCCGCCGGCGTCTGGCAGTGCACCGCCGAGGGCGGGCGCGCCTGCTCGGCCGCCATCGGCCTCGGCGTCGACGAGACCTGCGACGGCTTCGACAACGACTGCGATGGCGCCGCCGACGAGGACTTCGATCTGCTGGCCGACGCGGATCACTGCGGCGCCTGCGGGCAGAGCTGCGGCGATCTGGCCGACGCCAGCGCCGCCTGCGCCGGTGGCCTGTGCTTCATCGGGCGCTGCGACGACTTCCGCTACGACCTCGACGCGGAGCGGCTGAACGGCTGCGAGGCGCCCGCGGTGGGCGCGCCGGCCCAGCCCCGCGTGGTCGTCGTCGATCAGGCCGTGGGCACCGCCGAGGGGGACGGCACGCCCGGTGATCCCGTGGCGACCATCCCCCAGGGGCTCGCCCTGGCGGGGCCGGGTGACGTGGTGTCGGTGCGCCCGGGCACCTACCTGGGGGATCTCGAGATCGAGCAGGACTTCGTGGTGCTGCGCGGCGTCGACGCGGATCGCGTGATCGTCCGCGGCAGCATCACCATCGAGGGCGACTACGCCCGCGTCGAGGGGCTGACGGTCGAGGCGCCGGACGCCGACGTGGGCATCGAGATCCTCTGCGCGCAGGGCTGCGGCGTCGTCGGCAACGTCGTGCTCGAGGTGGGCCGCGCGGATCGCTTCGCGCCGACGCGCTACGGCATCCGCGTGGGGCGGGGCAACGACCACGTCGTCCACGACAACCGGGTCGAGTTGGTGCAGGGCGGCGACGGCCAGCCCTTCGACGAACCGCCGGCCAACGAGTGCATCGGCACGGCGGGCGGCGACGCGGTCGGCATCCAGCTCGACGCGGGGGCGAACGACAGCCGGCTCACCGGCAACACCATCGTCGACATCCGCGCCGGCGCCGGCGCGGGCGGCGACTTCTGCGTCCTGGCGCCCGGCGACTGCGGGCCGATCACCGGCTCGCCCGGGGGTGAGGCCGTCGGCATCCGGCTGACCGATCAGGCCGACGGGCACGTCGTGGCGGGCAACACCGTGCGCGACGTGCGCGGGGGCGCGGGCGGCGAGGGCGCGCGCAGCGGCCACGGCGGCGCCGGCGGCCGCGGCGTGGGGCTCTATCTCGAGGGCGCGAACAACCGGGTGCTGGGCAACCGCTTCGCGCGCATCTCGGGGGGCGCCTCGGGGACGCCGGGCCTGCTCGGTTGGCGCGGGCACCCCGGCGTCGGCTTCGGCGTCTTCTTCGCCTGGCGCATGCTCGGCACGCGCGATGGCGCCCTGGCGAACGAGGTGACCGACACGAACACGGTCGACGGCGATCCGGTGGTCTTCTGCTCGGGTCAGCGGGGGGCGGTCCTCAGCGGCTACCGGCTGCTGGCGGACAGCAACCCGACCAACCTGGGCAAGATCGTCCTCATCGGGTGCGACGACGCGCGCGTCGAGGGCAACGTGGTGGGCAACGTGCGCGGCGACACGGGCGTGCGCGGCACGCGCGAAGGCTATCCGGATCCGACGGGCAGCCTGGGCGTCGTCGTCGCCGAGGCCCACCTGGGCGCGGACGCGCAGGGCATCCTCGTCGCGGACGCCGACGACGTGCAGGTGGTCGGCAACACCGTCACGGACGTGGTGGGGGGCGCGGGCGGCGGGCCCTCGATGCTGTCCGGGTTCTGCGCGTCGTTGACCTCGGGCCTGCGGGGGGGCGGCGGATCCGGCATCCGCGCCGTCGGCACGCGGCGCCTGGGGCTGGCCGACAACGTGGTGGCGCGCGTCGCCGGTGGGCCCGGGGGGCTCGGCGGCTCCGACGGCGGGCCGGGCGGACGCGGCGGCGACGCGGCGGGCGTCGCGCTGATCGACGCGCACGGCGGGACGCTCGACGGGAACACCTTCACCGCGCTGTCCCCCGGCCTGGGCGGGCCCGGCGGGCAGCTCGGGCCGGTGCCCATCGGCACCGTCGCTGGCCAGCCCGGCGAGGACGGCGGTGCCTTTGGTCTGTGGCTCGAGCCGCCGGGGGCCGGCCGCCTCGGGGCGCTCGACAACACCGTCACGTTGACGAACACCGTCGACGGCGCCGCGATCCCGTACGTGTACGGCGAGGACGGTCGGGTCATCGAGGGGCTGACCATCGCGGGGCCGACCGAGACGACGAACCTGGGGCGCGTGGTGGTGGTCGACGCGCGCGACGTGATTGTGCGCGGCAACACGCTGACCGGCGTCACGGCGCCCGGCGGCGACACCGGTCAGTACGCGGCCGCGGGCGGTGAGGGGGGCGGGGCCATCGCCATCCGCGCGATGGGCACCGTCGATCTGCGCGTCGAGGACAACTGGATCGACGGCGTGACCGGGGGCAGGGGTGGCCCGTCGGGGCTGGCGCGGCGCGGAGGGCAGGGCGGGGGCGCGGCCGCCTTCCTGCTCGACGACGCCCTCGGCACCGTCCTGGAAGGCAACGTCGCGCAGCGCATCGTCGCGGGCCTCGGCGGCCCCGGCGGCACGGGCCTCGAGCCGGCGGACAGCCCGCCGGTGCCGGTGGGCGCCGAGGGCTCGGCGGGGGGCGCGCTGGGCCTCTTCGCGAGCGACAGCGGTGACGTCACCGTCCGCAACATGCTCGTCGCCGGCGTGGTGAGCCCCCTGGCGGCGAGCGGGCTGCAGGTGACGGCGCCGGCGGGCCCGACGCGGTTCGAGGTCTTCAACGCCACCGTCTTCGGCATCGTGGGTGGTCTCGAGGTGGGCGACGGCATCCGCGCCGAGGGCGCGGACGTCACGCTCATCGTGCAGGACAGCATCGTGGCGCAGTACACCGGATCCGGCATCGTGGCGACGGAGGGCGCGGTGGGCGCGGTCGACTACACCGACGTGTTCGGCTTCGACCCGGCGCGCCGCGTCGTGGGCCTCAACGAGCCGACCGGGACCAACCTGAACCTCGACCCGCAGTTCCAGAACCCGAACGGTGGGGACTTCGACCTGCAGCCCACGTCACCCGCGGTCGACGCGGGCAACCCGATCGCGCCTTGCCGCCTCGAGCCGGCGCCCACCGTCGGCGTCTGCCGCGTCGACATGGGGCACCGCGGGAACACGCCGCACGCGATCAGCCGCTGATCGGGCCCAGCCGGGCGATCACCCCAGGCGGGTCAGCACGCGGTAGTGGATGACGTCGAGCAGCTTGCGCTCGGTGAAGGCCAGGGCGCCGGGGCCGCCGTCCGCCTTGCGCGCCACGAGCTGGCGCGACTGGTCGCCGGCCGGGCCGGGATCGATCCGCACCACCTCGTAGGTCCCGTTGACCTCCGGCGCGCACTGGCTCATCGCGAAGCGCGAGCCGACCCGGAAGCCGGCCATCTCGACGGGGGCGTCCTCGGCGCGCCGCGCGGCGCGGGCCTCGGCCTCGCGGCGCGCCTCGATCTCGGCCTCCCGCTCGGCGCGCCGCCGCTCATCGAGCGCGTTGGCCATGGTGCGCTCGGCCGCGTTGAGGCGCAGCCGGGGCACCTTCGAGCCCGCGGGCGGCGGCTCCGGCGCGGGGCGGGGGCGGCTCTTCGCCGTCTTCTCGTGGTCGTCGAGCATCATGTCGAGCAGGTCGTCCGAGGCCATCGGCGGCTCCTGGGGCGAGGGTCGTCGGGCCAGCGTAGCATCATCGCGGCGCGCCGCCATTCCCCGGCTGCCGCCGGACCGTCGTGGTCTGCTATACCGGCCGGGTCGGCACGCGCCGAGGCGGCCGACCGGGGAGGAGCCGTGGGACCCATCAGCCGCCACGTCCTGGCCGCCGCGCTCAGCGCCGGGGCGGTCGGTTGCACCACCGAGTTCCCAGCGCCCGCGGCCGAGGCGCCCGACGCGGCGCCCGTGGACGCGGCGCCCGCCGACGCGGCGCCCGCGTCGGACGCGGCGACGCGCCTCGACGCCGCGGCACCCCTCGACGCCGCCGCACCCCTCGACGCCGCCCCGGTGGTCGACGCCGTGCCCGTGCCCGACATCCAGCTGCCCGACGCCGCCCCACCCGACGCCGCCTGCGTGGCGCTGGGCGACGAGGTCTGCAACGGCGTCGACGACGACTGCAACGGGCGCGTCGACGACGGGCGCGTCTGCGGCGAGCACCTCGCGACCTTCTGCAGCGTACACCTCGGTTGGGCCCGCGCCGGGGCGGCGCCCGCCGACGGCAGCTTGCGCTGGGGCACGTGCCCCTCGACGACCATCCCCGTGCCCGCCGTCGACGACGACATCGGCTGCACGATCACCACCGGCGACGGGCGCTTCCGCACGATCGACATGCAGGGAAGGGTCGACAGCGACGACGTGTGGGGTCTGGCGCTCACCTGCGAGGGCAGCGAGAACGGTCTGATCGACGCCTGGGTGCAGCGGCACTGCCGCGTCTACCTCGGCCACGCCGACGGTGACTTCGACATCCCGCCCTCGCAGAACACCTGGGGGCCGTGCCCGGCGAACCCCGGCGACGACGGCACCTTCCGCTGCGTGGCGACCGGCGGCGACGGCGCGTGGCACCCGCTGCCCCTGCCGCCGGAAAACAGCCTGAACAACAGCGACACGTTGGCCATCGCGTTCCGCTGCGAGGATCCCGACGATCCCGGGCGCTCGGCGGCGGTGCAGCAGAGCGTCGAGGTGTGGCTCGGCTGGGCAGAGGGCCGCGGCGGCCTGCTTCAGCCCGGGGTCGAGGTGTTCGACGGCTCGGAGCGGTTCGGCGCCTGCCCCGAGAGCTTCCGCGTGGTGAACGGCAACGTGCGCTGCGTCGCCAGCGGCGGTGACGGGCGCTTCCACACCATCCCGCTGACCGACGTCGGGGACCGGCGTCGCCACGTCATCGGCGTCGCGTTGCGGCCCTTTCCGACGCCGTGAGCCGCTTCTCGCGGCGGACGGCGCACGATCCCACGCCGAACCGCTGGGCCCGTCTCTGCGAGGCGCTGCCCACGCGGTACGACCTCACGCTGTCGAACCCGACGCGCGCCGGGCTGCCCTACGACGCCGAGGCCATCGCGGCGGCCTTGGCGCACCCGGCCGCGCTGAGCTACGCGCCGCATCCCTTCGGCTCGCCGACGGCGCGGGCGGCGGTGGCCGGGGCGCTCGGCGTGGATCCCGCGCGGGTCGTGCTCACCGCCAGCACCAGCGAGGCCTACGGCTGGCTGTTCAAGCTGCTCTGCGATCCGGGCGACGACGTGCTGGCGCCGTCCCCCAGCTATCCGCTCTTCGACCACCTGGCCACCTTCGAGGGGGTGGCGCTGCGGCCCTATCGTCTGCGCTACACGGGCGCCTGGGAGGTGGACGCCGCGACCCTGGTGCCGGGGCCGCGGACGCGCGCCGCGCTGATCGTCAGCCCCAACAACCCCACCGGGAACTACCTGCACGCGGCTGATCTGGCCGCGCTGCGCGCGCTCGACCTGCCGCTGATCTGCGACGAGGTGTTCGCGCCCTACGCCCTCCGCCGGGCGGACGCGGATCGCGCGCCGACGCTGGCGCGGCTGGACGCCGGGCTGGCCTTCGTGCTGGGCGGGCTGTCGAAGTGGGCCGGCCTGCCGCAGATGAAGCTGGGCTGGATCGTGGTGGCGGGCGCGGCGCGGGCGGCGGCCGAGGCGCTCGAGCGGCTGGAGCTGATCGCCGACACCTACCTCTCGGTGGGCGCGCCGGTGCAGCAGGCGGCGGCGGCGCTGCTGGCCGGACCGACGCAAGCGGCGATCGCCCAGCGGACGCAGCGCAACCTGGCGGCGCTGCGGTCGGCCGTGGCCGGCACGGGCGCCGAGGTGCCGCGCGTCGAGGGGGGCTGGTACGCGCTGCTGCGGCTGCCCGCGGTCCAGGACGACGAGGCCTGGGCGCTGCGCTTCCTGCGCGACGCCGGCGTGCGGGTGCAGCCGGGGTGGTTCTATGACCTCGAGGGTGGGCCCTACGTGGTGATCAGCCTGCTGCCGCGCGCGGCGGACTTCGTCGCGGGCGTCGAGGCGCTGCTGGCGCTGGTCTGACGGGCGAGGTCTGCGGGCGGGTCGGGGCGCTGGCGCCCGCGGCGGCCGGCGCCACGCCTCACGGGCTGCGGAGGCTCACCCCGCCGCCGACGCGAGCGCGCACCGCGCGGGCCATCTCGTGCATCGTTTGGTCAACACCGCGCCGAAGGGATACCCTGGGCATGGTGTTGCTCATTTGCAGCAGGCGCGATCGAAAAGTCAATCTGAAAAGCGCCAACCTGAGGGGGCGCCTCACTGCCGTCGGGACGCGGGGGTCGAGGTGACCGCCGCGGCCTTCGCCGGTCGAAGGCGCGTCGCCGAACGAGGGAGCACGATGGCCGCCGCCGATCACGAACCCAACCCGAGCCGCCGCGCGCGCCAGCGCCTGCTGCGTTGGGTGGTGGTGGTGATGGTGGCCTCGGTCGGTGCCGCGCTGCTGGCGCGCGAGGTGTTGCAGGGTCGGCTGCAGGCCCGCTTCTTCGCCTGGGTGGCGCGCGACATTCATCACCACGTCGGCCACGGCCCCAACCCCGACATCATCTTCCCCGCGCACGGCCCCTACGACGCCCGCCTCGGCTACGCGCGGCTGCCCGACTTCATCGACCGGATGACGGCGCGCGGCGCGGTCGTCGAGGCCCAGGCCCGCTGGTCGCCGCGCATGACCCAGCTGACGCGCCTGGGCCTCTTCGCCGCGTACGACGAGAAGCCCAGCGCCGGCCTGCGGCTGCTCGATCGGGGCGGCCGCCTGCTCTACGACGCCGCCGCGCGCACCCCGAGCTACGGCGATCTGCGGGACGTGCCTCGGCTGGTGGCGGCCACGCTGACCTTCCTCGAGAACCGGGAGCTGCTCGACGAGCGCGTCCCGCACCGCAACCCCGCGATCGAGTGGACGCGCCTCGCCTTCGCCGCCACGCAGGCCGGCGTGCGCGTCTTCGAGCCCGACCACAAGGTGCCGGGCGCCAGCACGCTGGCGACGCAGATGGAGAAGTTCCGCCACTCGCCCGGCGGGCGCACGCCGGACGCGCGGGAGAAGCTGCGCCAGATGCTGTCCGCCGCCGTGCGCGCCTACCTGGACGGCGCCGACACGCGGGCGGCGCGGCAGGCCATCCTCACCGACTATCTGAACGGCATGCCCCTCGGCGCGGCGCCGGGGCACGGCGAGGTGCACGGCCTGGCCGAGGGCCTGGCGGCCTGGTTCGGGGCCGACTTCGCCGAGGTCAACCGCCGCCTGGTCGACGCCGACCGGCTGTCGCCCGGCGCGCCCGTGCCCGAGGCCACCGCGCGCGCCTACAAGCAGGTGCTGGCCCTCTTGATCGGCCTGCGCCGGCCCACCCACTACCTGCGGCAGCGCCCGGACGCCCTCGAGGCCGCCTGCCGGGTACACCTGGCGGCGCTGGCCGAGCACGGCGTCATCTCGCCCGCGCTGCGGGACGCCGCGCGGGCGGCACCGCTGGTCGCGGCGCGCGCGGCGGTGACGCGCGCGCCAGAGGTGGCTGATCGCAAGGGCGCCGACGCCGTGCGCCTGCAGCTCCTCGACGCGCTGGGGCTGGACCGGACCTACGACCTCGATCGGCTCGACCTGACCGTGACGACGACGCTGGATCTGCCCGCGCAGGGGGCCGTGTCCGACACGCTGCGCGCCCTGCGCACGCCGGAAGGGGCGGCCGAGGCGGGCATCGTCGGCACGCGGCTCCTCGGCCGGGGACACGATCCCGCCGGGGTGCACTACAGCTTCACGCTCTACGAGCGCGTCGCCGGTCGCAATGTCGTGCGGGTGCACACCGACACGCAGCCGGGGCAGTTCAGCCTGAACGACGGCATGAAGCTGGAGCTGGGCTCGACGGCCAAGCTGCGCACGCTGGTCAGCTGGCTCGAGCTGCTGGCCGAGGCCTACATGCGCCTGGCCCCGCTCGATCGCGCGGCGCTGGCCCGCGTCGAGGTCGATCCGGCGGACCGCCTGACGGCCTGGATGATCGACTACCTGCGCCGACACCGCACCCACACGCTGCGCGACGCGCTCGAGGCGGCCATGGAGCGCCGCTTCTCGGCCAGCCCGCACGAGCGCTTCTACACCGGCGGGGGCGTCCACCGCTTCGGCAACTTCGACGACGCGTCGGACGGCCGCACCTACACCGTGCGCGCGGCGCTGCAGCAGTCGGTCAACCTGTCCTTCGTGCGCATCATGAAGGAGGTCGTCGACCACCTCGCGTACGGCGACGGCGACGCCCGCGCCGTGCTGGACGATCCGCGCCACCCCGAGCGCCGCGCGCTGCTCGAGGGCTTCGCCGAGCTCGAGAGCGCCGCCTTCCTCGACCGTTTCCGCGCCCGCTACGACGGCCTGAGCGCCGATCACGCGCTGGCGAAGCTGGGCGACCACGTCGCGCCGGCGCCGCGCCGCGTGGCGGTCGTCTTCCGATCCGTGCGGCCGGCGGCGACCCGCGCCGACTTCGACCTCTTCGTGCGCGCCCGCGTCGAGCGCACCCACGACGACGACGATCTCGCCGCGCTGTGGGACGAGGCCAACCCCGCTCGCTGGAGCCTGAAGGACCGCGCCTACCTGGCCCGCGTGCATCCGCTCGAGCTTTGGCTGCTGGCACACCGTCAGGTGCACGGCGACGCCGATCGCGCCACGCTGCTGGCCGCCAGCGCCGACGCCCGCCGCGAGGCCTATGACTGGTTGATCGAGGCCGACCGCCCGCGCGCCCAGAACAACCGCCTGCGCGTGATGTTCGAGCGCCGCGCCTTCGACCGCCTGCACCAGCGCTGGGTGGCCGTGGGCTTCCCCTTCGACCACCTGGTGCCCTCGCTGGGCACGGCGCTGGGCAGCTCGGGCGACCGCCCGAGCGCCCTGGCCGAGCTGATGGGCATCCTCAGCGCCGGCGGCATGCGCTACCCGACCGAGCGCGTCACCCGCCTGCACTTCGCCAGCGGCACGCCCTACGAGACGGTGCTGGCGCCCGGGCAGGCCGAGGGCCGCCGCGTGCTGCCCGCCGAGGTGGCCGACGTGGCGCGCGCCGCGCTGCGCGACGTCGTCACCGACGGCACGGCGCATCGCGTGCACTCGGCCTTCGGCGGTGGCGCGCTCGAGCTGGGCGGCAAGACCGGCACCGGCGACAACCGCGTCCGCCGGGTGGACGCGCAGGGCCGCGTGCTCGAAGAGACGGTGCACAGCCGCACCGGCACCCTGGTGTTCTACGTCGGCGACCGCTGGTTCGGCGCGGTCACCGCTTCCGTCGGCGGCGAAGCGGCCGA
>JAUHXL010000764.1 GCA_030426945.1 bacterium
AGCGACGACGGCTTCATCAGTCTCTGGAGCGGGATTCACGACCTGCTGAAGCAGGCCGACCTGACCTACGCCAACCTCGAAGGGCCGACGGCCGCGGGCACCAACGCCTACGGGCAGTCGGTGCGCGATCCCGGCAAGACCTTCGACGGCACGGTCTACAGCAGCTACCCGATGTTCAACTATCACCCGTCGCTGCTCGACGACCTGCAGGCGTCGGGGGTGGACGTGGTGTCGACGGCGAACAACCACTCGCTCGACCGCCGCGGGCTGGGCGCCGACCGCACCATCGACGAGCTCGAGGCGCGCGGTCTGGCCTTCACCGGCACGCGCAAGCGCGGCGAGGGGCAGAGCGACCGGCCCTGGTACACCATCACCGAGGCCAAGGGCGTGCGGCTGGCCTGGCTGGCCTGCACCTACGGCACCAACGGCATCCCCGATCGCGACGACCAGGTGCTGCTTTGCTTCCGTGACGAAGAGACGGTCGTCGGCCTGGTCAAGGAGCTCGCGGCGCGTTCGGACATCGACGGCGTCATCGTCACGCCGCACTGGGGCGACGAGTACCACGCCAGCCCGAACACGGCGCAGGTGAAGCTGGGCCACCGGCTGCTCGACAGCGGCGCCATCGCGCTGATCGGCAGCCACCCGCACGTCAACCAGCCCTGGGAGAAGCACGTCACGCCGGACGGGCGCGAGACCTTCGCCATCTACTCGCTGGGCAACTTCGTCAGCGGCCAGAGCCACCTGCCGCGGCGCTCGACGCTGCTGTTGTACCTGGGCCTGACGAAGCGCGCCGACGGCACGCTGGTGGTCAACGGCGCGCGCTACGTGCCCCTGCACATGACCCGCACGTCGTCGAACATCACGCTGCAGGCCATCGACCGCGTGGGCGGCCTCGAGGACAGCCGCGCGCTGACCGTCGGCATGTTCCACCCGTACAACGTCTTCCCGCCCGAGGCGCCGCTGCGCACCAACCCGCAATGCGATCCGAGCTGGACGCCCCCGCCCTCGCCGCACGCGCACGACGGGTGGATCGGCGGCGGCTGCGAGACCGACGACGTGTGCGGCGGCGCGCTGTGCCTGGACAACTTCGCCGGTGGCCTGTGCACCGAGCGCTGCGAGAGCACCTGCCCCGACCGCGCCGGACGCGCCACCACGTTCTGCGCCGACCTCGGCTTCAGCGACGGCGGCGTGTGCGTCGCCCGCTGCGCCCGCGACGGCGACTGCCGCGAGGGGTACGCCTGCAAGCCGGTCAGCCGCCCGTCCGACGCCGACTACGTGCGCAGCGCCTGCGTGCCCGTCGAGTAGCGGCCGATCGCGCCTCGTGAGCGCACGCCTGCGGCGCCTCGGAGGTGCGCGCCGGCCGCCACGCGACGCATCAGCGCGCCGCCCGCACCCTGGTGCGGCACGCGGCTTGCGAAGGCCGCGACGCATGAGCAGAACCCACGACGAGCGGGGCGCCGTGCCCCGGAACGACGAACCCCTGCCGACCGCGCCCCGCACCCGCCTGGTGCTCAACGGGGGCGCCGGCGACGACGCGGGCCAGGCCGCCGTGGGCGACGCGGCCGAGGGCCTGCCTTGGGTCGACATCGTCCGGCCCGCCGACCTCGACGCCTTCCGCGAGGCCGTGGAGGGTGCGCGCGCCGACGGCTACGACGTGGTGGCCGTGGCGGGCGGCGACGGCTCCGTGCGGGCGGCGACCGCGGTCGTCGCCGACCTCGACGACGGGCCCGTCCTCGCGGTGATCCCGTGCGGCACAGCCAACGACTTCGCGCGCAGCCTCGGCCTGCCCGAGGATCCGGTCGAGGCGCTGCACATGATCGCCCGCGGGCGACTGCACGCGGTGGACGCCGCGCGCCTGGTCACCGGCGACGGCGCGACGGTCTTCGTCAACGCGGCGACCGGCGGCGCCACCGACGCCATCGAGGCGCGGCTGACGCCCGAGATGAAGCGGCGCTGGGGCCGGCTGGCCTACGCGCGCGCCGCGCTGGAGGCCATCCCCACGGTGCCCGGCGCCGGCGTGACGGTCGAGGTCGACGGGCGCGTGTACGCGGGGGTCGCCACGGGCGTCGTGGTGGCCAACGGGCGCTGGGCCGGCGGCCAGCAGGTCGCGCCGCCCGCGCGGCCCGACGACCACCAGCTCGACGTGGTGATCGTCACCGCGGACACCCTGGGCGAGCGCGCGTCGGTGCTGTTCGACTTCGTCGAGGGGCGGCACTGCGAGAGCGAGAACGTGCTGCACTGGCGCGGCGCCCAGGTGCGCGTCGAGGCCTCGCCGCCCTGGCGATTCCGGCTGG
>JAUHXL010000204.1 GCA_030426945.1 bacterium
TCGGCGGCGCGCGGGGCGACGCGGTGGTCATCAGCGACTTCCTCGATCCGCGTGGGGCCGCCACGGGTCTTCAGGCGCTGGCCCTGCGGGGCGTGCGCACGGACCTCTGCCGCATCAGCGCCCCCGGGGAGTTCGAGCTGCCGCCGCCGGGCGCGGTGCTGCGTGATCCCGAGAGCGGCGCCTACGCGCCGGTGCCCCGCGACGCGGCCGCGCGCGCCGCGCTCACCGACGCCCTCGCCACGCACCGCGCCGCCCTCGGCGAGGCCGCCCGCCGCCACCGGGCCCCCCTCGTGGAGATCTCGTCGGATCAGGGCCTGTCCGCGGCCCTCGAGGGCTACTTCCGACGCATCGCCGGCGCGCGCGGGCTGGCGTGATCTGGGCGGCGCCCTGGGCCCTCGCGGGCCTCGCGGCACTGCCGGCCCTGTGGTGGTGGCATCGCCGCGCTCGGCCGGCCGGTGATCGCCCCTTCAGCGCCTTCTTCCTGGTCGGCGACGCCCGCGCCGCGGGCCGCGCCGGCGGCCGTCTGCGCGCGCCCTGGCTGCTGGCGGCCCGCCTCGCGGCGGTCGGCGCGCTGGCGGTCGCGGCCGCCGGTCCGGCGCAGCGCCCGGCCGGCGGCACCCTGGCGCTGGTGGCCGGCCCGCTGCGTGTCGATCCGACCTGGCCCGAGCCGATCCACGTCGTGCGCGCGGGGCGCCCGCCCACCGTCGTGTCCGATCCCGCCGCGGTCGCGCCCGTGGACGCGCCGCCCGACTGGGGCGGGGCGTTGCTGCTGGGCCAGCGCCTGGCCCCGGCGGCGCGCGTCGTGCGGGTGCCGCCCGACGCAGCCGGGCGGCCGCTGCTGGGCGCCGGCGCCGCCCTGGACGACGACGCCGTGGTCGTCACCGCGGCCCTCGCGGACGACGCCGCCGGCCCCCCGGTGCTGGTCAGCGGGGCGGATCGTTGGCCGATGCGTCCGCGCAACGGCGACTGGGTGGTGCGCGGCGCGCTGCCCGCCGGACCCGCGCACGTCGAGGTGGGCGGCGCGCGCTGGCCGCTGTGTCTGCCCGACGCGCGGCCCCTGCCGGTCGCCGACGCCGGCTGGCCGCCGGCGGTCGAGGCGGTGCTCGCGGTGCTGCCCGGCGTCGCGCGCGTCCCGGTCGCCGACGCCCTGTGGCGGCCCGGATCCGCGGGCCCGCCCGAGCCCGGGTGGGCCGCGTTCGCGCCGCCGGTCGTCACCTTCGACTTCGCCCCCGGCGATGCCCAGGCCGGGGCGGCGCCCTTGTACTTCGCGGGCCGGCTGCCGCCCCCGGGCGCCATCGCCGCGCGGTGGCGGGGCCTGAGCGCGGGCGGCGAGCCGATCCTGTTCGCCGCGGATCGCGTGGCCGCGGACCGCGTCTCGGGTCGGTGGGGCGCCGCGCGGCGCTTCGGCTTCGCCCCCGCCGACACCGATCTGCCCCGCACGGCGGGCTGGCCGGTGCTCTTCGTCGACGCCCTCGCGGCGGATCGGGCGGCGCGCGCGCGCTGCCGCGTCCACGTCGCCGGGCGCCCGCTGCTGCTGCGGGCGCCCGGGCCGGTGGAGCTCGTCGATCCTCAGGGGGCGCGGCGCACCGTACCGGTGGACGGCGCGGGGCGTGCCCTGGTGGACGGCCTCGACCAGGGGGGCATCTGGCGCGCGCGGTCCGCGGGGATCGACGCGTGGATCGCCGTGACGCCCGCGCCGGAGGCGCCCGACGACGCCGCGCCGCCCCGCCTCGCGCGCAGCCCCGAGCGGGGGGCGCCGCGATCGGCGGCGCCGGTCTTCGCGGCCCTGGTCGGCCTGCTCGCGGTGGCGGCTCTCCGCCGCCCGCGCGCGACCCTGGCCCTCGGCGCCGCCGCCGCGCTGGCGGTCGCCGCGCTGGCCGATCCGCGGGTCGGGCAGGGGACGCCGGGCACCCTCGTCGTGGCCGTCGACACCTCGGGTTCGATGCCGGCGGCGGAGACGCTGCGGGCGGTCGCTCGCCTCGAGCGGGCCGCCGGGCCGCTGGCCTTCGCCCGGGTGGAAGGGGACGCCGCGGTGCGGCGCACGGGCGCCGCGGCGGCGCCGGTGATCGACGGCGGCGACACGCGGCACGGGCCCCTGCTGGGGGCCGCCGCCGAGCTGGCCGGGCCGGGGGGCGCCGTCGTGCTCGTCTCGGATGGCCGCGCGCCGGACGGCCCGGTCGCCGCGCCCGTGCCGATCTTCCCGCTGGCGGTCGAGGCCGGCGCGCCCGACGCGCGGATCGTCGACGCGGCCGCGCTGCGCCTGGGCGGCCAGGTGTTCGTGCGCGCGGTGGTCGCCGCCGATCGGGACACCCCCGCCGAGGTGCTGCTCGGCCCCCTCACCGTGCCGCTGCGGCTCCCGGCCGGCGTGCCCCGCAGTGTCCACGCGGTGCTGGCGGCCGAGCCCGGCGTGCAGAGCGTGCGCGTCGAGGTGCGGGCCGAGGGGGATCGCGTGGCGGCGAACGACGCTCGGCCGGTGCCGGTGGACGGCGCGGGGGCCGGTGAGGCGGTGGTGGTCGGCCCCGGCGCCGCCCCTTGGGCGCGGGCCGCCGGCCTCGACGCCGCCGTGGTGCCGCCCGCCGCGCTGGCCGAGGGGGGAGCGCGGGTCGCCCTGGCCCGGGCGATGTTCGTCCACGATCAGCCGGCCGAGGCCCTCTCCGGCGAGACGGTCGCGCGGCTGCGCCGGTGGGTGGAGGCCGGCGGCACGCTGGTGCTGGCCGGTCGCACGCGCGCGTTCGGGCCCGGGGGCTGGGCGGGCGGACCCCTCGACGCGCTGTCGCCGCTGCGCGCCGATCCGCTGCCGCCGGGCGCCGGTCGGCTCGCCGTGGCGCTGCTGCTCGATCGCTCGGGCAGCATGGCGGCGGAGGCGGGCGGCGTGGGCGCCGGCGCCATCGGTCAGCTGGCCGGCGCCCTCGCGGGCACGCTGCGCGCCGAGGACGTGCTGGCCGTGCTCGGCTTCGACGCGCGGGTGGATCTGCTGCTGCCGCCGACGCCGATCGCCGGGCTGCCCCCGGCCGGGGTGCCGGCGCCGGCCAGCACGCGGGGCGGGACGCGGCTGGGGCCTGCGCTCGAGCGCGGCGTCGCCACGCTGGCCCGCGTGCCGGCCGAGTCCCGCGTGCTGGTCGTGGTCAGCGACGGCCGCTTCGCCGACGCCGGGGATCCCCTCGACGACGCCGTCGAGCAGGCGCGCGGCGCGGGGGTCCGGGTGATCGTGGTCCTGACCGGCGAGGATCCCTCGGCGACGCCGCTGGCGGGCATCGCCGAGGCGACGGGGGGCGCGGTCCACCGGGTCTTCGAGGGGGCCGCGGCCCCCAGCCTGGTGGCCGCGGCGGCCGTCGCGGGCCAAGAGGGCCTGCTCGCGGGCGCCTCGAGCGTCCTGCCCGAGCCCGCGTGGTCGGCGCGCGTGGGGGGCGCCCCGCCGCCGGTGGAGGGCCGCGCCCGCGTCGCGCTGCGGGCCGGCGCCCGGGCCCTGGCGGGCGCGGGCGGCGAGCCCTTGCTGGCCGAGTGGCGCGTCGGTCGCGGGCAGGTCATCGCGCTGGCCACGGATCGCTGGGCGCTGGACGCCGAGCAGTGGGGCGCGCTGCTCGCCCCGGCCGCGGCGCCCCCGCCGCAGGACGCGGTCGTGTACGTCGAGGGGGACCGGCTGCACCTCGAGGCCGGACCCTCCGATCCGCCCCCGCGGGGCGCGGTGCGGGTGCGCGACGGCGCGGGGCGCGAGGAGGCGGTCCGGTGGCAACCCGTCGGCCCCGGGCGCGCGACGGCCCCGCTGCCGCCCGGGCCGGTCGAGGTGCTCGAGGTCAGCAGCCCCAGCACGCGCGGCGCGGTCGTGGCGCGCGTCACCCGGCCGCCCCCGGCCGAGCTGCGCGCCACCGGCGTCGATCCGGGCGCGCTGGCGCTGCAGGCGGCGCTGACCGGCGGCGCGGTGCTCGCGTCGGCCGACGACCTCGCGCCGGTCCGCGCCGCGCTGGGCCGGGCGGGCGGCTGGCCCCTCGCCCCGCTGCTGCTGCTGCTGGCGCTGCTGGCGGTCGTCGGCGACACCTGGCGGTGGGCCCGGGGCGGGCGCGGCTGAGCCCAGCGCGCCGGGTTCGATTCGAAACTGTTGGTCCACCGTACGCCCCGCGAGGACGGTCGGGCTATCAGCTTTCAGCGGTCAGCTTTCAGCTCCGTCGCGGCGATTGTACCTTCTGTCCGGTCGCCCGGCGCCTCGGGCTGGTCGAGCGGTTCCGCACTCGGCACGGCGTACGGGGCCCGGCCGACAGCTGACTGCTGATAGCTGACAGCCGGTTGGAGCGACCAGCAACGGTGCGTGAGCTGAGCCCAGCGCGCCCTTCGGCACTTGTCAGGGGCCCCGCCCAGGCGTCATCCTCCACCGAACCTCAGCCCCCCGAGGCGCCATGTCCGCACCTTCGATGCTCGACGATCTCGCCGCCCGCTTCCCCGCGAGCCCGGCCGCCGCTCGGCTGAAGGCCGCGCTGCTCTTCGCCGGGGTCCGCTACGATCCCTGCCTGCCCGAGGCCGCGGCGTGGGCCTTCCCGAACTACATGCCGTTCACGCTGCCGCCCGGCCTGCCCGCCTTCGAGGGGCAGCGCCAGGTGCAGCTGCCCTATCTCCTGCGGATGGCCGACGACACCCAGGTGCGGCTGCGCATCAAGCCCGACAGCCCGTTCTCGGTGCGCAAGACCGAGGGGCCGCTCGGGTTCGAGATCTACGAGCACGACCGCAAGGTCGCCGACACCACCTTCGAGCCGCGGCTGCCGTGGGCCGATCAGCTGACGGCCGACGGCACGCCGATGCGGGCCACCGGATTGAGCCAGCACGGCGACATGCTGGTGATGAACGTCGCGCCCGGCTGCGAGTACTTCGTCGTGCCGGGCGGCGAGGGGGGCCGCAGCCGCAACCTGAGCTGCACCTTCTGCCTGTACGGGTTGCCGGACCAGCGGATGAAGCCGCTCGGCCAGGAGCTCTTCGTCATCGACGTCCCGCGCCCGACCATCGCCCGCGTCATCGAGGCCTGCCAGCACCCGGAGACGCACGCGAAGCAGCTCTACATGGTGGGCGGCTCGATGGTCGACATGGCGCAGGAGGGCGACCGCTTCGTGCGCATCGCGGAGCAGCTCGCCGAGGCCGGGCTGACCGAGCGCTACTACGTCGCGTGCGGCTCGGGGGCCATCCCGCGCAAGCAGATGGAGCAGATGAAGGCCCTGGGGGTGCGCGGCGCCTGCTTCAACCTCGAGGTCTGGGATCCCGCGCAGTTCGCCCGCATCTGCCCCGGCAAGAACAGCATCGTCGGGCGCGCGCGCTGGATCGAGGCCCTCGAGGACGCGGTCGACGTCTTCGGCCCGAACGATGTGATGACTGCCTTCGTGGGCGGGGCCGAGCTCGAGGGCGAGGGCGCGTTCTCCGATCCGCGGCAGGCCCTCGAGAGCAACCTCGAGGCGGGCGAGACCCTGATCCCGAAGGGGATTCAGCCCATCTTCTCGCTGCACTGGAAGGTGACCGGCAAGAACCGCGGCGAGGAGCCCCTGTACAGCCTCGATATGTTCCTGCGCCTCAACGAGGGGCTCGCCGCCATCCGACGGCGGGAGGGGCGGCTGATCAACCCCGACTTCTTCACCCGCCGCGCCGCCTACATGCAGCTCGAGCCCGATTACGACGAGGGGCTCGAGGGGGGCGCGCCGCCGGCCTAGTCCGCTCGGGCGCCCGCGCGTCACGATCTTCTGTTTGTTGAATCGTTCTATGCTGCGGTAAAGTGCGGCGGTTGGTTCGGGGTGTGCCGCCCTGAGCCGTCCGTCGCCGGGCAGCAGGCAGGAGGACCCAATGACCCGGGTGTTCACCACCGGTCAGGTAGCCAAGATCTTCAGCGTCAACATCAACACCGTCATCAAATGGTTCGATGACGGGAAGCTGGAGGGCTTTCGCCTGCCGCGCAGCAACGAACGCCGCATCTACCGCGAGAGCGTCCTCGAGTTCATGAAGGCGCACGACATCTCGCTCGACCTCCTGCAGGCCTTCGACGACGAGCGCCGGACGAAGCGCGGGCGCCGCGGCGCGGACGCCGCCCGGCCCGCCGCCGCGCAGGCCAAGACGGGCGCCGAGCTGCGGACGTTCCCGCGCAAGCCCGTCGATCTCGTCGCGCGCGTCGAGTCGACGGTCGGTGAGATGTCTGCGAAGGTCAACGTCCGCAACATCAGTATGGGTGGAGTGTTTCTGACCGGTCTCGGAACCTCCCACAAGCTCATCCCCACCGAGTTCCGGCTCAAGGTGGACACCGGCGACGCGCGGGGCACCCTCGACGGAGTCTGTCAGTTGGTGCATCTGCGCCGCGTCGACGACGAGTCGCTTGCCTTCGGCTGCCGCTTCACTCAGGTCGATCCCGGCTCGCTGCAGTCCTACCTGGCCTCGGTCTGACCCGCCCCGACGGGCCGACCTCCACGGGTCGGTTGCGTTCCGGCCCGCCCCTCGGTTGAATCGCCCCGCAACGACCGCGGAGCGCGACCATGGGCGCACGAATCCTCGACGGCAAGGCACTCTCGAAGCAGGTCCGGGCGGAGCTCGCCGTGCGCGTCGACGCGCTGAAGGCGCGGGGCGTCACGCCGGGGCTCGCCGTCATCCTGGCGGGTGACGATCCGGCCAGCGCCGTCTACGTCCGGCACAAGGAGCGGGCCGCCGCGGCGCTGGGGGTCGAGGCCTTCACCGTGCGCATGGGCGAGGACGCGGACGCGGCCGCGGTGCAGGCCGAGATCGACCGGCTGAACGCGGATCCCGCGGTCCACGGCATCCTGGTGCAGTTGCCCCTGCCGGCTGGCGTGTCGGCCGACGAGACCGCGGCGCTGCTCACCTCGGTCGACCCGGACAAGGACGTGGACGGCTTCCACCCGGTCAACCTCGGCCGCCTCGTCGCGGGCCTCGACGGCTTCGTCGCCTGCACGCCCTCGGGCTGCATGCGCCTCATCGCCGAGGCCGGCGTCGATCCGGCGGGCAAGCGCGCGGTGGTCATCGGCCGCAGCGTCATCGTGGGCAAGCCGATGGCGCTGCTGCTGCTGCAGGCGAACGCCACCGTCACGATCTGTCACAGTCGCACGACGGATCTGGCGGCGCGCGTGCGCGAGGCGGACATCGTCGTCGCCGCCGTGGGGCGGGAGCGCATGGTCAAGGCCGACTGGGTCAAGCCGGGCGCGGTCGTCATCGACGTGGGCATGAACCGGGACGCCGCCGGCAAGCTCTGCGGCGACGTGGACACCGCCGCGGTCGCCGAGGTCGCCGGCGCCCTCACCCCCGTGCCCGGCGGGGTGGGCCCGATGACCATCGCGGGCCTGATGACCAACGTGGTGCGGGCCGCCGAGCGCCGCATTTCCAACGCCGCCGGCTTGCGGTAGGCTCCCCCCCTCGAAGCGCCCCGCCGAGGGCGCCCCATCGCCGAGGTGCCGCCCGATGAGCCTCCGCCGCACGCCCCTGTACGACCGCCACGCCGCCGCCGGCGCCCGCTTCGTCGAGTTCGGGGGGTGGGAGATGCCCGTCCACTACGGCGACGGCATCCAGGCGGAGCACGACGCGGTCCGCCAGCGCGTGGGCCTGTTCGACGTCAGCCACATGGGCGAGATCGAGATCCGCGGATCCGGCGCGGTGGCCGCCGTGGATCGGCTGATCGCGAACGATCTGCAGGCCGCCGAGGACGGGCAGGCGGTCTACACGCCGCTGTGCACGCCGGCGGGCGGCATCGTCGACGACCTTCTGGTCTACCGCCTGGCCGCCGACCACGTCTTCATCTGCTGCAACGCCTCGAACCGCGAGAAGGACTTCGCCTGGATCCGCGATCACCTCGAGGGCGCCACCGCGGTGGATCGCGGCGAGGACTTCGCGATGCTCGCCCTGCAGGGCCGCCACGCGCCGGCCGTGCTGCAGCCGCTGACCGACCTCGACCTGTCCGCCCTCGGCCGCTTCCGCGCCGTGCACGCCGCGGTCGCCGGCGTGCCCGCCCTCGTCAGCCGCACCGGTTACACCGGCGAGGACGGCTTCGAGCTGTATGTGCCCGCGGATCGCGCGGGCGCGGTCTGGGACGCCCTCTTCGCGGCCGATCCCGCGCTGCGGCCCATCGGCCTCGGGGCGCGCGACACCCTGCGCCTCGAGATGAAGATGTGCCTCTACGGCCAGGACATCGACGAGACGACGACGCCCCTCGAGGCCGGCCTGGGCTGGGCCACCAAGCTCGCCGCGGGCGACTTCATCGGCCGCGACGCCCTGCTCGCCCAGAAGGCCGCCGGCATCCCGCGCCGCCTCGTGGCCTTCCGCCTCGACGGCAAGGCCATCGCGCGCCACGGCTACCCTGTCGTCGACGCCGAGGGTCAGCCCATCGGGCAGGTGACCAGCGGCACGCGCAGCCCGACGCTGGGCGTGCCCATCGGCCTGGCCTACGTGCCGACCGGCCAACACGCCGTCGGCGCCCCGATCCGCATCCAGGTGCGCAACCGCGTCGAGAGCGGCGTGGTCGTCAAGCCCCCCTTCGTCCGCCCCGGCGCCTGAGCGGCGCCGCTTCCCAGGAGAGCGAGCAGAGCCATGTCCATCCCGAACGACCTCCGCTACACCCCGGACCACGAGTGGGCGCGCCTCGAGGACGACGGCACCGTCACCGTCGGCATCACGCACCACGCCCAGGATGCGCTCGGTGACGTCGTCTACGTCGAGCTGCCCGAGGTCGGCGCCGCCCTCGAGGCCGGCGCCCAGTTCGGCGTCGTCGAGTCGGTCAAGACCGTCAGCGACCTGTTCGCGCCCTGCGCCGGCGAGGTCGTGGCGGTCAACGCGCACCTCGAGGACGCGCCGGAGACGATCAACGCCGAGCCCTACGGCGCCGGCTGGCTGCTGAAGCTGAAGCCCGACGACGCGGGGGCCCTCGCGGCGCTGATGGACGCGGACGCCTACCGCGCTCACTGCGAGGCCGAGGCCCACTGATCGCGGGCGGCCACCGCCCGGTCCGCGCTGCTCAGCGGTAGCGGAACATGCGGAAGCCCCGCCCATCGATCTCGAGGTAGAAGCCGAACTGGAAGCGGATGCGCCCGTCCGCGTCCTGCAGCCCCTCGGGCGGGTTCTCGAAGGGCTGGGCGTCGCGGAAGGCCTGCACCGCGACCTCGTCGAGGAAGGCCACGCCGCTGTCCTTCTTGACGTAGATGTCCTCGAGGCTGCCGTCGGGCTGCAGCGTCACCGACACCACGGTCAGGCGATCCCGCACCCCGAAGACGCGGCCGTAGGGATCGTTGCGGCGGTGCGCGTCGACGGCGCCCCAGCGCTGCTGCACGTCGCGCTTCACCCGGTTGAAGAACCACGCGTACTTGTACTCGCGGGTGTTCAGGTAGGTGCGGTCGCCCTCGTCCATGTCCTCGATGTGGTCGATCGACCCGTCGCTCTCGGCCAGATCCTGCGGCCCCATCGTCGGCAGCAGCTCGGACAGGGCCGGCGTGCGCGGCGCGCCCACCTCGCCCCCGCCCTCGGGGGCCTCGGCCGGCTTCGCCGGGCGCTGCTCGGCCAGCGGGCGGTCGCCGTCCGGGCCGAGGGGCGCCGGCGCGGTGGTCGGCGGCACCACCTTGCGCTGCGGGCTGCGCCCGGCGCTGTCGGGCCGCTTGGTGTCCGACGGGCGCTTCGCTTCGCCCACGGCGGCCTGCTGCGGCTCCTTGGGCGCCGGCGTCTCGGTCGACTTGCGCACCTGCCCGTCGACGGAGCCCCGCTCGTTCTTGCCGGGCGACACCAGCGTGGTGTCCGCCTTCATCATCCGCGGGGTGGGGGGCTTCTTCGTCGCGCTGACCTGCTCGCGCTCGACCTTGCTGTCGTAGTCGCTGACGAAGCGCCACTCCTCGGGCACCTCCTCGCGCGGCGGCGGCGGGATCTCCACCACCTGCTTGTCGGGCAGGTCGGGCGTCTTCTCTTCTTTCTTCTTCTCTTCCTTCTTCTTTTCCGGGGGCGGGGGGGGCGCCGGCTGGGTCGGGTCGGCCAGCATCCGTTCGAGCTCCCGATCCGAGACCAGCGTGACCGGCGCCGCGAGGGGGCGCCGCTCCTCGGCCACCTTGACCGGGCGCATCACCAGCCACTCGAGGGCCGGCAGCGCGCCCGCGTGGACGGCCAGCGAGAGCGCGAGCGCGCCCGCCAGATGGTGCCAGGTGGTCTTCTCGCTGCGGCGCATCGCTCCCACGGGGTCGGTTGGCGCGCCCTGTCGCCTGAACGCGTCGGGTCGTCCCCGATCTTCCGAAGATGCCGGGTCGAAGACAACGGTTGTGGGCCCGCCGGGGCGCGGGCCCGTGGATCTCTGCCGGCGGGCTGCGGTATCGTCGAGCCGTCCGGGGGAACCGAGGCAGTTTACATGGTCGACCAGCGGCGCGCGCGTGGCTTCACGCTCATCGAGCTGATGATCGTCGTGGCGATCATCGGCATCCTCGCGACCGTCGCCATCCCGGCCTTCATGCGCGCCATTCGCCGCAGCAAGACCAGCGAGGCCCTGCTGAACCTGCGGCGCATCTACGACGGCGCGGTGACCTCGTTCCAGTCCGAGCAGGTCAGCCGCACCGGCGCCTGGGAGAACGCGAAGTTCCCCGACTCGGCGCCTCCGTCGCCTCCCGTCGACAGCTGCTGCGCCCAGAACAACAACGGCCGCTGCGCCGCCAACAACGACGCCTTCGACCACCTCACCTGGCACGCGCTGCAGTTCTCGGTCGACGACCCCCACTTCTACTGGTACGGCTTCGACAGCGAGGGCGAGGGCGTCACCGCGCACTTCACGGCGCGCGCGCAGGGCAACCTGAACTGCGACGACACCTACAGCACCTTCGAGCGCATCGGGTACGTCGATCTCATCGGCGGCGTGACCGGCGGCCGCGGCGTCTTCACCGCGCAGCCACTCGAGTAGACGGCGCGCGCGTGCGCGTCGCCCTCCTTGGAGTTGTCATGACCTTGGCCGCCTGTGGCGCGGGCCACGCATCGGGCGCCGGGCCGGCCGATCTCGTCCTCGTCGCCCGGCGCATCGTCACCCTCGATCCCGAGCGGCCGTCCGCGCGCGCGCTGGCGGTGCGTGACGGGCGGGTGGTCTGGTTGGGGGACGCCGACGCCGCGGTGGCCCAGGTCGGCCCCCGCACCCAGGTGCTGCACCGGCCCGACGCGGTGGTGGTGCCCGGGCTGGTGGACAGCCACGCGCACCTGATGGGCCTCGGGCGGTCGCTGAGCGAGATCGACGTGGTCGGCACGCCCTCGGCGGCCGCCGTCGCGGCGGCCGTGGCGGCCGCGCCGGCCGGGCCGGGCTGGATCCTCGGCCGCGGCTGGGACCAGAACGACTGGGAGGACACCGCCTTCCCGACCCACGCGCCCCTGACCGCGGCGGCGCCCGACCGGCCCGTGGCCCTGCGGCGCATCGACGGCCACGCGCTGTGGCTCAACGCCGCGGCGCTGCGGCTCGCGGGCATCGACGCCTCCACGCCGGATCCGGCCGACGGCCGCATCCTCCGCGACGCCGACGGTGCGCCCACCGGCGTCCTGATCGACGGCGCCATGGGTCTCGCGCTGCGCCACGTGCCCGAGCCCGACGACGC
>JAUHXL010000205.1 GCA_030426945.1 bacterium
TCCGGGTGCTGCTGGCGGACGGGCGCATCGTCAACGCCAGCCCGGACGAGAACGCCGACCTCTACTGGGCAAGCTTCGGCGGCATGGGCCTCCTGGGCGTCATCGTCGACGCCACCATCCGCCTGCGCAGGGTCGAGACGACGTTCTTCCGGCAGACGGCGTTGAGCGTGCCCAACCTCGACGCGATGCTCGACGCCCTCGACGCGCACCAGGACGTGCCCTACTCGGTGGCCTGGGTGGACGCGCTGGCCACGGGCGACGCGCTCGGGCGCGGCGTCGTCACCATGGGCGATCACGCGTCGCTCGCCGATCTGCCCACGCGGCAGCAGGCCCAGCCGCTGGCGGTCAGCGCGCCCTCGCCCCTGGTGCTGCCCTTCGAGCTGCCCAGCGCCGCCCTGAACACCGCGACCGTGCGCCTGCTGAACCTGGTGCTCGACCAGGTGCAGAAGCGCGGCGCGGCCATCGCCCACTACGAGAAGTTCTTCTACCCGCTCGACTTCGTCGGCGAGTGGAACCGCGGCTACGGGCCGCGCGGCTTCACGCAGTACCAGTTCGTCGTGCCGCTCTTGGGCGGCCGGGAGAACATCCGCGAGCTGCTGAGCACCATCGCCGCCAGCGGCCAGTCGCCCTTCCTCAACGTGCTCAAGCGCTTCGGCGCCGAGCGCCCCGAGACCCAGCTGTCCTTCCCCTTCGAGGGCTACACCTTCGCCATCGACTTCCCCGTCCGCGACGGCCTGACCGAGCTGCTGGCCGCGCTGGACGCCCGCGTCCTGGCGATGGGCGGCCGGGTGTACCTGGGCAAGGACGCCTTCCTGCAGCGCGACACCTTCGAGGCGATGTACCCACGCCTCGAGCGCTGGCGTGCGGTGAAGGCGAAGTACGATCCCGACTCGGTCTTCTCGTCCAACCTGGGCCGCCGGCTGGGCCTCTCGCGCTGAACCTCGCGCGCGGGCGCGACGGTCTCCAGGCGGCGGGCATCGACCACGCGATGAGCAGCCAGAACCGCCACCGGGTGCTGTGGTGCGCCGCCACCGACCGCACCTTCCGCCGGGTGACGCCGCCGCGGGGCGGCGCGTGCCTCGTCGGCAAGTGCATCCACTGCCGTTCGCGGCTGACCGTCGAGTTGGACGGCAGCAGCGGCCCCGAGGTGACCGTCGAGCACATCGTGCCCCGCACCCATGGCGGCACCGACGACCTCGACAACCTGGCGCTGGCCTGCGCGCGCTGCAACGCCCAGAAGGGCTATCGCCTGGACCACCGGCGCCTGGACGACCCGACGCTGCAGCAGGTCATCGCCACGCTGCGCGCGCGCCGCGCCGCCCGGTGGCGCGCGCCGCCGCCCGATTGGGTGCTGCCGCCGCGGCCGACGTGAACGGCGCTTGAACCACTCGCCGCGCGCCCGGATGATGGCCCCGCGACGGCGGGGAGGGTGATGCCGATGCGACGCGCCGGGTGGATGGTGCTGATGGCGCTGGCCGTGACGGGCTGCGAGCTGGACGACGGGCTCGACGAGCAGCCCTTCGACGCCTGGGTGGCCGGCGAGTGGCTCATCACCGGGCGCGGCCGGCTGGAGGGCTGCGCCGATCCCCGCTTCGCGACCGATCGCTTCGCGCTGCGCTCGCTGCCCCTGAAGGTGCTGCACGATCCCGACACGGACGCGCTGTCGCTGGCCGAGCAGCCGGATCGGGGCGATCTGCGCTTCTTCAGCGGGCAGGTGCGCGGCGACCGCATCACCTTCGAGACGCGCGAAGCCACCGCCGACGGCGTGATCACCTTCGTCTTCGAGGGGCGCGCGCGGTCGAACGTGACCATCGAGGGCACCTTCGAGGGCACGGGGCCCGCGGCGTGCCGCAGCCGGGGCGACTTCAGCGTGCGGGTGGACTGTAGCGCGATCGGCATGTGCGAGCGGCCGGGGCCGCCGCGGCCCGACGGCGGCGTCGACGCCGAGCCGGACGCAGAGCCCGACGCCGCGCCGCCTGCCGACGCAGCGCAGGACGCCGCGCCGACGGCGGACGCCGCGCTGATGTCCGACGCCGCGCCGATGGCCGACGCCGCCCCGGCGCCCGACGCCGCGCCGGCGGCCGGTGCCTGCGAGGACGACCTGCCCGAGCTGGCCGGGTTCGATCCGCTCGACACCTTCGATGGGTGCCGCGACGACTGCTTCGGCAACCTGACCTGCGCCGGCGCCTGCTTCGCTCGCGAGGTGCCCGTCGACGCCGACTGCGCCGCCTGCCTCGGCCGCGCCGTCCTGTGCGCCGCCGAAGAGTGCGGCGCCTGCAGCAATCCCCGCAGCGAGGCCTGCCTCACCTGCTTCGCCGCCGAGTGCGCCGCGGCGTTCGAGCTGTGCGCCGGCACGCCCTGGCCCTGATCAGGGTCGGGCCAGCGTCGTCGGCGTGACGGTCACCGGCGCGCCCTCGAGCGCGCCGGGCAGCGCGCCCGGCAGCGGCGCGTCGCCCTCCAGCGGCACCCACCACGGCTCGGGCCCGGCGACGCGCAGCCCCACCTCGTAGCGCAGCCGCGCCACCGGCGCCGCGTCCAGCGTCTCGTCGGCCTCGATCACGGCCCAGGTCGTCCACGCGCCGGCGGCGTCGCGGATCGGCCAGTCGCCCTCGCCCAGCAGCGCGGTCAGCCGGGTCGCCGCGGGCTCGACCGCCGCGCGCTCGTCGGCGGTCAGCGTCGCCCCTCGGCAGTCGAGCCCGGTCTGGCGCAGGGCGCCGCCCCGGGCATTCGGCGGTGACGCGAGGCCGCCCGTGCCGACGTGCACCACCCACCGCAGCGCGCCGTCGGCCGCGCCGCCGCCCGGCCTGGCCACCCGGACGCACGCCGGGGTCTCGCCCGGGCGGCCCGCCAGCCACACCGCGCAGCCCGGCGCCGCGCACGCCCGCGTCACCCGCCAGGCGCGCGCGCCGCGCAGCCCCAACAGCGTCACGCGCAGCGGCCGGGCCGGGGCGGCGTCCAGCTCGACCTGCAGCTCGACCAGGCGCGTCGTGCCCGCGAGGCGCGGCGTCGCGCGGCCGAGGCGCTCGGCCGCCTCGTCCGGGCTCAACGCGCGCAGCCGGACCCGTGGCGCTGCGGCGCGCACCACCGACTGCGCGATGCGGGCGTTCGCGTCCAGGTCGCCGAAGCGGCTGCGCGGCGCGGTCAGCGCCACGCTGGCGCGCTCGGCCTGGTCGATCCGCCCGGCGGCCAGCGCGTCGTCGACGGCCCGGGGCGAGGGCCCGCAGCCGGCGAGGGCGAGAAGGGCGAGCGACAGCGATGAGGCGGCGCGCATGGGCCGAGCATGCCGCGTCGGGCGGCCGCGCGCGACGGGTTCGGCTTGCGCGCCGGTCGGCCGCTGTGGCTTCAATCACCCTTCGGCCACGGACGGGGGGCAGGCGTGGACGCGGCGCAGATGGACTTCTCGCCGGGCGGCCTGGTGGTGCTCAACGCCATCCTCGGCGTCGTCATGTACGGCGTGGCGCTCGACCTGCGGGTGGCCGACTTCCAGCACGCGGTCAAGGTGCCGCGCGCGTTCTTCGCCGGCGCCCTCAGCCAGCTCGTGCTGCTGCCCGCCCTGACCTGCGGCCTGACCCTGCTGCTGCGCCCGCCGCCGAGCGTGGCGCTGGGCATGATGCTCGTGGCCGCGTGCCCCGGCGGCAACGTCTCGAACTTCCTCGTCCACTTCGCCCGGGGCAACACCGCGCTCAGCGTCACCCTCACCGCGTTCTCGACGGCCGCCGCCATCGCCGCCACGCCGATCAACCTGGCCTTCTGGGCCAGCCTCAACCCGGACACCGCCAAGCTGGTGGCGCAGATCGATCTCGATCCGCTGGGCATGCTGACGACCGTGCTGGTGATCCTCGGCGTGCCGCTCGCCCTGGGCATGTGGACGGCGAAGCGCTGGCCCGAGGTGGCCGCGAAGCTGCGCAAGCCCATGAAGATCGGCTCGCTGGTCGTCTTCGCCGCCTTCGTGGCCATCGCGCTGGGCAAGAACTTCGGGCTGTTCCTCACGCACATCGGCGAGCTGGTGGGCATCGTCGCGCTGCACAACGGCGTGGCCCTGGCCCTGGGCTACGGCGTGGCCACGGTGGCGCGCCTGCCCGCCGCCGACCGGCGCGCCATCGCCATCGAGACGGGCATCCAGAACTCGGGCCTGGGCCTGACGCTCATCTTCACCTTCTTCGGCGGCCTGGGCGGCATGGCGATGGTCGCGGGCTGGTGGGGCATCTGGCACATCGTCGCCGGGCTGACGGCGGCCTCGCTGTGGCGGCGGCGCCCGCCGCCGGTGCCCGCCGACGTGGTGTGAGCCGGGACACGCGCGTCCCTGGGTGAGACCTGCGCGCCACGGTCCGTGAGGCCGTGCCCGCCGTCCGACGGGGCCGCGCCACTGGCACCGAGCGTGCAGCGGATCGTCGGTTCGACGAGCGCTCGGGGGGTGACCATGGCGCGACACGGCCGACTGACCACTGCACTGCTGATCTCACTGACCGCGGCGCTGCTGGCCCCGGCCTGCGGCGGCGACGACGAGGCGCCGCCCGCGCCCGGCGTGTTCGAGGCGCCCCTGGCCGGCAGCGGCGCCGTCTTCGACGCCCTGAAGGCCGCCGCCGACGCCCACGAGGTCCCGCTTCGCCTGCTGGTGGCCGCCGCGTACAGCGAGACCCGCCTGGCGCACGTCGACAGCGAGAAGGAGGGGCGCGGCCTCTTCCAGCTCGACCCCCTGGCCATCGACCGCGCCGCGCGCCTGCTGGACGTGCCCGCCGAGCAGGTGGCCACCGACCTCGAGACGCACGCCCTGGCCTTCGCCGCGCTGGTCGCCGACAACGTCGGCAGCCCGCGCCCCGACGCCGACGACCTGCCTCAGTGGCTCGACGCCGTCGCGGGCGTGCGCACCGCGGACGTCGCCGCCGTCGCCCTGAGCGAGGGCACGCGCATCGCGCTGCGCGAGGGCCTGGACGTCGAGCTGGCCGACGGGCGCATCAGCCTGGCGCCGGCGCCGCTCGGCACGCTGACCCAGGCCGCCCGCCCGGACAGCAACCTCGCCCGCTGGGTCGCCAGCCCCAACTTCACCAACGCCTCGCGCCGCCGCGGCGCCGTCGACACGGTGGTCATCCACGTCACGCAGGGCGCCTACGGCGGCGCCATCTCGTGGTTCCAGAACCGCGACTCCCAGGTCAGCTCGCATTACATCGTGCGTTCGTCCGATGGGCAGATCACGCAGATGGTCGAAGAGGAGGACGTCGCCTGGCACGCGCGCAGCTGGAACGGGCGGTCGATCGGCATCGAGCACGAGGGCTTCGTCGACGAGCCGCGCTGGTTCACCGACGCCATGTACCGGCAGAGCGCCGCGCTGACGCGCGAGATCTGTGATCGCTGGGGCATCCCCAAGAACCGCCAGGGCATCAAGGGCCACAACGAGCTGTCGGGCAACGACCACACCGATCCTGGGCGCCACTGGAATTGGGAGCGCTACATGCAGCTCGTCAACGGCGGCGGCGGGGGCGACCCGGCGCCGGCGGGCGGGCGCGTCCTCGGCTTCGTGCGCGAGGGGGACATCATGAACGAGGCGGGGGCCGTCGCGAACGCGCGGGTGCGCATCGAGGGCGGGCCCGAGGTGCGCACGGCCGCGAACGGCCTGTACACGTTCGAGGGCCAGGCCAGCGGGCACAAGGTCATCCTGGTGACCGCCGACGGCTTCGCGCCGGCCCGGCGCGAGGTGGACCACGTGGCCGGGCAGGACACCTGGGGCTCGGTGGCGCTGCAGCGCGGCCAGGCGACGGGCAACGTGCTGGGCTTCGTACGCGAGGGCGATCTGATGAACGCCGACGCCCCGATCGCCGGCGCGCGCGTCGCGGTCGACGGCGGTCCGACGGTGCAGACGGGCGCCGACGGCCTGTACCGGCTCGAGGGGCTGCCGGTGGGCGACGTGCGCATCACGATCAGCAAGGACGGCTGGCAGAGCCAGACCATCGAGCGGACGGTGGCCGCGGGCGCCGACAGCTGGGGCTCGGTGGGTCTGCAGCCGGTCGAGGCCGAGCAGCCGGAGCCGGAGCAGCCGGAGCCGGAGCAGCCGGAGCCGGAGCGGCCGAACCCGGAGCGGCCCGAGCCGTCTCCCCGCACGACCGGCGCCGTGGTCGGCACCGTGCGCGCGGCCGCCGACGGCCAGGCCATCGAGGGCGCCATCGTCTCGGTCACCGGCGTCGCCAGCGTCACGACCGAGGCGGACGGCGCCTTCCGCATCGCCGGCCTGGCGCCCGGCCCCGTGGAGGTCTCGGCCCTCGCGGCGGGCTACGCGACGCTGACCCGCACGCTGACCATCGAGGCCGGCGTGGACACGCCCTTCGACGCCGCGCTCGCGCCCCGCGCCGAGGTGCCGCCCCAGCCCGCGGATCCGCGGCCCAACGATCCGCCGCGCACCGGCGTCGACCCCGGCCCGAAGCCCGGCGGCGACTACGAGGCCGTGCCCCCGCCGCCGCCCGTCGACGAGGCCCCCGCCATGGAGAAGTCCTCCGGCTCGGGCGGCTGCACCCAAGCGCCCGGCGCCCCGGCCGGCGCGCCCTGGCTGCTGCTCCTCGGCGCCGCGGCGCTCGTCACCCGCCGCCGCGCCGCCCGCCGCTGACTCAGTCGCCCTCGCCGCAGGCGGCCTCGACCAGCGCCTCGAGCATGCGCCGCTCGTGCAGCACGATGGCCCGCACCAGCGCCTGACAGCGGCGCAGGTGCAGGGGGATCCAGCCCTCGGCCGCGAACCACGCCGTGACCTCGGGCGTCGCGCCGGCGGGCAGCGCCTTCAGCGCGGCCTTCAGCGCGGCGCCGAAGCTCTGCTCGCAGGCCGACAGCGCGCGCAGCACCAGCGCCTCGACGCCGTTGTGTGCGGCGCCCGCGAGCGCGGCGTCCAGGCGCTCGAGGCGCGCGGCGTCGGCGCTGACGCGGGGCAGCAGCTCGGCCAGCTCGCCGCGCGTGTCGCGCAGGGCGAAGCGCGCCCGCTTGAGGTGGGTGTCGAGGTACTCCGCGAAGGGCGCCCACAGCGTGCGGGTGGCCGCGCGCAGGGGCGCGCCCTTGGGGTTGTCGAGCACGCCCGATTGGGCCAGCACCTGCTGCGCCCGCTGCGCGGTGGGCAGCCGATAGCGCGGCTTGAAGGCGTGCTCGAAGGCGTCGGCCAGGCGCCCCTCGATGTCGCGCACCGCGGCCTCGAGCCGCGCGCGCACGGCGGCGGGCTCGATCGGGTCGGCCGGCGCCTCGATGCCGTCGAGCACCGCCAGCGCCTCGGCCAGCGCCACCCCGCCGCGCAGGTCGATCAGATCGCTCAGCAGCGTCGCGGGGTCGATCGCCGCGGGCGCGTCCTCGGGCAGGAAGGGCTGCGCGGCCGCGTCGATGGGCCCCAGCGGGATGAGCGTGAGCTGGCTCACGCCTCGTCGGCCTCGCCGCGGCCCATGCGCACCACCTCGTTGAAGTGCCGCGGCGCCACCGGCTGCACGCTCAAGCGCTGACCCTTCTTGCGCACGGCCATCCCGCTCAGCGCCCGGTTGGCCTTCAGATCGGCCAGCGGCACGATGTCGGGGAAGCGCTCGACGAAGCCGACCTCGACCAGATACCAGGTGGGCGCCTCGGGCTTGCTCTTCGGGTCGTAGTGCTTGTCCGCGGGGTCGAAGGCCGTCGGATCCGGGTAGGCCTTCTTCACCACCTCCGCCACGCCGGCGACGCCCGAGGGGTTGGCGTTCGAGTGGTAGAACAAGACCTGATCGCCCACCTTCATCTTGTCCCGCATGAAGTTGCGCGCCTGGTAGTTGCGCACGCCGTCCCAGGGCTCGGGGTGGCCCTGCCGCTCGAGGTCGTCGATCGAGAACTCGTCGGGCTCGGACTTCATCAGCCAGTAGCGCATGGGGCCTCCCGGTGCTGGCGCGTGGCCGCGCATTCTGGCGGAAGCGCGCGGGCGATTGAAGGGCTCTACCAGACCTCGTCGAGGGTCAGCCGCCAGGCGGCCTCGGTCTGCGTGGCCAGCGCGGCGCGGTCGGCGTGGAGCGGCGCCAGGCGGCGCAGTCGCACCGCGCCGTCCCAGCCGCCGGTGAGCAGCAGATCGCCGTCGGGCGCGAAGGTCAGGGCGGCCAGCCGCTCCGCGTGATCCTGCATCCGCGCGCGGGGCCGCGGATCGCCGTCGCGCCAGACCCACAGCGTGCCCGCGCGGTCGCCGGCGGCGACGAAGCGCCCGTCGGGCGACACCGCCAGCTCGATGAGCTCGGCGTCGGGCGCGGCCTCGAGCCGGCCCCGGCGCGCGCCGTCGGGACCGTAGAGATCCACCGCGCCGACCACCGCGGCCAGCAGCGTGCCGGTCACGGGGTCGAGCGCGACGGCGCGCGCGTCGGGCGCCGGCGCGCAGGGGCCCAACCGCACGGTGGGCGCCGCGTCGACGCGGCAGACGGCGCGGGGCGCCTCGCGCAGCGCCGCGGCGTGGCGCGCGTCGGGGGTGACCGCCAGGTCGAGGAAGACGGCGTCCGGCGCGATCACCGCGGGCGGCGCCCCCGCCGGATCGAGCACGCGCAGCCCCGGCTCGTAGGTGGCCAGCAGCACGCGCGGGCCCGCGGGCGACATCAGAAGGCCGATGCGTTTCGCGATCTTGCGGTCCATCGTCGGGGCCTCGGTGAGATCCCCGCGAAAGCGCCGGGTGCGGTGATCGCGCGCGCTGGTCGCCACCACGTCGCCGTCGGGCAGGAACACCGCGCCCTTCACCACGCCGGGCCAGTCGAGGCGGGCCCGCGCGTCGCCCGCCGGCAGGTCGAACAGATCGAGGCCCCCGCTGCGGCTGACGGCCAGCCGCTCGCCCCGCAGCGCCAGGGCCGTCACGCCGGCCGCCACGTCGAGCCGGGTGGGGGCCGCGGCGGGCAGACGCCACCGGCGCAGCGTCGGCCCCACGGTCCACAGGTCGCGCGGCGCGTCGGCGGCGAACCGCACGCGCCCCGCCCAGCGCGCGGGCAGCCGGCCCAGCCAGGCGCCGGTCGTGATGTCCCAGAGGCGCGCGCCCCCGCGGTCGCCGAGCACCGCCGCGACGCGGCCGTCGGCGCTGACGTCCACCGCGCGCGCCGGGCGCCCGTCGCCCGCGACGCGGCGCAGGATCGCGCCTGTCGCCCCATCGAGCACGACGACGTGACCGGTCAACGTGCCGACGACCAGGCGCCCGCCGTCGGGCGTGAAGGCCGCGGCCGCCGCGGGCTGGCGGTCGGCGGTCAGGGCCAGGGGCGCCACGGCCGGCGTCGCGTCCTCGGCCAGCCCCGCGACGCGCAGCTCGCCCTGCGAGCACAGGGCCGCCCAGCGCGCCCGCGCCTCGTCGATGGCCACCGCGTCGATCCCGCCGGGATCGCACGCGCGCCGCGTCCAGGGCGCCGCCTCGCCGCGCTGCACGGTGAGGAAGCCCGCGTCCCACCACACGCGCAGGCCGGGGCCGACGTGGCGCAGGGGTCGCGACAGCGTCGCGGGGCAGGTGAGGGCGCCGTCGGCGGCGGGCAGCGGGGCGGCGCACCCGCCCGGCAGCGGGCGCTCGTCGATCAGCGCCGGTCGGGGCGCCCCGGCGAAGCGCATCAGCACGCCGCGCGCGTCGGCGGACTCGGCCAGGCGCAGCGCGTGCGCGGCCAGCACGGCGGCCTCGGGCGCGGCCTCGTCGGCGGCGCGGTCGAGCGCTTCGGCCACCAGCGCGCGCGCCAGATCGCGGTCGGCGCGGTCCAGCGCGGCCCGCGCCGCCGCCTCCGCGGACTGCGCGCGCACGCGCTCGGCGTCGGTGGCGCGCCAGCCCAGGACGCCCGCGGCCACCAGCGCCGCGAGGGCGACGGCGCCCACCGTCAGCGGCGCCCGCCAGGCGCGCACCACCCTCCGCAGCAGGTCCAGCGTCGAGTAGCGGTAGGCCTCGACCCGGCGGCCGTCGAGGTGGCGGGCCAGATCGTCGGCCAGCGCCTTGGCGTCTGCGTAGCGCAGGGCGGGATCGACGGCGAGGGCGCGATCGATGATCGCGCCCAGCTCGAGCGGCACGCCCGGCCGGCCGGTCGCGGCCGGCGGCGGCCCGGCGCGCGCGGCGTCCAGCACCTCGTCGGCCGAGCCGCCGGCGTGCGGCGCGCGCCCGGCGACCAGCTCGAAGAGCACCGCGCCCAGGCTCCAGACGTCGCTGCGCGCGTCGGCCGGGCGGCCGGCGGCCTGCTCCGGCGCCATGTACTGCGGCGTGCCCAGCACCGCGCCCACGCGGGTGAGCGCGGCGTCCGCGCGCGGCGCCTCGAGGTCCGGCGGCGCGTCGTCGGGCTGGTCGAGCACGCGCGCGAGGCCCCAGTCGACCACCTGCGTCTCGCCGAACTCGCCGACCAGGATGTTCGCCGGCTTGAGATCCCGGTGGATCACCCCCAGCGCGTGGGCGAAGCCGACCGTCTCAGCGGCAGCCAGGACGGCCCGCAGCAGTCGGTCGCGATCCGGCGCGGGGTCGGCGAAGAGCTGGGCCAGGGTGCGCCCGCGCACCACGCGCATGGCGAAGAAGACGGTGCCGTCGGGCCGCCGGCCGGTGTCGTGGACCGGCACGACGCCGGGATGATCCAGGCGGGCCAGGATGCTCGCCTCGCGGGCCAGGCGCGCGCGCAGGACGGGATCGGCGTCCGGGGGCACCTCTTTGAGCGCGACCTCGCGGCCCAGCAGACGGTCGTAGGCCAGCACCACCCGCCCCATGCCGCCCGCGCCCACCAGCGGGCCGAGGGCGTAGCGATCCCCCTCGACCGGCGGGGGCGCGTCGGCGGCGCCCTCGTCGGCGAGGCTGAGGGCGGGGCGGCTGTCCGGCGCGTCGTCCGCCGGCCAGCCGTCGCCCGAGCCCTTCACAGCTGCAGATCCAGGGTGTCGGCGCGGGCGAGGAAGAGCTCGAAGTTGCCGCTGCCGTCGGCGCGCACCAGGTCGTCGCGCAGACGGGCGTCGCGCAGCTTGCGGCGCAGGCGCGCCAGCCCGACGTCCCAGCGCCGGCGCAGGGTGGCCCCGTCCGCCTCGGTGGGCCACAGCTCGCGGGCGACGATCTCCCACGGGGCGGGCACGCCCATCGCCGCCAGCTCCCCCAGGATGCGAGCGGGCAGCCCGTCGATGGCGACCGGCGGCTCGGCGCCCCGATGCACGTGGGCCGTGTGGTACCGGACGATCAGGTGCAGGGGCTCGTCGACGCCGCCGCGCTCGACCGTGACCACCTGGCCGGCCTGCCCCAGGGGCACCTCGACGGCCTGCACGGTGTGCGCGCCGAGCGCGATCCGGCCGCCCGCGCGCAGCGGCGCGCCGACGCCACCCTCGCCGCGGCGGCGCACGCGCCACTGGCGCCCGTCCGACCACACCACCGCGTCGGCGTCCGGTCGATAGCCGGGCGCGATCGCCGGCCGGGGGCCCGCGCGCAGCGAGACGACGCCGTCGAGCACCTGCCGCGCGACCCCCTCGCCCTCGAGGGCCAGCACCGACGCCGGCAGCTCGACGACGGCCACCTCCAGCGCGAGGCCGCGGGCCAGCTCGATGCGTTGGCCCGCGGCGAGGGCGAGCTCGGTCAGCGGGCGGGCGTCGACCGCGAAGCGGCCCCGAAGCGCGAGCA
>JAUHXL010000206.1 GCA_030426945.1 bacterium
GTCGGGTGCCCCGCAGCGCGGCCCAGCGGGATGCACCGGTTCGCGCAGCACGCGGACCGCTCCTGCTGACCCGGTCAGGGGGCTCTCCGACAAGGAAGGGCGCCGGCTGGCCCTGCGCCGCTCGGGCCGCGCGTCGGGACGGGGATGAAGGGAGGGGTGCGGCGCCCGGGCCGGGCGCCGCCGGGTCGGCTACTGCCGGCGCCGCGGCCGAATCGCCAGCAGGCCGAGCAGCAGCAGGCTCCACGGGCCGGGGCCCTGGCCGTCGCCGCTGGCGTCGCACTCGCAGCCGCTCTCGGCCTTGCCGCGGCCGATGTTGTCGTCGCCCCCGTCGGGGCCGGCGTCGCTGGGCGTGCCGATGCCGTCACCGCCGCCCCCGCCCACGCCGGGCGTGCCGCCCGCGCCGCCCATGCCCGGCGTGCCGCCCATGCCCGGCGTGCCGCCCATGCCCGGCTCGCCGCCCATGCCGGGCATGCCGCCCGCGCCGGGGATGCCGCCGGCGCCCGGATCGACCCAGTTGTCGCCGACGCACTGCGCGCTGCCGTCGCGGGCGACCTCGCAGATCTCGCCGGGCGGGCACTCGACGCCGATGCACTCGTCCTGGCTGCACTCACCGCCGAGGCACACCTGGCCCGGCCCGCACTCGACGCCGGCGCAGGGATCCGCGACGCACACCTCGTCGGCGCAGATCTGGCCGTCCGCGCACTGGACCAGCGTGCACCCGTCGTCCTGGCACTCGCCGTCGAGGCACACCTGATCGAGCTGGCAGGACACCGCGGCGCAGCTGCGCACGCACACACCGTCGCGGCAGAACTCGCCCTGGCCACAGTCGGCCTGCTCGCAGGGGTCGATCTCACAGGCCCCCGCCCGGCAGCGCTGGCCGTCGGGGCAGCCCAGCTCGGCGCAGTCGTCGGCCCGGCACAGGCCGTCGACGCACACCTGGCCGTCGCGGCAGCTGATGCCCCGGCAGCGGTCGATGCACTCGCCGTTCACGCACTCGTTGTTGGCCGGGCACTGCACGTTGAAGCACCGGTCGACGCAGGCGCCGTCCACGCACACGTCCTGACCGGGGCACTCGAAGTTCTCGCAGGGCCGCCGGCACTGGCCACCCACGCAGATGTCCTGCCCGGGGCAGTCGGCCTGCTCGTCGAGGCGCCCGTCGCAGTCGTCGTCCTCACCGTTGCAGCGGTCGACCAGATCCGGGCCGCACCGCCCACACGCGTTGCGCAGGCCGTTGTCGATCACGCCGTCGCAGTCGTCGTCGAGGCCGTTGCAGCGCTCCTGGCCCGGCTCGGGGATGTCCTCGCACAGCACCTCGCCGTCCATGCACAGCCGGTTGCCGCCGGCGCAGATGCCCAGCAGGCCGCTGGCGCAGACGCCACCCTGGCCGCCGGTGTCCTCGTCGGGCGTACCGTCGCAGTCGTCGTCCAGGCCGTTGCACACCTCGTCGGACGGCATCACCCGCTGGCGGCACTCGATGCGCCCGCCGGCGCACAGCAGCTCGCCCGCGACGCACACCCCGTCGAGGCCCGTGTCACAGGCGCCCTCGTTGATGTTCTCGTCGATGCGCCCATCGCAGTCGTTGTCGAAGTTGTCGCAGCGCTCGGGCTCGACGCCCAGGTCACACACGTCGCACACCAGGCCCACGCCGTTGCCGTCGTTGTCGGCCTGGTCCGGGTTCGCGTCGGCCGGGCAGTTGTCGCAGGCGTCGCCCACCCCGTCGCCGTCGCGGTCGATCTGGTTGGGGTCGGGCCGCGCCGGGCACCCGTCGCAGGCGTCGATCACGCCGTCGCCGTCGCTGTCGGCGTCGTTGAAGTTGGCCACGTCCGGGCAGCCGTCGCAGATGTCGCCGCGGCGGTCGTTGTCGCGGTCGGCCTGGTCGGGGTTGCGCACGTCGGGGCAGTTGTCGCAGCTGTCGGTGACGCCGTCGCCGTCGCGGTCGCCGCGGTCGAGCGGATCGCAGGGGTCGCAGATGTCGCCGATGCCGTCGCCGTTGGCGTCGAGCTGGCCCGGGTTGGGCACGTCGGGGCAGTTGTCGCAGACGTCGCCGAGGCCGTCGCCGTCGAGATCCGCCTGGTTGTTGCTGGCCCGCTCGGCGCAGGTGTCGCAGGCGTCGCCGAAGCCGTCGCCGTCGCCGTCGCGCTGGTTCGGGTTGTTCACCGCCGGGCAGTTGTCGCACTCGTCGGGCACGCCGTCGCCGTCGGCGTCCGCCTCGGGATCCCGCGGGTCGCACTGGTCGCACGCGTCGCCCAGCCCGTCACCGTCGCGGTCGGCCTGCTGCGGGTTGGGCACGTCGACGCAGTTGTCGCAGGCGTCGCCGATGCCGTCGCCGTCGCCGTCGCCGTTGCCCGGCCCGATGTCGACCGCGCACAGGTCGCAGGCGTCACCGGCCCCGTCGTTGTCGCGGTCGCGCTGATCGCCGTTGGGCACGCCGAGGCAGTTGTCACACAGGTCGCCCGCGCCGTCCCCGTCGTCGTCCGCCTGATCGGCGTTGACGTCGGCCGGGCAGTTGTCGCAGGCGTCGTGCACGCCGTCGTTGTCCGAGTCCTGGCTGTTGACGCTGAACACGAAGGGGCAGGGGTCGCAGATGTCGCCGAAGCGATCACCGTCCACGTCCCGCTGATCCGGGTTGGCCTGGAAGGGGCAGTTGTCGCAGCTGTCGTTGAACCCGTCGCCGTCCTCGTCGTTCGGGTCGTTCGGATCGCAGCGGTCGCAGGCGTCGCCGAAGCCGTTGCCGTCGCTGTCGAGCTGACCCACGTTGGGCTCGCCCGGGCAGTTGTCGCAGGCGTCGCCCACGCCGTCACCGTCACTGTCGGTCTGGTCGGCGCCCGGCAGCATGATGCAGACATCGCAGGCGTCGCCGATGCCGTCGCCGTCGCTGTCGCGCTGGTTGTCGTTGCGGATGCCCGGGCAGTTGTCGCACTCGTCGGGCGTGCCGTCGTTGTCCGCGTCCAGGGCCGGATCCTGCGGCTCGCAGAGGTCGCATGCGTCACCGACGCCGTCGCCGTCGCGATCCGCCTGGCCCGCGTTGGGCTCGCCCACGCAGTTGTCGCAGGCGTCGCCCACCCCGTCGCCGTCGGCGTCCGACGGGACCATGCCGGGGGCGTCGGGCAGCTCCGGGCACAGGTCGCAGGCGTCGCCCCGCCCGTCGCGGTCGCGGTCCCCCTGGTCGGGGTTCGCGAGCCCGGGACAGGTGTCGCAGGCGTCGCCCGCGCCGTCCCCGTCGGCGTCGGCCTGGGCGGGATCGGCGTCGGCCGGGCACACGTCGCAGCCGTCGACGATGCCGTCGCCGTCGCTGTCGTTGTTGTTCTGGTTGGGCCGCGCGCACAGGTCACAGGCGTCGCCGAAGCGGTCGCCGTCGGCGTTGGCCTGATCGGGGTTCGCCACCATCGGGCAGTTGTCGCAGTCGTCGCCCCACCCATCGCCGTCGCGATCCACCTGCGGCGCGCCGGCGCGGTCGGCGCACAGGTCGCAGCCGTCGCCGATGCCGTCGCCGTCGCGGTCGGCCTGGTCGGGGTTGGGCGCGTCGGGGCAGTTGTCGCAGTCGTCGAACACGCCGTCGCCGTCGCTGTCGACCTCGACCTGCGGCACGCACGCCGCGCAGACATCACCGACGCCGTCGCCGTTGGCGTCGAGCTGGTCGGGGTTGGCCACGTTGGGGCAGTTGTCGCAGATGTCGCCGAAGCCATCCTGATCGGCGTCACCGAAGCCCTGGAACGGACGCTCCGGGCACAGATCGCAGAGGTCGCCCTCCTGGTCGTCGTCGGCGTCGGCCTGGTCGGGGTTGGCCACCATCGGGCAGTTGTCGCAGGCGTCGGCGATGCCGTCGCCGTCGCCGTCGGGCGCGTTCGGGCCGGGCAGGCAGGCGTCACAGGCGTCGCCGTTGCCGTCGCCGTCGCCGTCGGCCTGGTTCGGGTTGGGGTCGTTGGGGCAGTTGTCGCAGACGTCACCCACGCCGTCGCCGTCGCGATCCTCCTGGTTGATGCCGCCCTGATCGGCGCACACGTCACACGCATCGCCGATGCCGTCGCCGTCCGTGTCGGCCTGGCCGGGGTTCGAGTTCTCGGGGCAGTTGTCGCAGCCGGTGCCGATGCCGTCGCCGTCGGGATCGCTGTTGTCGGCGCCGCGCACGCCCGGGCACAGGTCGCAGGCGTCGCCCACCCCGTCGCCGTCGCCGTCGAGCTGATCCGCGTTGGCGTTCTGGGGGCAGTTGTCGCACGCGTCGCCGATGCCGTCGCCGTCCTGGTCCTCCTGGTTCGGGTCCGGACGCGCCGGGCACCCGTCACAGGCGTCGATCAGGCCGTCGCCGTCCGAGTCGCGGTCGTTGAAGTTGGGGATGTCGGGGCAGGCGTCGCAGATGTCGCCGGTCAGGTCGTCGTCGCGGTTGGCCTGATCCGGGTTGGCCTGCATCGGGCAGTTGTCGCAGTTGTCGCCCAGCCCGTCGCCGTCGGTGTCCGGGTGCACGCCGATCGAGAACACGCCGGGGCAGAGGTCGCAGGCGTTGCCGCGCTCGTCGCCGTCGGTGTCGCGCTGGTCGGGGTTCGGCACGTCGGGGCAGTTGTCGCAGGTGTCGCCGACGCCGTCGCCGTCCCGATCACCGCCGTTGCCGTTGTCGCCGTTGGGGCAGGCGTCGCACACGTCGCCGATGCCGTCGCCGTCGCCGTCGAGCTGATCGCCGTTGTCCACCGCCGGGCAGTTGTCGCAGACGTCGCCCCAGCCGTCGTCGTCGCGGTCGTTCTGGTTGGGGTTGGGGTCGGTCAGGCAGTTGTCGCAGAAGTCGCCGACGCCGTCGCCGTCCTGGTCGCCGCCGCCGGCCACCGCCGCGCAGGGATCGCACACGTCGCCCAGCCCGTCGCCGTCCTGATCGCGCTGGTCGTTGTTGCGATCCTCGGGGCAGTTGTCGCAGGCGTCGTTGACGCCGTCGCGGTCGCCGTCGATCTGATCGGGATCGGGATCGTTCGGGCACCCGTCGCAGACGTCGCCGACGCCGTCGTTGTCGCGGTCGGCCTGATCCGGGTTCGGCTGCGCCGGGCAGTTGTCGTCGTCGTCGCAGTTGCCGTCGTCGTCGGTGTCGGCGCAGCCGCCGCCGACCGAGCGCTCCAGCACGAGGATGGCGTAGGACTGGGCCGAGTACTGGTTCCAGCCGCGGCCGCCCAGCGAGAACTGGCCGTTCGCGCCCTGCAGGCTCATCAGCTGGTAGGCATAGTCGAAGTACCAGCGCGCGGGCTCGTTCGGATCGCGGTAGTAGCCGGGGCCGTCGTTGCCCATCGAGGCCACCCGGCGCACGGTGTTGGGATCGTAGTGCTGCAGGCGGTTGCCGTAGGCGGGCGCGGCGCCCGGGGGGAGGGTGCCCAGATCGGCCGGCGAGATGTTGTTCGCCGCCGGCGCCACGTTCGAGGTCTCGAGGAAGCTGAACCCCTTGGCCGACGACCACATGTAGTAGTAGTAGGCCGTGCCCCAGCCGCCCTGGAAGTTGTACCGGTGGCGCAGCCACTTCAGGTAGGCCTGCACCGACCCGTCGTTCAGGTCGCGGCCGCCGATGATCTGGCCCCACAGACCCGAGGCGGTCTGCTGCGGCGAGGGGCTGCCGCCCTGGCGGTAGCCGTGACCGCGCTCGCCGTTGCCCAGGTTGCCGCCGTAGCCGCCGGTGAGCGCGAAGCGCGCGTAGGCGTCACCGCAGCGGGCGGTGGTGCGCACCACCGTGGCCAGCCGGTTGGCGTCGGCGTGCGGGCTGTTGGGGCCGTAGAGGCGCTGCGCGGCGGCCAGGCCCGCCATCACCAGCTGCGTGGTCGACGAGTCGCTGCAGCCGCCGTTGGTGTAGCACCAGTACCCGTTGCCGTTCTGGTTGCGCACGATGCGGTCGACGATGTTGTTCGCCGACTGCACCGCGGCGTCGGCGTCGGGGCCGCCGGTCACCGAGTAGATCGACAGCGCCATCAGGTCGGCGCCGTCGCGGTAGGCGTAGAAGCCGGCGTTCCGCGATCGGTTGATGATGTAGCCCATCACCCGGTCGAGCCGCGCCTTGTCGCGGGGCAGCGCGTTCCGGTAGCCGACGTGGTCGGCGCGCTGATCGGCGCTCTCCCGCTTCTCGAGCAGGGCGATGGCCGTCAGACCGGCGGCGTCGCCCGCGCGGCTGTTGTTGTCGAATGCGCCCTGAGCGTTGAGCCACTCGATGCCGCGGTCGATGGACGTCTCGACGTCCCGACTGAAGTTCGTGATCTGGGCCGCGGCTGGCGCCGCGCACAGAAGTACACCGAGGGTTGCGACCACCAGGCGCCGTTCCATCGAGACCTCCTCCGAAGGACCGCCCGCAGATGCTCCCCGCACGGGCGGCGGTCCGAGTCTAGCCGTAAGGCAGGTTGCGTGCCACCGGGGAAACCACGGATCTGAGCCGGTTCGGCGTCGCGCTGGGGTCCGTGGACCCCACGCGCCTGGCGGCACACATCGGCACAGGGCCCCATCGGGCTCACCGTCGGTAATACGCCGCGTCGAGGTCCGCCTTGCGCAGCAGACGGTGCAGGCTCTCGCGCTCGATGCCCGCCTGCTTCGCCGCGTGGCTGACGTTGCCCTCGAAGCGCCGCAGCAGCGCGTCGAGGTACAGCTTCAGCGTCCGGTCGCGCCCCCACTCCAGCGCGTCCTTGTAGCTCATCTTGGCCAGGGGCGGCAGCGGCCCCTCGGCGCGCGGGGGCCCGCCGCCGCCGCCGCTCAGGGCGTCGGGCAGATCGTCGACCCCCACCTGCGCCGTGTCCGCGAGGATGACCGCGCGCTCCATCGTGTGCTGCAGCTCGCGCACGTTGCCCGGCCAGTCGTAGCGCGCCAGCGCGCCGAGGGCCTCGGGCGTGAAGCCGGTCACCGGGCGGTCGAAGCGCGCGGCGGCCAGGCCCAGGAAGTGGCGCGCCAGCAGGAACAGATCCTCGCCGCGCGCGCGCAGGGGCGGCAGCGTGATCGGGTAGACGTTCAGACGGAAGAACAGATCCTCGCGGAAGCTGCCCGCCTCCACCGCCTGGCGCAGGTCGCGGTGGGTCGCCGCCACGATGCGCGCCCGCACCGGCCGCTCGCGCCCCTCGCCCACCCGCCGGAAGCGCCGCTCCTGCAGCGCGCGGTTCAGCTTCACCTGCAGGTCGATCGGCAGATCGCCGATCTCGTCGAGGAACAGCGTCCCCTCGCCGGCCTCCTCCACCAGCCCGGTGCGCGCCTGATCGGCGCCGGTGAACGCCCCCTTGGTGTGGCCGAACAGCTCGCTCTCGATCAGGTTCTCGGGGATGGCGCCGCAGTTGACCGCCACGAAGGGCCGCTCCCGCCGCGCGCCGGCCTGGTGGATGGCCCGCGCGACGACCTCCTTGCCCGTGCCGCTCTCGCCGGTCACCAGCACGGTCACGTCGAGGTCGCACACCCGCTCGATGAGGAAGCGCACCTTCTGCATGGCCGCCCCCTCACCCAGCATCTCGTCGAGCCCGTCCCGGTGCCGCAGCGCGCGCTCGGCGGCCCGCGCCCGCGCCCGCAGGCTGCGGCGCTCGAGCGCGCGCGACACCGTCAGCAGCAGGTCGTCGGGCTCGAAGGGCTTGGCCACGTAGTCGTAGGCGCCGGCCTTCACCGCCTCGACCGCCGCCTCGACCGTCGCGTAGGCGGTCATCAGCACGACCTCGGTGTCGGGCGCCATCTCGCGCGCCCGCGCCAGCACCGCGAAGCCGTCCAGATCGGGCAGGCGCACGTCGCTCAGCAGCAGGTCGTAGTCCGCGTTGGCCAGCTTCGTCAGCCCGTCAGTGGCGTCGGCCGCGGTGTCCACCGCGTGCGCCTCGCCCAGCACGCGCTCGACCATCGCGCGCATCGACGCCTTGTCGTCAATCACCAGGATGCGGGCCATGGGCCTCCTCGCCGGGCAACGTCAGGGTGAAGTGGCCGCCGGGGCCGGGGCGCGCGGCGATGCTGCCGCCGTGGGCCAGGACGACGCTGTGCGCGATGGCCAGGCCCAGCCCGGTGCCGTCGGCGCGGGTGCTGAAGAAGGGCTCGAACACGCGCTCGACGTCCTCGCCGGCCACGCCGGGGCCGTCGTCGCGCACCGTCACCCGGGCGCCGCCGTGCGCTGCGGCGACCTCGACGGCCACCGCCGCCCCGAAGGCCAGCCCGTTGCGCACCAGGTTGTCGAGCACCTGCCCCAGGCGGCGCGCGTCGCCCGGCACCACGACCTCGCCCGCGGCTTCGAGGGTGGCGCCGGGGTGGCGGTCGACCACCTCCCAGGCCAGCGCCGCCAGATCGACCGGCGCGCGCTTCAGCAGGCCGGGCCGCGCGTAGTCCAGCAGCGCCTCGACGATGCCCTTGCAGGCCCGCGTCTCGCGCGCGATGGCCGCCGCGTCCTCGGCCGCCGGGCCGCCGCCGCGCTCGATGAGCCGCGCGTGGCCCAGGATGACCCCCAGCGGGTTGTTGATCTCGTGCGCGATGCCGCCGGCCACGCGGCCCAGCGCCGCCAGCGTCTCGGCCTCGGCGCGCGCCCGCCGCTGCGCCTCGAGGTCGACCAGCATCGCGTTGAGCGTGCGCCCCAGCGCCGCGACCTCGGGCGGGCCCCCCTCGGGCACGCGGGTACCCGGCTCGGCCCCGGCCAGCCGCGCCGCCGCGTCGCGCAGCCGCGCCACCGGCCCGGTCACCGCCCGCGTGGTCGCCCAGGCGACCGCCAACGCCAGCAGCAGCGCCCCGCCCAGCAGCGCCGCCGACAACCACACCGCGCGCGTCGCCCGCGCGTCGGCCTGCTCCTCGGCGTGGTGGATGGCCGCCGAGATGCGCGCGCCGTCGGCCTCGAGCGCGTCGACCAGCGCCTGCACCGCGCCCGCCGCCAGGTGATGCGCGTGCGTCGCCGCCATCGTGTCGCCCTTGCGCATCGCGGGCAGGAACACCTGCTCGAACAGGCGGTCGAGCTCGGCCACGCGCGCGGCCAGCGCGGCGTCGTCCAGCGTGCGCGGCCCCGGCGTCGGCGCGGCGCGCAGCGCCTCGAGCGCGACGCCCAGATCGGCCCGCGCCTGCCGCGCCAGCCCCAGATGCTCGGCGTGCGTCATGCCCAGCGCCAGGTGGGCCTGGTGCATGTAAAACTCGCGCACCAGCGCGCCCACCCGCGACAGGCGCCGGCCGTCCTCGACCAGGCCGCCCACGCGGCGCACGCCGTCCGCCGTGGTCCGCGCCGCCCACAGGGCGCCGCCGACGCCGAGGGCCGACAGCACGAGCACCGCCAGGAAGCCCGCGGCGAGTCGTCGTCCGATGCTCATCGTCGCGAACCTACGCAGATCCGTCGGCGGCGCGCCACCGCTGCGCCGCGCCGGCCACGGTGATAGCGTGGCGCCCGCCAACCTCCAGGGAGCGTCCCATGATCACCATCCACGGCCTGAAGCAGTCCCGCGCCATGCGCGCCACCTGGGCCTGCGAAGAGCTCGGCCTCGACTACACGTTTCGCGCGCTGAACGCGATGCAGGGCGAGCTGCGCAGCCCCGACTTCCTCGCGTTGAACCCCGGCGGCAAGGTGCCCACGCTGGTCGAGGACGACTTCGTGCTCACCGAGTCGGGCGCCATCGTCACCTACCTGGCCGACAAGCGCCCCGAAGCCGGCCTGGCGCCGAAGCCCGGCACGCCCGAGCGCGCGAAGTACCTGCAGTGGGTGCTCTTCGGGCTGACCGAGCTCGAGCAGCCCCTGTGGACCATCAGCAAGCACACGTTCGCGCTGCCCGAGAAGCTGCGCGTGCCCGCGGTGATCCCCACGGCCAAGAAGGAGTTCCTGCGCGCCGCGGCGGTACTGGCCGAGGGCCTGGGCGACCGGGAGTGGCTGGTGGGCGACGCGTTCACCGGCGCCGACCTGATCGTCGGCCACACCTTGGCGTGGGCGCGCGCGTTCTCGGTGCCGTGGGAGCAGCCGACGGTCGACAACTACGCGGAGCGCGTGCTGTCGCGGCCCGCGCTGGCCCGCGCCAACGCCCGCGAGCAGGCGGCCTGACGGCGTCCGACCAGTCGGCCGAGGCGTATCACATGTGACCGTTCTGGACACAGTGGACACCTCGATCGCGTCCCCGATCGGCGCCGTTGCGGGCCTCGGCGCGCGGCACGGCCATTGCGAAGGAGGCGCGCCGTGATCGCCCCCGCCCTGCTGCTGATCCCGCTCCTGGCCGCCCCGCCGGCGTCGCAGCCGACGCTGGACGTCGAGGCGGCCGTCGCCCACGCCCTGCAGAACAACCCCCGCGTCGCCGCCGCCGAGCGCGCCGCGCGGGCCGCCGGCGCCACCGTCGACGCGGTCGGCGCGTGGCCCGAGCCCACCCTGCGCGTGACCGCCAGCCCGCTGCCCATCGAGACGCGCAACGGGCCCGCGTGGGCGGCCGCCGCGCTGGCCTGGCCCCTGCCCTGGGCCGGCGAGCTGGACGCCGCCACCGAGGGCGCCGCCGCCCAGGCCGAGGCCGCGCGGCTGCGCGTCGCCGAGGTGCGCCTGGCCGTCGCCCGCGAGGTGCGGCTGGCCTGCGCCGACCTGCGGCTGGTCGAGGCCGAGCAGGCGATCAACGCCCGCACCGCCGACCTCGTGCGGCGCTTCGTCGAGCTCGCGCAGACGCGGCTGGCCGTCGGCCGGGGCAGCCAGAACGACGTGCTGACGGCGCAGGTCGAGCTGGCCCGCCTATCGAACCAGGCCCTCGACCTCGCCCAGCAGCGCGTCACCCGCGCCGCCGCCCTCAACCTGGCGCTGGGCCAGCCGCCGGCGACGCCGGTGCCGGCCGTCGCGCCGCCCGCGACGCCGGCCGCCGAGGCGCTGGACGACCTGCTGGCCTGGATGCGCGCCCACCACCCCACGCTGGCGCGCTTCGACGCCGACATCGCGGCCCGGCGCGCCGCCCTGCGCCAGGCCGACTACGCCGGCGTGCCGCGCTTCGACGTGGGCGTGGCCTACACCTACGTCGGCGAGCCGCACCACGACGGCGGCGCCGATCCCGGCCGCGACGCGCTCGCCCTCACCGCCGGCGTGCGCCTGCCGCTGTGGGCGGGCAGCTACGACGCGCGCGTCGACGCCGCCGCCCACGCGGTCGGCGCCGAGGAGGCCCGGCGGCAGGACGCCGAGCAGATGGCGGCCTATCAGGTCATCGAGAACCACGTGCGCGCCGAGACGGCGCTGCGCCAGGCGCGGCTGCTCGAGAGCACCGTGCTGCCGCTGGCCCGACAGTCGGTGGCGGTGCTCGAAGAGGCCTACGCCGCCGATCGCGCCGGCTTCCTGCAGCTGCTCGACGCCGAGCGCGCCCTCGAGCGCTTCGAGCTCGAGCACGCCCGCGCGCGCGCCGCGGTCGAGGCGCGCCTGGCCGATCTGCGCCACGCGGTCGGCCGCCCCCCAGCGCCAGGAGTCACCGAGTGAGCCGCGCCCGCCTCCTCACCCTGGCCGGCGTCGTCGGCGCCTTGCTCGTGGGCTACCTCTGGGGCAGCGCCGGCGACGCGCCGCCCGCCGCGCCCGCGGCCCACGAACACGCCGCCGCCGACGGCGCCCCCCAGATGTACACCTGCTCGATGCACCCCCAGGTGCGGCTGCCCGA
>JAUHXL010000207.1 GCA_030426945.1 bacterium
CCCGCGCCGGGGGCGCCGCCCGCGCCGGGGGCGCCGCCCGCGCCGGGGGCGCCGCCCGCGCCGGGGGTGCCGCCCGCGCCGGGGGCGCCGCCTGCGCCGGGCGAGGCGTCTCCGCCCCCGCCCCCGCTCCCGCCGTCGTCGCAGCCCCCGAGCCCGAGCGCCAGCACCACAATCAGACCCGCAACTCCGCTCTTCATCGTGACCTCCCCGTGTGTGCGCGACCACTAGCTCAGCTTCATTGCGCGCCGCAACACTGTTCGGGTCTTTCGCCGGCGGCGGCGACGGGGCACTCTCCCTGCGACGCCCGGGAGGTTCCGATGCTGACTCGTCTACCCGCCTTCGCCGCGCTGCGCGATCACGCCGCCGACATGGACACCGTCCACCTCCGCGACCTGTTCGCCCAGGATCCCGAGCGCTTCACGCGCTTCTCGCGCGCGCTCGACGATCTGCTCGTCGACTTCTCGAAGCAGCGCATCACCGAGCGCACGTGGTCGCTCCTGCTGGATCTGGCCCGCCAGGCCGACGTCGAGGGCCAGCGCGAGGCGATGTTCCGCGGGGACCACATCAACCGCACCGAGGATCGCCCGGTGATGCACGTCGCCCTGCGGCATCCGGGCGACGCGCCGGTCGAGGTGGACGGCGTCGACGTGATGCCGGGCGTCAAGGCGGTGCTCGACCAGATGCGCGCGTTCTGTGCGCGCATCCATTCGGGCGCCTGGACCGGCTTCGACGGCCGCCCGATCACCGACGTGGTGAACATCGGCATCGGCGGCTCGGACCTGGGGCCGGTGATGGTGTGCGCGGCCCTGCAGCCCTACCACCGGCCCGGCCTGCGCGCGCACTTCGTCTCGAACGTCGACTACGCCCACCTCGCCACCACGCTCGAGGGCCTCGACCCGGCGACCACGCTGTTCATCGTGGCCTCGAAGACCTTCACCACGCAGGAGACGCTGACCAACGCGAGCTCGGCGCGGGCCTGGCTGCTCGAGGCCGCGAAGGACGACGCCGCGGTGGCGAAGCACTTCGTCGCGCTGTCCACCAACTCGGCCGGCGTCGCGCAGTTCGGCATCGATCCGGCCAACATGTTCCCGTTCTGGGACTGGGTGGGCGGCCGCTACTCGGTGTGGAGCGCCATCGGCCTGTCGGTGGCGCTGCAGGTGGGCATGGATCACTTCGAGCGGTTCCTGGCCGGCGCCCACGCGATGGATCGGCACTTCCGCGACGCCCCGCTCGATCAGAACCTGCCCATCGCGATGGCGCTGATGGGCGTGTGGAACAGCAACTTCCTCGGCGCGCACTCGCTGGCGGTGCTGCCCTACGACCAGCGCCTGCACCGCTTCGCCGCCTATCTGCAGCAGGCCGACATGGAGTCGAACGGCAAGTCGGTCGACCGTTGGGGCCGGCGGGTCGACTACCAGACCGGGCCCATCGTCTTCGGCGAGCCGGGCACCAACGGGCAGCACGCGTTCTATCAGCTGCTGCACCAGGGCACGAAGCTGGTGCCCTGCGACTTCATCGCGGCCTGCGCCAGCCACTACCCCAGCGCGCACCACCCGATGCTGCTGGCCAACTTCTTCGCGCAGTCCGAGGCGATGATGCAGGGGCGCACGGCCGACGACGTGCGGGCCGAGCTCGAGGCGGCGGGCATGGACGGCCCCGCGCTCGAGGCGCTGTTGCCCCATCGCGTGTTCGAGGGGAATCGGCCGTCGACGTCGATCCTGTTCGATCGCCTGGATCCCTTCTCGCTGGGGCGTCTGGTGGCGCTCTACGAGCACAAGATCTTCGTGCAGGGCGTCATCTGGGGCGTCTACAGCTTCGATCAGTGGGGCGTCGAGCTGGGCAAGAAGCTGGCGAAGACCATCCTGCCGGAGCTCGACGGCGACGGGGCCGTGGGCACGCACGACAGCTCGACCAACGGGCTGATCAACCACTACAAGGCGCGCCGCGGCGCGGTGGCGGCGGACTGAAGCAGGAGTTTGCGTCCGGCGCCCGGCCGGCGTAGGACCGAGAGGGGAGGGAGCCATGCCGCGTATCCTGTTCGCCCTGCTCGCCTTCGCCGCCTTCGGATGCGGCGGAGCGCCCCCGAACCCGAGGACGTCGCCGCCCCCCATCGAAGGGAACGCGGGCGACGCGGAGGACGCGCCGCCCGCGGGCGCGGCCGACGAGGACTCGCCGCCCCCCGCGGTGGAGCCGACCGATCCGGGGCCGGGCGACGACGAAGACGCGCCGGAGCGCGGCTGACGGGCCCCCCCGTCGCCCGCTACCATCGCGCGATGCGCTACCACCTCGCCCTCGCCGCCGCCGGGATGTCATTGCTGCTCGGCTGCGCGGAGCAGGCCGCCGAGCCCCTGGGCATCCCCGATGTCGGCCGAACGCCCGCCCGCGACCGCGGGCTGGCGCCGCCCACCGCCGACGCCGCGGAGGGGGCCGACGCGCGGACGCCGGACGCGCGCGCGGACGCGGGGCCCCTCGACGCGCGCACCCCACGAGACGCCGCGATCACCGACGACGCCGCGCCGGCGGGCGACGCCGCGCCGCCGGCGGACGCCCGCCCGGCGGTCGACGCGGCCCTCGTCGATGCCTGCGCCGCCGTCGACTGCAGCCACCTGAGCACGGCGTGCGCGGTGGGCGCGTGCGATCCGGCCCTCGGCCACTGCGTCCGGCGCCCCCGCGCCGAGGGGGACCCCTGCGACGACGGGGATCCGTGCACCACGGGCGGCGTCTGCCGCGACGGGGCCTGCCTCGAGGCCGAGCCGATGGACTGCAGCGGCCTCGACGGGCCCTGCGTGGCGGGCACCTGCGACGCCGAGATCGGCGGGTGCGTCGCGCGCCCCGCGGCGCAGGGCCAGCCCTGCCCGTCGGATGACGCCTGTGTGATCGATCCGGTCTGCGCCGACGGCGTGTGCCGCGGCGCGCCGCTCGACTGCGGCCACCTCGACGCGACCTGCCTGGTCGGCGTCTGCGATCCGACGGCGGGGGCCTGCGTGGCGCGACCGGCCGCCGACGGCGTGGCCTGCGACGACGGCCAGCCCTGCACCGTCGGCACCACCTGCCTCGACGGCGCGTGCGGCGAGGGGGAGGCGCGCGACTGCAGCGCGCTGACCGCGGGCTGCCGCGTCGGGCGCTGCGACGCGGAGGCGGGCTGCGTGGCGGACACGCTGGACGACGGCGCGGACTGCGACGACGGCGACGCCTGCACGGTCGGCGAGACCTGCGAGGACGGGGTGTGCGCGGGCGCCGAGCCGGTGGTGTGCGGCGATCTCGACGGGCCGTGCGCCGAGGGCGCCTGCGATCCGGCGACGGGGGCGTGCGTGGCGCGTCCGGTGCGATCGGGCGAGGTGTGCGGGCCGAGCGACGATCCCTGCCTCGCGCCCACCTGCGCCGACGGCGTGTGCGGTGAGCCCGGGCCGGTGGACTGCGGGCGGCTGGACGGGCCGTGCGTCACCGGCGTCTGCACGCCGGGGGTGGGCTGCGAGGCGCTGCCGGTGGCCATGTGCAGCCTCTGCCGCGGACAGGCCGGGCTGTGCGACGCCGACGGCGCGTGCCTACCCTTCGGGCCGGCCGCGGCGGTGAGCGAGGGCTTCGAAGGCGGCGCGCTGCCGGCCGGCTGGGTCACCGGCGGTGATCGCCCGTGGCGCGCGGTGGACGAGCGCGCCGCCGAGGGCGACTGGGCCGCGCGCAGCGGCGACATCGGCGACAGCGACGACAGCACGCTCACCCTGCAGCAGGCCACGCCCGACGGCGGGCTGCTGCGCTTCCGCTACGCGGTGTCCAGCGAGGGGGGCTTCGACTTCCTGCGGGTGCGGGTGGACGGCGCGGTGGTGCTCGAGGCGGCCGGCGAGGTGGACTGGACGCCCTTCGAGGTCGAGCTGGCGCCGGGTGACCACACGATCATCTTCGGCTTCTCCAAGGACCTGTCCATCGGACGCGGCCAGGACGCCGCGTGGATCGACCAGGTCGAGGTCGAGCTGGGCTGCCCGCAGACCGATTGCCGCGAGGGGCGACGCCTCGACCTCGACACCTGCCTGATGTGTCCGCGGGCCGACGGCACCGCTTGCGCGGGCGGCCCTTGCACCGCGGGCACCTGCGTCGACGGCGCGTGCGCCGAGCAGCCGGCCAACGCGTGCGGCCACTGCGGGCCGGGCCTCAGCCGCTGCGTCGAGGGCGCGTGCGGCGACTTCAACACGCTCTACGCGGACTTCGCCCCCGGCGGCCTGCCCGCGCCCTTCGTCGGCGCGGCCGACCGCCCCTGGACCACGACCGCCGATCCGCGCCGGGAGGGGGCGGGCGCCGCGGCCAGCGGCGGCATCGATCACAACCAGGCCAGCGTGCTGGCCGCGCCCATCGAGCTGGCCGAGCCCGGCGTGGTGTCGTTCTGGTACCGGACGAGCACCGAGGACGGCTACGACCACCTGCGCTTCTTCGTCGACGCGCAGCAGCAGCTCGAGGCGTCGGGCAGCGTCGACTGGACCTTCTTCGAGCTGCCCCTGCCCGCCGGCCAGCACGGCCTCGAGTGGCGGTACCAGAAGGACGGCAGCGTCGACCGCGGCGACGACCGCGTGTGGATCGACGAGGTGGCGGTGGGCACCCCGCCGGTGTGCGAGTAGGTCGCGACCTGCGCGGCGCCCGGACCGCCGGACGCCCGGCTCGATGGCTGATCCCGAGGTGCACGCTCCGCCGTCGCGCAGGCGACCCGCCGCGTGCACGGCGGCCGGAGCCCGGCTGATGGCTGATGGCTGACAGCTGATAGCCCGACGGATTCACCGCTGGGTCGGTCGGCGGCTCGACGCTTCGGTCGCGGTCATTGCGTCGGCGCGGGGCGGGCCGTAGGCTGCGCCGCCGTGAGCACCCTCGATCGCACCGACCGGCGCGTGGCGCTGGGGCTGGCCCTGTTCATGGGCGCCTTCTACCTGCTGAGCACCGGCGCCGAGCGGCCCTGGGGCGACGGCGACTACCAGTACCAGCACGCGCACAACGTGTGGGTCGAGCATCGGCTCGACCTCGGCGACCGCGAGCGGCGCTGGCTCTTCCAGGGGCCCGACGGGCGCTACTACGTCACCTTCGCGCTGGGCATCGCGCTGTCCTACGGGCCCAGCGTGGCGTTCATCCAGACGCTGGCGCCGGGCAAGAAGCCGGCGCTCCTGTGGTCGATGGGGCACCGCGTCGCGAGCACGATCTACGGCGCGCTCGCGGTGATGCTGCTGTTCCTGCTGGCCCGGCGGCTGGCGGTGTCGAGACGGCGCGCGCTGGGCGTGGCGCTGGTCGCGGGCGTCGCCACCCAGCTCTGGGCCTACGTGCACAGTGACTTCAGCGAGGCTTATCAGACCTTCGCGCTGACGCTGGCGGTGTACTTCACCGTGGTCGCCATGGAGCGCCCGAGCGTCCTGCGCGGCGTCTTGCTGGGTCTGGTGTGGGGCCACCTCGCGCTCGCCAAGGTCGTGTACCTCGCCATCCTGCCGGTGGGCTTCTTCGCCGTGCTGCTGCCGCTGTGGCGCGCGCACGGCAAGGCCGCGCTGCGCACCGTGGTGCCCGGCGTCCTGGCCTTCCTGCCCGGCGTGGCGGTGATGCTCTGGTACAACCACGTGCGCACCGGCCAGCTGTTGGGCACCGGCCGACAGTTCGATCACTTCCAGGGCGCGATGGACGGCTCGTTCATGGTCGGGCTGCACGGCCTGATGCTGTCGTCGGGCAAGAGCGTCTTCCTGTTCAGCCCCATCCTGGTGGCGGCGATGGTGGGCGTGCCGGCGTTCCTGCGCGCCCGCCCGCGCGAGGCCCGCTTCGTCCTGGCCACCGCGGTGGTGATGCTGCTGGTGTACGCGAAGTACATCTTCTGGCACGGCGCCTGGAGCTTCGGGCCGCGCTTCCTGACCTGCCTGATGCCGCTGCTGGTGCTGCCGCTGGCCTTCCTGCGTCTGCCCGAGGCGCGACGCCCGCGGCTGCTGGCGGGCGTCGCGCTGGGGACGCTGTTGTTCGCCTCGGTCGGCGTGCAGGTGCTGGCCAACAGCTTCTACGAGGGCCACCACATCCACGCTCAGAACCGCGCCCGCCGCGCGCTGCTGGGCCGCTTCCCGCGGGATCGCTGCGGCTGGTGCCACGAGAACCAGTACCCCAGCCACTTCGTCCCGCACTTCTCGCCCATCGCGGTGCACTGGTGGCTGGCGAAGAGCCGGCTGACCGGCGCCGACGAGGCGACGCAGCGCGAGACGGCGCCCTGGGCGCGCTTCTACCCGCCCAAGCTGCGCGACAAGGTGGAGGTGACCCAGCCGCCCTTCGACTGGTGGCTGGGCCGTTGGATCGGCCAGCTCCGCCGCGACGACACCAAGCCCGACCAGCTGGTCGGCGCGGTGGGCTGGGTCATCGTCCTGGGCGCGCTGGCGGCGCTGCTGCTGGGCGGTTGGCTCACCCGGCCGGCCTGGCGGCGGGACGACGCGCGCCTCACCCGCGGATGACGCGCACCACCGGCAGGGGCTCGTCCTCGCCGGGCTGACCGCCCAGGCGCGTCGTCACCAACGAGCGGATGCGCTCGCGCGCCTCGGGGAAGTCGGCCATCGCGGCCGCGAAGCCCTCGGCGTCCAGCGCGAACAGCGTCAGGGGCGACACGGCCTCGACGTTGGCCGAGGCCACCCGGTTCTCGAGCAGTGAGATCTCACCGAAGACGTCGCCCGGACCCAGCGTGATGAGCGTCTTGCGCCGCCCGCCCGGCGCGCGCTGCCAGACATCGGCGTGGCCCGAGGCGATGATGCACATGGCGGTGCCCGCGTGCCCCTCGCGCACGAGGCGCGTGCCGTCGGGGATGGTGGCCGGCAGGCACTGCGCGTACAGCGCCGCGCGCTGCGCCTCGCTCAGGTCGCCGAAGACCGAGTCGGGCCCCATCAGCTGCGCGACCATGCGCTCGCGGCTGGTCGCGCGCAGGCTCTCGTGGATGGCCGGCAGGCGCTCGCGCAGCAGGCTCTGCGCCTGCGTGTCGAGGGCCAGCAGCTCGCTGGGGTGGCGCGCGAAGACGGTGGCGGTGCGGTGCACGCCGGCCACCGGCGCCACCTCACCGACGACGGCGCCGGGCGCCAGCATCGCCACCTCGCCGACGCCGAGGCGCTTCACGCCGGCCAGCCCGGTCAGCACGACGTACAGCGTGTCGCCTGGCGCGCCCTCGGCGATGATCTCGAGGCCGGGCGAGAACCGCTCCACCGGCGCGTCGAACACGAGCGTCGCCAGCGCGTCGCCCGCGTCCGGCGCGGCGCCGAGCGCCTTGGCGTAGGCCCGCGCGACGCCGCGCGCCTTGTCCGCGTGACCGCCCGCGTGCAGCGCGCGCACGGCGCGGACGCACGAGCCGAAGGCGTGCGGCGCCGCCTGGAAGTCGGCGACCGCGGCGCGGATGTCCTCGATCTTCAAAGTGATTTCCCCCCTCGCGGCAGCAGGTCGTACCACGACTTCCGCCAGCGCTGCAGGCGGATGTAGTGCTTGGGCGTCTCGTCGCAGCGGCCGCCCGCCTTGGGCGCGCGGACGGCGTGCACCCAGGCCTTCACCCACAGCGCCGCGCCCTTCAGGTGCCGGCCGCAGCGCTTCTGCGTGGGCTCGAGCTTCGACTTGATGTGGGCCAGCCAGGCGTCGGCCGCGGCGAGGGGATCGGTGCGGTCGACGTCGTAGGCCTTCTCGTACCACGACCACATCTGCAGGACGCCGATCGCGCGCGGCTGCCCCTTCTTGTCGAAGTGGCGGTCGCCCTTGGCGTCCTGGTCGAAGCCCGACTCGCTGCACGCGGCGGCCAGCACCATGCCGCGCAGCGCGGTGGGCACGCCGGCCTTCTCCTCGGTGCGCAGCAGGTCGAGCAGGTAGGCCGGATCGGCCTTCTTGCGCATGCGGACGCACTTGAGCGCGCGCTCGATGATGCGGGCCTCGAGGGCGGTGGGCGGATCGGTCGTCACCGGCGCGGTCCAGCGGGCGTGGCTCAGCAGCGGCGCGAGGAGGATCGACAGCGGGAGGAGGTATCGCACCGCGCGATGGTAGATCGGGCGCCGGCGGAGGTCACGCGCTGCCGTCGCGTGGGGGTCACGGCGCGCGACCTGGCGGCGGCCGGTCGCCGCCGATGCTTGCCCCTTCCGGCGGGCGCGCGCACCATCGGCCCATGGCCGACACGCCCCTCGGACAGCGCATCGACCGCCTGGGGCTGCCTGCTGGCCTGCTGTTGGGCGCGGCGGGCGGCGTGCTGGCCGGCGTGGCGCTGGGGTACCTGCCCGGGTGGGCGGCGGTGCTCAGCGGCGGGGCGGTGCTGGCCACGGCGGCGGCGGTCGGTTGGGCCGGGCGGCCCATCGACGGGGGCGAGGCGGCCGCGGGCAGCGGGCCGCTGTGGGGCGCGGGCGGCGCGCTGGCGCTGGCGCTGGCGGTCGCGGGCTGGAGCCTGCGGCCGATGCCGCCGCCCGACGCGCCGGACGGCGGGGCGGCGGACTCGGCCGCCACCGACGCGGGCGCCCCCGACGCGCAGGCGGACGCGGGCGCCCCCGACGCGCAGGCGGACGCCGCGCCCGACGCTGCCCGCGCGGACGGCGGCCCGATCGACGCCGCGCCACCGCCCCCGGACGCCGCGCCCACCCCCGACGCCGCGCCGACGCCCCCCGACGGCGGGCCCGTGCCCACCGTCGAGCAGGTGCGCGCCCTGATGGACGCCTGGGATCTCGAGGGGGCGCGCGCCGCGCTGCAGCGTCTGCCCAAGTCGGCGCAGACCGTCGCGTTGAGCAAAGCCCTCGGCGCCCTCGACCGCGAGGTCGTGCGCTGGCAGGCGTCGCTGACCGACGCCCGCGCCGATCTGCGCGCCGGCCGCCCCAAGGAGGCCCGGCAGCAGGCCTTCGCGCTGATGAACGAGCTGGTCATCCGGGGCTACCCGCTGCTGGGTGACTTCGCGCGCAAGGCCCTGGCGCTGTACGTCGAGGCCGACGCCGCGGAGCGCGCCCGCAGCCTCGAGTCGCTGCTGCAGTACGCCCAGAAGGCCGTCGCCCAGGGCGATCTGCAGCGCGCCCGCGCGCTGTACCAAAAGGCCGTCGCCGTCGACGGCACCCACGCCGGCGCCCACGCCGGCCTCGGCCGCGTCGCCCTGCTCGCCGGCCAACACGCCGCCGCCGTCGAACACCTCGGCGTCGCCGTGCGCCTCGCCCCCGACCAACCCGAGTACCGCGTGCTGCTGAGCATGGCCCTGCGCGCCCTCGAACGCAGCGCCGAAGCCGACGCCTACCTGCAGCAAGCGCTGGGGGCGAACAGCCTCGAGCTCGAGGCCCGCCGCCGCCTGTCCCGCGACGCGCAGCGGTTGGGGCAGGACGACGTGGTGCAGCGGCTGGAGCCACGGGGGCCGACGGGGGGGCGCTGAAGGTGGCGCCACGGAGGAAGCGGCGATGAGCATGTGGGCCGATCGCCGCCAGCGGAAGCTGTCGACGCTGCGGAGGTGGCGCCGAGAGCGCGACGACTTCGTACGTTGACGGTGGGTTGTGCGCGCCAAAAATGGACGAGATGCCGAATAAGTTCGTTAGTTTGGCACGACCCCGGTGAGACCCCGACCGGCAAGCCGGTGCAGTGGCTCTTCGAGGGGATCACCGAGCTGCTGCCGATCAATGAGGACCTCGAGCACGGCGCTGAGATCATGTGGGCCGGTCGCCGCCAACGGAAGCTGTCGACGCTGCGGAGGTGGCGCCGAGAGCGCGACGACTTCGTACGTTGACGGTGGGTTGTGCGCGCCGAGAAAAAAGTGGACGGGATGCCGAATTAGTTCGTTAGTTTGGCACGACCCCGGTGGTCCAACTGACGTTGAGGAACGCGCGTCAGGAAAGTGGAGGAGATGCCTGATAAGTTCGTTCGTTTGGCACGACCCCGGTGATCGCCCCGGTGATCCGACCCCGGTGATCATCCCGCCTGCGGGAGTCGGGTCAGGGGTGTCTCCGGACGGGCCAGCGCGAGGTCGCGGGCGGTCTGCAGGTTGATCCAGAACTGCGGTGTCGTGCCCAGAGCTTGGGCCAACAACCACGCGGTCTCGGAGGTGACGCCGCGCTTTCCGCGGACGAGCTCGTTGATGCGCTGGACGGGCACCCCCAGATGTTGGGCGAACGCGACCTGGGTGACGCCCAGCGGTCGGAGGAACTCTTCGAGCAGCACTTCACCTGGGTGAGTGGGCACGCGGTGCGTGGGCAGCATGGCGATCCTCCTAGTGGTAGTCGATCAACCGAACGTCTTCGGCGGCGTCGTCGATCCATCGAAAGACCAGACGCCACTGGTCGTTGACCCGAATGCTGAAGGCGCCGTCGAGGTCGCCGCGCAAGGCCTCCAGTCGATTGCCGGGGGGCGACCGCAAGTCGTCCAGCCGGACGGCCGCCTCCATCATGTCCAACTTCCGGAGGGCGCTTCGGACCAGGTTCGCGTCGAGTTGCCGGACCCGCCGGCTCGCGACGCCGTGGTAGAGATCGGCGGTTCGGTCGTCACCGAAGCTCCGGATCATCGGCGGGCCCTCCTCGCGAACAACGTTACACGGATACACGGTCCCCGTGCAACCCGGGGCTCTCCCGGGCGTGCCTCCCGCCAACCTGAGAAAAGTGGACGAGATGCCGAGTAAGTTCGTTAGTTTGGCGCGACCCCGTCGGGCTAGGGTGCGCGCATCATCTCCTCACCGGGCCTGGCGTACGCGCTCGCCGGGCTCGGGTCAAGGTGGTCGGCCGAACGGACGCGCGCCGACCAGGGCAGTTGGCCAGCAGGACGGTGGTGCCATCGATCGTCGCACGCTCCGCGGGCAACAGTGGACGAAGTGCTGGGTAGGTTAGTTCGTTTGCCACGACCCCAGCGTCGCTGGCGAACGGTTGGCCGTGCGGCGGTGCTCACCCCTCGTAGACCAACGCCACCATCTGTCGGTTGGCCGCGGCCTGTGGGACGACGCGGCGGAGGCCGGCGAGCAGGTCGTCGAGCTCGCGGCGGCGGTCCTTGGGGAGGGCGGCGAGGGCGTCGCGCAGGGTGTCATCGCGGGCCATGGCGTCGACGTCCGCGCGGGCGGCGGCGACGGCGGGCGCCTCGATGACGATCAGCAGGCCGTCGAGGTCGGGGGGCTGGGTGACCTCGACGAGGCCGCCGAGGTCGCGGACGGCGAGGTTGGTGAGGTCGGCGAGCACGTCGCGGCCCGAGGGCAGGCGCACGCGGGCGGGCAGGCCGGCGCTGCGCGTGTGGACCGCGGTGAGTGGGTCGTCGCCCAGGTCGGCGGCGGTGTCGGCTTCGACCCGCCGGATGGTCAGCTGCAGCATCGCCTCGAGTCTCCCGCCGCGGACGCCCGGTCGCGCGCCCTCACCGATGAGGGACGACGTATCACAGCGCGGGTGGGCGCGGGGCGTCAAGCGGGTCGCGGGGGTGCCGTGCGGTCAGGTTGGGTCGACCACGACCACGACGACGACCACGACGACGGGGTGCTCGATCTGGGGCCGTGGTCGAGCGGGTTGTGGGTGCTCGGGCGCAGGGGGGGGGGTTCAGGCGAAGGCGGCCGCGAAGGCGCC
>JAUHXL010000765.1 GCA_030426945.1 bacterium
CCAGCGGGGCGGCGTCGGCCGGCCGCGCGTCCGCCTGGGCGTCGATAATGATCGCCGCGTCGTCGCCCGCACCCGGGGCGACGCAGTAGCTCGAGCGACACACTTGCCCGCTGGGGCACTGGTCGTCCGCGGCGCAGGTGTCGTCGAGGTCGGGCACACAGCCGACGAGGTGCAGCAGCCAAGCCACCGCGAGCCAACGCCTCATGAATCCTCCTCGTGCGCTGCGGCGGGGCATTCTAGGCGGGAACGGCCCAGCGCGGTCAACGCGCGGGTGGTCGTTCGTCGCCGCCGTGGTCCCGCAGGCCGCGCGCCAGCAGGCCCACGCCGCCCACCAGCAGCACGATGATGACGATCAGATCGAAGGCGCTCATGTGCGTCAGGCGTAGCTGCACCCGCGCGACGACGCCGGCGACGAGGGCGACGAGCGAGCCCCCGGCCAGCAGCCAGCCGATCACGTTGCGCGCGCTGTAGAACACCATGCCCACGCCGAGGGCGAAGGGCAGCAGCAGCATGCCGCTGGTGACGCCGACGCCGCCGGCGTGGAAGAGCGCGCCACCCCAACCGAAGCCGGTGTCGACGCGGATGCTGTCGAGCAGCAGATAGCCGCCGCCGCAGAACATGACGAAGCCGAGCAGGAACTCGCCCAGGCCTCCCGAGGTGCCGCCCGCGCCGCGCATGGATCCCTCCGGTTGCTGGCCCTGGTGGTACCGCAGGGCGCCGGCCGCTGTCGACCCGCCGTTGCAATCCGAGGCGCGGCCCAGCATCCTGGCCGGCTCGCGTGGTAGAGGGTGCCCATGGACCTGCGCACGACCAACCTGGACAAGCTGGACGACCGCGTCTTCGACGTCCTGGTGGTGGGGGGTGGCATCAACGGGGCGGTGTCGGCGGCGGCGCTGGCGGCGCGCGGCGCCTCGGTGGCCTTGATCGACCGCGGCGACTGGGCCGGCGAAACCAGCCAGAGCAGCTCGAACCTGGCCTGGGGCGGCATCAAGTACCTCGAGACCTACGAGTTCGGGCTGGTTCGGAAGCTGTGCCGCTCGCGCAACCAGCTGATCCGCGCGTATCCGGCCACGGTGAAGGAGATCCGCTTCTTCGCCAACCTGGAGACGGGCTTCCGGCATCCGGCCTGGCTGCTGTACCTGGCGACGCTGTTCTACTGGTTCATCGGCAGCTTCTTCACCCGCCGGCCCCGCCTGCTGACCGGCCGGCGCATCGAGGCCCTCGAGCCCATCGTCGACACCACCCGCAGCGTCGGCGGCGTCGAGTACAGCGACGCCTACCTGCACGACAACGACGCCCGCTTCGTGTTCAGCTTCGTGCGCTCGGCGATGAACTACGGCTGCATCGCGGCCAACTACGTCGAGTCGCTGGGCGCGGCGCGGGCGGGCGACGCGTGGGTCACGCGCGCGCGTGATCTGGAGAGCGGGCGCACCTTCGAGATCCGGTCGCGCGCGTTGATCAACGCCTGCGGCCCGCACGTGGACACCCACAACGGGCTGACCGGCCAGCGGACGGCGCACCGCCACGTGTTCTCCAAGGGCATCCATCTGGTCGTGGATCGGCTGACGCCGAACCGGCGCGTGCTGACCTTCTTCGCGGACGATGGGCGGCTGTTCTTCGCCATCCCGATGGGCGCGCGCACGGTGATCGGCACGACCGACACGCGCCTGCCGACGCCGGACGCGCACGTCACCGCCGAGGATCGCGACTTCGTACTCGAGAACATCAACAAGCGCCTCGACCTCGACCGGCCGCTGACGCCGGCCGACGTCATCGCGGAGCGCTGCGGGGTGCGGCCGCTGGTCGTCGAGCAGGGCGAGACCGGGGGCGAGGCCGACTGGACGAAGCTGTCCCGCAAGCACGCGATCGACGTCGACGAGGCCGCGCGCCACGTCAGCATCTTCGGCGGCAAGCTGACCGACTGCCTCAACGTGGGCGAAGAGGTCTGCGCGGCCTTGCGCCGGCTGGGCATCGCGCTCCCCTATGCCGATCAGATCTGGTTCGGGGAGCCGGGGCCCGCGGTGCGCGAGGAGTTCTATCACCAGGCGCGGCTGATGGATCTCGACCAGCACACCGCGCCCTGGGCCTCGGAGCCTCTGTCCAAGCGCCTCTGGAGGCGCTACGGCGCGCGGGCCATCGGCATGCTGGAGGACATCCGCCGGGATCCGACGATGGCCGAGGTGATGATCGAGACCTCGGAGTACATCCGCTGCGAGATCGCGCGCACGGCGAAGCACGAGATGGTGCTGCACCTCGAGGACTT
>JAUHXL010000208.1 GCA_030426945.1 bacterium
GCAAGACGACCGCGGGCGCCGCCGCCATGACGCGCGGCGGCGTCGAGCGCGAGCGTTCCGCCCCCGCGCCGGACGTGGCGGACAGCCGCCTGCAGGCGTTGGCCAACCACCTGCGCGGCCGCAAGGACCAGGTGACCATCGACGGCTTCGCCGGCCCCGGTGAGCCGGCGCACCGCGCCGCCGAGCGCGCGAACCGCGTGCGCAACCGCCTGATCGAGCTGGGCGTCGCGCCGGACCGCGTGCAGATCCAGCCGCGCGGCCTGGTGGCCGGCAAGAACGCCGGCGTCGAGGTGCGCGTGGCGCGCGCCGAGGTCGCCGACGCGCCCGCCGGGCCGGACACGCCGGTCGGCGAGAGCCACTTCGAGTCGGACACGCCCATGACCATCCCGCGCGGCACCAGCGCGATGGTGGCGGTGCTCGACGCGCCGGCCGAGGGCGCGGTGGTGTACCTCTACGCGCCGGACGCCGAGCGCGGCGACGCGCGCTACGCCTTCAAGGCCGTGCGCTTCCGCAACCCGACCAAGTCGACGCTCGAGGCCGGCCCGGTGACCGTGTACGGCGAGGCGCGCTTCATCGGCGAGGGCCTGACCGAGAACATCCCGCCCGAGTCGACGGCGCTGGTGCCCTTCGCGCTGGATCGGCAGGTCGTCGTCGAGCGCGAGGTCGCCACGAAGGATCGCATCGCTCGCATCGAGCGCGTCGAGCGGGGCGAGCTGACCGCCGAGGTGCGGCGCGTCGAGCGCACCGAGCTGAGCGTGACCAACCGCAGCCACGCCGCCCAGCGGGTGTTCCTGCGCCACCGCGTGGCCGACGGCTGGACGCTGGAGCGTTCGCCGGACGTGTTCGAGAAGCAGGGCGAGGTGCACCTGTTCGCCGTCGACGTGCCGGCCGGCGAGACGCGCACCGTCGCGCTCGAGGCCTCGACGCCGCTGACGCGCACGGTCGACCTGCGCACCCCCGCGGGCGTCGACCTGCTGCGCGCCCACGTCGAGAGCAAGCCGGACGACGCCGCCTTCGCCCGCGCCGCCGAGGACGTGCTGCGCCTGCACGACACGATGGCCGAGGCCCGCGAGCGCATCGAGGCGCTGCACGCCCAGTCGGGCCAGCTGCGCGCGCGCAGCGACGAGCTGACCGGCCAGATCCACAGCCTGGCGCACGCCCGCGCCGGCGACCGCCTGAAGGGGCACCTCGAGAAGAAGCTGGCCGAGATGGCCGACCGCCTGCAGGCCGCCACCGTCGAGATCGTGGACCAGCAGGAGAAGCTGATGCTGGCGCGGATTCGGTTCCAGGACGCCATCGCCGAGCTGACCGTGGGGCGTCCGTCCGTCGCCGACCGCGGCGTGGGTGCCGACCCCGAGGGCTGACGCCCGCCCGAAGGGCGCGCGGTCGTGGTCGTGGTCGTGGTCGTGGTCGTGGTCGTGGTCGAAGACGGTGGAGCGCCCGCCTCACTGTTCGTGCCGAGCGCTGGATCGCGCACCCTACGGACGCTCTCGATGGCTCCATGGCCCGTGCGCTGCCCTGCGCAGCGCTCACGACGACGACCACGCGGGTGCTGCCCCTCGACCCGCCTTTCGGGTAGGCTGCGGCCGCCCATGACCAGCCCAGCCCCCACGCCCGCTCGCCTGCGCGCCCGCGCGGTCGCCTTCGCGCTCCTCGCGACGGTCATCCTCGTCGGCCCGGTCTACGGCCACTTCTTCGCCACCGGCAGCCATCGCTACCTCGGCTGGAAGATGTTCAGCCGCAAGGCCACCGACTTCTGCGCGGTCAGCTACTGGACGCCCACGGCGGACGGCGGCCGGCGGCCCCTCGATCGCTTCGAGTCGCTCGGCTACCCGCGCGACCGCGCCCCCGCCGACCTGTGGAAGGTGCGCGACCTGCGCGCGGCGCAGGTGATCGGCGCGAAGATGTGCCGGCGCCTCGGCGGCGGCGTCGACGTGCGGGTCGACGTGCGCTGCGCCACGGCCGAGGGCTGGGTCGACGCCGCGGCGGGGGAGGCGACGCTGTGTCGCTGACCGAGCGTCTCTACGGCGTGGTGTCGGGAGAAGGTTCGACGCGCCCGGCGGCCCTGCTGCGCGTCGGCCTGGCGCTGGTGGTGTGGAGCCGATTCGCCTTCGACTTCGCGGCCTTCCATCGCGATCACCCCTGGACGTGGAGCGCGCTGGGCGGCTCGGTGCTGGTGGCCTCGACGCTGATGCTGGTGGGCTGGCGCAGCCGCCTGACGACGCTGTGGACCGGCCTGAGCATCGCCGCCATCGTGCTGTACCTGGGCGTCGGCCAGAAGCAGTACGCGCTGCTGCACCACCACGTCTCGCTGCTGCTGATCGCGGTGCTGCTGCTGGCGCTGACGCCGTGCGGGGGCTCGCTGTCGCTCGATCGCTGGCGGGCCGTGCAGCGCGCCCGCGCGGACGGTCGGCCGCCGCCGCCGGAGCGTGGCCCGCAGTGGGGCGTCCGCCTGATCGCGCTGCAGATGAGCGCCGTGTATCTGTGGGGCGCCGTCGACAAGACCAGCGCCGCCTGGCTGAGCGGCGACCGGCTGCAGGCCATCCTGATGGCGCAGTACAGCGGCTCCGATTGGCCGACCCTGCCCGGCTTCGCCGCGCTGTGCACCGCGGGCGCCGTCGCGACGGTGGCGCTCGAGTACTTCCTGGCCGTCGCCCTGTGGCGCGCCCGCTGGCTGCCCTGGCTGATCCCCACGGTGGTCGTCTTCCACGGCGTCCTCTTCTTCTTCCTGCCCGTCGCCACCTTCTCGGCCACCATGTACGTGCTGTTGGCCGCCTTCCTGCCCGCCGACGCCACCCACCGCGGCGTCGACGCGCTGCTGGGGCACGGCCCCCTGGACGCCGCGGCGCCGACGCCGCAGGATGCGGACGCATGAGCGTCTCCCGACCCGATCCCGTCGCTTGGGGCTTCGCCGCGGGCAACGTCGCGCTGGCCCTCGTGGTCGTCTTCGGCGTCTTCTTCGTCCTGCCGCTGCGCTGGTGGGCGGTGGACGTGCCGGCCGGCCTGGGCGCGGCGCTGCTGGTGGCCGCCACCGTCGGCTGCCTGCGGCCCTCGCCGACCACGCGGCGATTGGCCGTCGCCGCCTCGGCGGCGCTGCTGATCATCGGGCTCGCCGCCCTCACCGCGGTCAGCCTGGCCGCGGCCTTCCTCAACGGCGTCCACGGCGTGCTCGGCCGCGGCGCGTCCATGCTGTACCTGCTGCTGATCATCCCGGTGGGCACCTGGCTGGTGCTGTTCCCGGCCCTGCAGCTCGGCTGGCTGCACCGCCGCGCCGCGGGCTGACGTGGCGCCTCGCCTGCTGCTGCGCCTGCTGGCGGCGTATGGCCTCGCGTTGGCCGTCGTCTGCGCCGCGCTGTTCTTCTGGCTGCGGCTCGAGCCGGGCGACGACGCCGTCGGTCCGACGCTGCACAGCGCCTGGCTGAAGGGGAAGCGCACCGGGCGCGCCGTCGTGGCGGCGGGCGATCCGGCGCCGGCGCTCGACTGCCCGCAGGGCTGCACGCACGCGGTCGACGTCGTCGTCGCCGAGGGCCCGGTGCTGGCCTTCGCCGACCTGGCGTTGGCCATGTCGCTGGTGCCCGGTCGCGACGGCCTGGTCGCGCGCCTCGGCGATCGCGCCGCCTGGCTCACCCCCGACGATCTGCTCGCCGTCGGCGCCGCGACCGGCCACAGCCCCTTCGGCGAGGCCAACGTCGCCCTCGGCGTCGGCCCCATCGAGCGCGCCATGGAGGCGCTGGCCGCCGATCTCGAGGTCGACGTCGCCACGCTGCGTCGCGACGCCACCTTCCGCCGCTTCGTCACCCGCCGGGGCGAGGGCGACCGCCGCGCGAAGCACGGTGAGCCCGTGCCGGATGCCGAGCTCACCCCTCAGCGCATGCGCCGCGCCGTCGTCGAGGCGGGCCGCTATCTGGCCCGCCAGCAGCGCCCGGACGGCGGCTTCCACTATTGGATCGACGGCATCAGCGGCGAGAAGCGCGGCGGCTACAGCTTCCCACGGCACGGCGGCACGGCGTCCTTCCTCGCCGAGGCGGCGGCCTTCACCGGCGACGTCGACCTGAAGAACGCGGCGATCAACTCGGCCCGCTTCATCTACCAGCGCGGCACGGCGCGCTGCGGTGGTCACCCCTGCGTCGGCTGGGGCGACCGCGTCGATCTCGGCTCGACGGCGATGGCGGTCGTCACCTACGCCCAGCTCGTGCGCCACGGCCTCGACGCCAAGTGGGCCGAGGCCATCCCCCCGCTGACCGCCTTCCTGCGCAGCATGCAGCGCGAGGACGGCGAGTTCATGCACTACTACGACCGCAAGGCGGGCCGGGCCATCGACCGCCAGACGCAGTACTACACCGGCGAGACGACGCTGGCGCTGGTGCTGGCCTACGAGGTGACGAAGGACCCGGCCGATCTCGAGGCCGCGAAGAAGGCGCTGGCCTACGCGGTGGGGCCGCGCTGGGACTTCTTCGGCAGCCGGTACTTCTTCGGCAACGAGCATTGGACCTGTCAGGCGCTGCAGGTGCTGTGGGCGCACGCGCCCAACCCCGAGGCCCTCGACTTCTGCGTGCGCTATCAGTGGTTCTCGCGCCTGATGCAGCGCGAGCACGGCGGCTACAACCTGCACCCGCTGCACCTGACCCGCGTGTCGGACACGGGCAGCCGGACGGAGTCGGCCAGCGCCACGCTGGTCACCGCGCGCGCGGCCGGTCTCGACGCCGCGACGCTGGCGCCCATCGAGGGCCAGATCCGCGCGGCGGCCGGCTTCCTCATGGGCTTCCAGTTCATGCCTGGCCCGGCGCACCTGCTGTACGACCCGAGCGCGATGCGCGGCGGCTTCCCCGGCTCGGCCGTCGACCTGGCCGTGCGCATCGACCTGGCGCAGCACGCGGGCGCGGGCATCCTGCGCTACCTCGAGTATCTCGAGGGTCGCGGCCGGTGAGCGTCGGGTCCGCCGAGGTGGTGATCCACGTCGAGGATCTCGCCAAGCACTACCGCGTGGCCGACAAGCAGCCCGGCGTGGTCGGCACCCTGCGCCACTTCGTGCGCCGCAAGCACCGCCTCATCGAGGCCGTGCGCGGCGTGTCCTTCGACATCGCGCGCGGCGAGATGGTCGGCTTCCTGGGCCCCAACGGGGCGGGCAAGACGACGACGCTCAAGATGCTGACCGGGCTGGTGCACCCGACGTCGGGCGAGGCCACGGTGTCGGGCTTCGTGCCCTTCCGTCGCGACGCCGACTTCCTGCGCCAGATCACGCTGGTGATGGGGCAGAAGCAGCAGCTCGTGTGGGATCTGCCCGCGCTGGACTCGCTGCGCATCAACGCGGCCGTCTACGACGTGCCGAAGGCCGAGGCCGAGCGCCGCGTCGGCGAGCTGGCCGAGATGCTGACCATCAGCGACATCCTCACCCAGCCAGTGCGCAAGCTGTCCCTGGGGCAGCGCATGAAGGCGGAGCTGCTGGCCGCGCTGCTGCATCGCCCGACGGTGGTGTTCCTGGACGAGCCGACGCTGGGCCTGGACGTGAACGCTCAGACGGCGGTGCGCGCCTTCCTGCGCGACTACAACGAGCGTTACGGCGCGACGATCCTGCTGACCAGCCATTACATGGCCGACATCACCGCGCTGTGCGAGCGGGTGCTGCTGGTGCACGACGGGCGGCTGGTCTACGACGGCGATCTGGCGGCGATGGTGGCCCGCGTGGCGCCGCACCGCGAGGTCGAGGTCGAGCTGGAGCAGCCGCTGCCCGCCGAGCAGCTCGCCGCGCTCGGCGAGATCGAGCGCGTCGACGGGTGCGTCGTACGCTGGCTGGTGCCGCACGGCGCGCTGACCCGGACCGTCGCGCAGATCATGCAGACGCTGCCCGTGCGCGACCTGCGGGTGACCGATCCGCCCATCGAGGAGATCATCGGGCGCGTCTTCTCCGAGCCCGCGCCGGGAGCGAAGGCGTGATCGCCCGCGCGCTGCGCCAGGCGCGCGCGCTGCTGTCGGTGCGCTACGCCGAGATGCTCGAGTATCGCGCCGAGCTGGTGCTGTGGATGCTGGCCGGCAGCATGCCGCTCATCCTGATGGGCGTGTGGATGAAGGTGGCGGCCACGCGGCCGCTGGGCCTCGAGCCGGTCGACTTCGCCCGCTACTTCCTCGTGCTGTTCCTGGTGCGCCAGGCGACCGTCGTGTGGGTCATCTGGGAGTTTCAGGAGCAGGTGGTGCAAGGCACGCTGTCTCAGCGCCTGCTGCAGCCGATCGATCCGGTCTGGAACGAGGTCGCGAAGCACGTCGCGGAGCGTTTCGCGCGCTTGCCCTTCGTCGTCGGCCTGGTGGTGCTGTTCTTCGCGTTGTACCCCGACGCCCTTTGGGTGCCGCGCGCGGGCGCGCTGGCGAGCGCGCTGGCCCTGACCGTCGCGGCTTTCGCCCTGCGCTTCTGCATCCAATACACCCTGAGCATGATGGCCTTCTGGACCGAGCGCGCCGCGTCGATCCAGTCGGTCTGGTTCCACATCTACGTCCTGCTGTCGGGCATGCTGGCGCCGCTGACCATGTACCCCGAAGGCGTGCGCGCCGTCGCCGAGCTGACGCCCTTCCCGTACCTGGTGTACGTGCCGGTGGCCGCGGCGCTGGACCACCCCGCGTTCCCGGTCGACGTGCCCCGCGCCTTCGCCGTGATGGGCGCCTGGGCGTTCGGCTTCGTCGTCCTCAACCGCGTCCTTTGGCGTCGCGGCCTGCGCCAATACTCCGGGATGGGCGCGTGAGCCGCCGCCGCCCGCCGCTGCTGCGCCTGGTCGGCCTGTTCTGGAGCACGTCGGTCGCCGCCGAGATGGAGTACCGCACCGACTTCGCGTTGGCGGTGCTGAACAGCGGCTTCGGCCTGCTGACGACGCTCTTCGGCCTGAGCCTGGTCTTCGGCGACGGGCCCAGCTTCGCCGGCTGGACCTGGCACCAGGCGATGGCGGTCGTCGGCGTGTTCACCATCCTCGAGGGCTTCACCCGCGCGGTGCTGGAGCCCAACCTGGGGCAGATCGTCCGCCACGTGCAGCAGGGAACGCTCGACTTCGTGCTGCTCAAGCCGGTCAGCGCCCAGCTCTGGCTGTCGACGCGCGGCCTGTCCCCCTGGGGCTTCCCCGACGTCGCGCTCGGCGTCGGCCTCACCGTCTGGGCCGCCCTGCGCGCCGGCGCCGGCGCCGCCGACCTGGCGCTGGCGCTCGTCCCCCTCGCCGCCGCCGTCGTGACGCTCTACAGCCTGTGGTTCGTGCTCGCGACCACCAGCATCTGGTTCGTGAAGATCTACAACGTGACGCAGGTGCTGCGCACGCTGGTCGAGGCGGGACGCTACCCGGTGTCGGTCTATCCCTTCGGTCACCGCATGTTCTTCACGTTCGTGGTGCCGGTGGCGTTCCTCACCACCGTGCCCGCCGAGACGCTGGTGGGGCGGGGCAGCTGGGCGTGGATCGCGGCGTCGGTGGGCCTCGCCGCCGCGCTGGCGCTGGCGGCGCGGGCCTTCTTCCGCTTCGCGCTTCGGTTCTACACGAGCGCGTCGAGCTGACAGGGTCAGCAGAAACAGTCCGCCTGCTGCGCGAACCGGTGCATCCCGCTGGGCGGCGTTGCGGGGCACACAACATCTGGGGAAGCACGGCAAGTGCGTCCGCCAGATGTTGTGCACCCCGCGCCTTGCCCAGCAGGCGCCCCGGCCCGCTCGCGACGGCGGCCTATTCCCGCTGACTCTGTGAGCGGGCTTTGCAGTTGACCGAACGGAGGACTATCTTCGGGTCAACTGGAGGGCACGATGAAGCTCAGTCGTGACGTCAAGTCGGTCAGCTATCTCAAGGCGCACACCGCCGAGGTCATCCGCGAGGTGAACGAGAATCGGCGAACGATGGTGATCACCCAGCGGGGCGAGGCGAAGGTGGTGCTGCAGGACGCGGCAGCCTACGACGAGCTCATGGAGAGCCTGGCGCTGCTGCGGATTTTGGCTCAGAGCCGAAAGAGCGTGTCCGAAGGCCGAGCGATGCCGCTCGCCGACGCCGCGCGGCTGGTTCGGGAGCGCACGGCACGCGATCCCGAGCCGTGAAGGACTACGACGTCGTCGTCGCGCCGGAGGCGGCGGACGACCTGGTCGGGATCCACGCCTTCATCACCGAGACCGACTCGGCGGAGCGCGCCGATCACGTCCGAGAGCATGTGCTCGGTGTCTGCGCCTCATTGGCCGCGCTCCCTGGCCGGGGCCACCACCCGCCCGAGCTCGCGCGGCTCGGCGTGCTCGAGTATCGCGAGCTTCATTGGAAGCCGTTCCGGGTCATCTACGAGGTGGGCGACGACGCGGTGACGATTCACGCCATCCTCGATGCGCGCAGGGATCTGCAGGCGCTCCTGAGGGAGCGGCTGCTGCGTGGTGGGGTCGGTTAGCCCTCGCACTGCCAACGGTCTTGCCGCCCGCTCGGGACACCCGTAGCGTCCTCTACCCGTGTGCATCCAACCGACCCGAGGAGACCGAACGGATCATGGCCCACACGCGCAGCATCTTCGTCAACATCGTCGTCAGCGACCTGCCCCGGGCGCTGGCTTTCTACGAGGCCATCGGCTTCACCTTCAACCCCCAGTTCACCGACGAGGCCGCCGCGTGCATGGTGGTGAACGAGGGCGCCTACTTCATGATCCACACGCCGACGAGCATGAAGCGCTTCAGCCAGAAGCCGCCCTGTGATCACGCGACGCACCTGGCCGGCATCTACGCTTTCTCGGTGGGCAGCCGGGCCGAGGTGGACGCGGTCGCCGATCGCGCCGTCGAGGTGGGCGGGAAGGAGGCGGCGGAGCCGGTCGACATGGGCTTCATGTTCTACCGCAGCTTCACCGATCCGGACGGCCACTCGTGGGAGGTGCTGTGGATGGATCCGGCGGCGGCGGAGGGCGGGCCCCCCGAGCAGGCGTGAGAGGGCGCGGCCATGCAGGTGAGGCGGCGCGGGGGCAGGCGGGGCAGGGCGGAAGAGACCGGCGAAGGCCGCCTCAGGGCGCGGGCGTGAGGGCCATCGCGAAGTCGATCTGGCGGGACGAATCGCCCAGCTCGAGGCGGCCGTGGGTCGTCTCGTTCTCGTGCAGGAACCAGAGCTGCGTGCGCAGGCCCAGGCGCTCCTCGCAGACCGGCTCGATGTCATCCTCGTCGTCGGCGTCGAACATGCGGTCCTGCTGGCCATCGTCGAGGGTGCGGATGAAGCGCTGACCGCCGACCTCGCCGCAGCCGTACACCCGCACCACGTGGCCGCCGGTGCGATCCCAGTCGATGGCGTACTGGACGAAGCCGTGCTCGTCGTAGCCGTTGGGCACGGCGATCGGGCTGTAGTAGCCGTAGGTCAGCACGATGCCCGCGCCCTCCTGAACCCGCTCGCACAGCCACTCGAAGGTGACGCTCTCGCCCTCGCGCAGGCTCTCCCGGTCGCTCGGCTCCTCGCCGCAGTCGGTCGGGTAGACCTCGCTGCCGCCCTGGTGGCTGAGCGTCACGCGCCTGGCCCCGTCGAAGGCCCGCAGGAACGAGAAGATGCCGCGGATGGTGCTCGACTCGCCGCAGCGGCTGGTGCCCCCGCCGATGCAGGTGTCGGTGTGCGGCCGGTCCATGTACCAGTCCATCCGGCTCACGAAGCTGCTCTCGTCGCCGTCGATGCCCACGCCCTTCGTGTTGAAGTGCGGGAAGTTGATGCCCAGGTGGCCGAAGCTGTGCTCGAGGTACGACAGCACGTTGGCGAAGGCGGCCGGCGCGCACTGGTTCCAGGCGGACTCGACGTTCGACGTGTTGGGCAGCGTGTACTGCCACTCGGGCAGGTCACCGTGGTCGTACTGGGGCGAGGGCGGGGGCGGGCCCGGGTCGCCGATGGGCGGCACCGCGGGCATCTGCACCTTGTCCGGCCCGTCGCCGCCGACGGCCTCGACGATGGGCTTCACCTTCCACGTCTGGGTCGGCATCGGGTCCATCACCTCGCTGAAGGTGCGGGCGTCGAGCAGGGGCGCGGGGCTGAAGACGACCTTGACCTTGATCGACGCGATGCGGGCCGCCCGTGCCAGACGGAAGGGCACGTGGACGTCGGGCGCGCGCCCGTCGCTGGGCACCCGCAGGCGCCGCAGGGCGGGCGGCACGAAGGCGTCCGGGTTCGCGTCGATCGGCGCGTCGTAGATCACCGCGCCCAGGTTCGTGACCACCTGCAGGTAGCCGTGGTCGATGCCGGTGGCGGCGGCCAGCCGGCGGGGGTTGACGATCAGCGTGCCGACGGCGGTGTCGTGGGCCTGGCCGTCGCCGTCGACGAAGACGGTGCGGGCGATCTCGACACCCTGGCCGGGCTTGACGAGGACGGGCGGGGCGCTGGTCTGGGCCTGGGCGATGCAGGCCGAGAGCAGGGTGAGGGCGAAGGTGGCGGTGCGCAACATGGCGGTCTCCGTGGGTTCGGGTTTCTCGGTTCGGGGCTGTCTGCCCCCTCGCCAGGACCGTTCGCGGCCACCGGCCGAGACCTTTCGAAAAAAGATCGCGAGACCGTCAGGCGGCGTCGCGAGGCGCGCGTGGGGTCGGGCGGCGTCGCGGTCGCCAGGGGGCGAAGGGCGTGGCATGCTGCGCGGCGGACCCAGGGGAGAGGGACCGGTGATGCAGCGGATTCTGTGCGTGATGGCGGCGTTGGCGGCGTTGGTGGCGTGCGACGATGGGGATGACGGGGGCGGTGGGGGTCAGCCGCAGCCGCGGGACGCGTGCGTGGGCGCGGGCTGCGGGGGCGGGGGATCGCCGCCGGTCGACGCGGCGGTGCAGGTGGACGTGGGGCTGCGCGTGGACGCGGCGCCGGTCGCGGACGGGGCGCCGCCGGTGGACGCGGCGCCGGTGCAGGACGCGGCGCCCGACGCGGGGCCGCTGCTCGACGCCTCGCCGCCGGTGGACGCCGCGGTGACGCCCGACGCGGCGCCCGTCGACGCGGTGGCGGTGGACGCGGCGCCCGCGGACGCGGCGGTGGACGCCGGGCCCGCCCCCGATCTGGGCGCCTGCGCGTGCGCGCCAGGGGCCGAGCGCGCCTGCCGGGGCTGCGGCACCGTCGGCCTCGAGACCTGCGGAGAGGACTGTCAGTGGGGCGCGTGCGACGCGCCGGCGGTGAGCGTCGACTGGGCGCCCGGCGCGGTGATCGTCGAGCCCGACGACGGGCCGGCGCGCGTCGCGGTCGTCTTCGAGGACGTCATCCACGTCTTCGGCGGCACCCGCTATCTACGCCACCGCGTTTACGATCCCGTCGCGGACGCCTGGCGCCTGCAGGCCGAGAAGCCGGGCTCGATCGACGAGGGCGCGGCGGCGGTGCTCGGCGGCGCCCTCTACGGCGTCGGCGACGGCAGCTTCGGCGCCGACTTCGCCCTGCGCTGGCAGCCGGGCGACGACACCTGGGCGCAGCGCGCCGAGCAGCC
>JAUHXL010000209.1 GCA_030426945.1 bacterium
CTCGACGCTGGCCTTCTTGACGCGCAAACGCACGAGCCCCAGCGACGACCGCTGGTCGAAGATGATCACGAGGATCACCCGCTGACCGACGAGCGAGATGTGGACGTTGTCCCGCTCGCCCTCGTGGAACTGAATCGCGAACTCCTTCTCGCCGAGCAGCTGCGCGAGGCCTCCAGTCGCGGCGATGTTGCCTGCCGTCAGGCTCGCCAGCGACGTCGTATCGAGGTCCCCGGTCTCGCCGCTGGCGGCCAGCAACTGGCCGTTCTTGTCGACGAGGAAGACGGCCTTCGCGCTGGCGTCGCGATGCAACGCATCGCAGATGCCGACGACCAGGTTGTACTCCTCTTCGTACAGGACCATCTGCGAGTTCATGCGAAGGCGTCCAGGCTCCAGCCGACCACGTTCGGAATGCGACGCGCCCTTGCACGCCGCTCGGTCACGCTAGCACCGGGTGGGGGTGCAAACAAGAACCTCACTGGCCCCCCATGTCGCGGCGCCCCGCGAGGGCCCGCGACAACGTCACCTGGTCGGCGTATTCGAGGTCGGCGCCGATGGGCACCCCGCTCGCGATGCGGGTCGTGCGCACCCCCAGCGGGCTGCACAGACGCTGGATGTAGAGGGCCGTGGCCTCGCCCTCGACGCTGGGGTTCGTGGCGACGATGACCTCGTCGACCCGCCCCGCGAGACGCACCATCAGCTCGCGCAGGTGCAGGTCGTCCGGGCCGACCCCGTCGAGCGGCGCGAGCACCCCGTGCAGGACGTGGTAGCGCCCGCGAAACTCGCCGGTGCGCTCGATGGCCATCAGCCCCGGCACCGACTCGACCACGCACACGACCCGGCCGTCGCGACGCGGATCGCTGCAGAAGCGGCAGGGATCCGCCTCGGTCAGGTTGCAGCAGATCGAGCAGAGCCGGATCTTCTGCTTCACCTCGGCGATGGCCTCGTGCAGCTCGCGCGCGACGCGGTCCTCCGCGTCCAGCAGGAAGAACGCCAGGCGGGCGGCCGTCTTCTCGCCGATGCCGGGCAGGCGGGCGAAGGCCTGCACCAGGCGCCCGATGGGATCGCGCTCGGCCACCGCCGCGGCGATTAGAAGAGGCCCGGCAGGTGGATGCCGCCGGTGATCTTCTTCATCTCGGCCTGGCTGTTCTCCTGGCTGGCCGTGATCGCCATGTTCAGGGCCGCCGTCAGCAGATCCGCCAGCTCGTCGAGATCGTCGGGGTTGATGGCGTCGGGGGTGATGTCGATCTTCTTGATCTTCTGCCGCCCGTCGACCTCGACCTTCACCAGATCGCCGCCTGCGTGGCCAGCGAAGGTGAGCTCGGTCAGCTGCTCCTGAAGCACCTTGATCTGGCCCTGCATGCGCCGGGCTTGAAGCATGATGTTGCCGGTTCCCCCGGGCTTGGCCATCGCTCGCGCTCCTCGGTTCTAGTCTCTGGGGTTGATGTCGATGATCTGGGCGCCGAAGACCCGCAGGGCGCCTTGCACCACGGGATCCTGCCGAGCCTGGGCGCGGCGGCGCTCGCGCCGCTCATGAGCCAGCCGCTGCTTGCGGGCAAACAACGTCTCGCCGGCGAGCCGCTCGTCCTGGTCGGGGCAGCCACGGACCTGCACCCGGGTGGTCGGCGCCAGCATGGCCTGCACCGCCTGCTCGAGCCGGTGAACCGCCGGCTGGAGCGCCTCGAGGGCGCTCTGGGGCACCGCCAGGCACAGCGCGTCGGCCGTCAGCGTCTCCAGGCGGGCCGTCTGCTCCACCTCGGCGGCCAGGAAGGCGTCCCAGCGCCGGAACTGCGTCACCAGGTGCTCGAAGTGGGCCATCGGACGACGCCCGTCGGCCAGATCCAGCGCGACGAGGGGCTCGGCGACCTCGAGCTCCTCGGCCTCCGCTTCGACCTCGGCCGCCAGCGCCGGGCGGGGCGCGGGGCGCGGGGCGCGGGGCGCGGCGTCCGCCTGAGCGACCGCGGCGAGGGCGGGTGGCCGGGGCGGCGTCACCTGGATCGGCGGCGGCGGATCGCAGGTCCACGACTGATGGTCCGGGATGTCGAGGGGGACGATCTCGACGACGCCGTCGTCGACCGGCTCGGGCGCCACCGCGGCCGCCGGCGCCCCCACCGAGGGCGGCGGCGGCGTGGCCCGCGTCGGCGGCGGCGGCGTCGGCGCCGCCGAGGGCATCGGGCCGGCGGTGGGCGCCGCGGTCGGCGCGGCGTCGGGGCGCTCGCCGTCCGGGCGCCGCCAGCCGTGGACCGACGGGGCGGGCGCCGCGACGGGGGGCGCAGGGGCGCGGGCGGCCTCGGCGGAAGGCGGCGGGACGATCGCCGGCGGGCTGAGCGCTGGCGGCGCCACGTCGGGAGCCTGAGCGCGGGCGCCGGCGCTCGCCGCGGCCGGGGCCACGGGCGCGCCCGCGTGGGACCCGCCGCCGCCGCCCGACACGCCGCCGCCCGCCCCTGGTGGCGGATCGTCGGGCGGCACCTCGGCGTCCAGCCGCGCCTCGAGGCGCGCCAGCCCGTCGAGCACCTCGGCCAGCGGCAGGGTGACGCCCTGCTGGCAGAGGCGCAGCAGGCTCATCTCGAGCACCAGCTTCGGGAAGGGTGAGCGCGCGATCTCGTCGGCGCCCTGCAGCATCGCGTTGAACAGCCGGTGAATGGCGGCGGGCGGCACGGCGCTCACCTGCGCCGCCATCGCCTCGATCTCTTCGCCGGGCAGATCGACCAGGCGGCCCGGGGACTCGACCACCTTCACCACCATCAGATCGCGCAGGTGGTGCACGAACTCGGCGGCGAACTTCTGCAGGTCGAGGCCGAAACGATGCAGGTCGTCGACGATGGCCAGCGCCCGCGCCCCATCACCGGCCACGATCGCCAAGGTCAGATCGGCCAGGGTGCGCCGATCCGCGATGCCCAACACGTCGCGCGTGGCCGCCTCGGTGATGGTGTGCCCGCAGAACGCGATCACCTGATCGAGCAGCGACAGCGAGTCGCGCATGCCGCCCTTGGCCTCGCGCGCGATGTGCGTCAGCGCGGCCGCTTCGACGCTCAGCCCCTCGGCCGCGGCGATCCGGCCGATGGCCTCGACGATGTCGCGCTCGGGGATGCGCTTGAAGTCGTAGCGCTGGCAGCGCGAGATGATGGTGTCGGGGATCTTGTGCGGCTCGGTGGTCGCGAAGACGAACAGCACGTGCTCGGGCGGCTCCTCGAGCGTCTTCAACAGGGCGTTGAAGGCGCTCGTCGAGAGCATGTGCACCTCGTCGATGATGTACATCTTCCGCTTGCCGCGGGTGGGCAGGAACTTGACCGACTCGCGCAGCTCGCGGATCTGCTCGACGCCGTTGTTGCTGGCGCCGTCGATCTCGAACACGTCCACCGACGTGCCGCCGCCAATCTCGAGGCAGGACGGGCACTCTCCGCAGGGGTCGACCGTCGGGCCCTTCGCGCAGTTGAGCGCCTTGGCCAGGATGCGGGCGCAGCTGGTCTTGCCGACGCCGCGGCTGCCGGTGAAGAGCAGGGCGTGCGCGACGCGGTCCTGGACGATGGCGTTCTTGAGCGTGCGGGTGACGTGCTGTTGACCGACGACCTCGTCGAAGGTGCTCGGTCGCCACTTGCGGGCGAGGACGAGGTAGGACACGAACCCCCCCGGGGCGCGCGCGGTGCGCGCCGCGCCGAAATCAAGAAGGGTCGATGGCCGGGCGCCGACACCCCGGAGGTGCCGCTACCGTTGCTGCCTTCCGGCCCTGGCGGAGTTCACGGTCTCCGGTCATCGGGCCCGACCATCACAAGCTGTCGCCGAACGCATCGGCGTTCGCGGACGCCAGATGGGCGACCGCGGTTGGCGGAGAGGGAGGGATTCGAACCCTCGGTACCCGCAAGGGGCACACACGATTTCCAGTCGTGCACCATCGGCCAACTCGGTCACCTCTCCGAGCGTGCGCCGATCCGCCATCGCGGCGGATGGATCACAAGGGGCGGAGAGGGTGGGATTCGAACCCACGGTGGGCGAACCCACACTTGATTTCGAGTCAAGCGCCTTCGACCGCTCGGCCACCTCTCCACGATCTCAAAGACGTCGGCGCCGACGGGCGCGGAAGAAATCCCGCAACACCGCCGCGCACTCCGTCGCCCGTACGCCCGCCGTCACGCTCAGCCGGTGATTCAGCCGGCCATCGGTGGGCACCGCGTACAGCGACTCCACGGCCCCCGCTTTGGGATCCGCGCAGCCGTAAACCAACCGCGTCACTCGCGCGTTCACCAGCGCGCCCGCGCACATCACGCAGGGCTCGAGGGTCACGTACAAGGTGCTGTCCAGCACCCGCCAATGGCCCAAGCGGCGGGCCGCCTCGCGCAGCGCGACGATCTCGGCGTGCGCCGTCGGATCGTCGTCCGACTCGCGCAGGTTGTAGCCCCGCCCGATGACGCGACCGCCCTGCACCACGATGGCGCCGACGGGGACCTCGCCACGCGCCGCCGCGCGGCGCGCCTGCACCAGGCACACGCCCATCCAGGCGTGGTCGTCCCAGTCGGGGCGTGGCTGCATGGCGGGCGTTCCGGCCATCCACGGGGCGCCCGGCTCGGCGACGGCACCTCTCGAGGTGGCCACCACGGGCGTCGGGCAAAGAAAGGGGCTCGACCGTCCCTGCGGACGGTCGAGCGAGCGCACTCGGCAGGATTCGAACCTGCGACCCTCGGTTCCGTAGACCGATGCTCTATCCAGCTGAGCTACGAGTGCACGGGGTGCCCCGGCGAGCGGGAGGTTGCGGAGAGGGGGGGATTCGAACCCCCGATGAGGTTTCCCCCATACTCCCTTAGCAGGGGAGCGCCTTCAGCCACTCGGCCACCTCTCCACCAGTCGCGCCCTCCATCCGTCGCGCGCAGTCACGCCTTCGCCCGGACATTTCAAGGAACTCCGTCGGCGCGTGCTCGAGAGCTCGGCGCCGACGTTGCGGCTGCGATCAAGGCGGAGGAGGTAGGATTCGAACCCACGGCGGGTTTCCCCGCAGCGGTTTTCAAGACCGCCGCCTTAGACCACTCGGCCACTCCTCCACAGGCGCAGCCTGCGGCAGAGGGTCGTCCTTATATACAGTCTGCCGGGGGCGATCAAGCGATTATTTCGAGCCCGCCCATGTACGGCCGTAGCGCCTCGGGCACGACCACCGATCCATCAGCCCGCTGGTAGTTCTCGAGGATCGCGACGACCGTGCGGCCGACCGCCAGGCCGGAGCCGTTGAGCGTGTGCACCAGCTGGGGCTTCTTCTGATCCGGCGCGCGGTAGCGGATGGCCGCGCGGCGTGCCTGGAAGTCGCGACAGTTGGAGCACGAGCTGATCTCGCGGAACGCGTCCTGACCCGGCAGCCAGACCTCGAGGTCGAAGGTGCGCGCGGCGCCGAAGCCCAGATCCCCCGCGCACAGATCGACCACGCGGTAGTGCAACCCGAGCCCCTGCAGGACCGCCTCGGCGTGACCGGTGAGCGCCTCGAGCGCTTGCTCGCTGGCGTCGGGCGCGACGAGGTGCACGAGCTCGACCTTCTGGAACTGGTGCTGCCGAATCAGCCCGCGCGTGTCGCGGCCGTAGCCGCCCGCCTCGCGGCGGAAACAGGCGGTCCAGCCGGCGTAGCGGATGGGCAGCGCCTCGGCCTCGAGGATCTCGTCCCGGTGCAGGTTGGTCAGCGACACCTCCGCCGTCGGCACGAGCACCAGACCGTCGGTCGTCTCGAAGGCGTCGTCCCGGAACTTCGGGAACTGGCCCGTGCCGCGCATCGAGTCGGCGTTCACGAGGAAGGGCGTCAACACCTCGGTGTAGCCGTGGCGGCCCGTGTGCAAGTCCAGCATGTAGCTGGCCAGCGCACGCTCCAGGCGAGCGAGCGCGCCGCGGTAGACGGTGAAGCGGGCGCCGGTGATCTTCGCGCCGGCGGCGAAGTCGAGCCCGCCGAGCGCCTCGCCGATCGCCCAGTGGGCCTTCGGCTCGAAGTCGAAGGTCGGCCGCTCGCCCCACACCCGGCGCACCGCGTTGTCGGCCTCGCTGGTGCCGTCGGGCACCGCGGCGTCGGGCACGTTGGGCAGCACGAGCGCGAGCTCGTCGAGCTGCGCCTCGGTCGCCTTCTGCTCCTCGGCGACGCGCTTGATGTCGGCGGCCACGGTGCGCATCTGATCGCGGAACGCGGCGAACTCGGCCCCCTGCTTGTCGGCCGTGCGCATGCCCTTCTCGGCCTCGGACTTCGCGTGGCGCAGCGCGTCCCCTTGCTGGATCAGGGCCCGCCGCCGCGCGTCGAGCTCAATGAGCTCGTCGAGCCCCGGCACCGCACCCCGACGGGCCAGCCGATGCCGGAAGCCCTCGGGATCACGTCCGATTTCGCGAATGTCGAGCATGGTGGCCCTCCCTGGGTCGGGAGAGGTGGTGTACCCGCGTCCTCGCGCCTAGCGCAAGTACTCGCGGGCCGTGTCGGCGTTGAGGCCCTTGGGCTCGAGCTCGAGGTACTTCTCGCAGTGCTTTCGGGCCAACGCACGATTCGAGGAGACGTGCATCTCGCACAGCCGGAAGTGTGCCGCCGCCAGGGTGGGATCGTGCTTGATCGCGAGCTCGCTCATCCGCTGCGCGGCGCGCTTGTCCGCCGGGCGCGACCGCAGGTGAATGCCCGCGGCCAGGTCGTACGCGGCGGCCAGCTCCGGCTGCAGCCGGGTGGCCTCCTTGATCGACGCCAGGGCCGGCTTCAGCTCGTTGCTCATCTCCTGCACGCGGGCGAGCGCGAACCACACCTCGGGGCGATCCGCGTCGCACTTCAGGGCGGCTTGGAAGTCGCGCTTGGCCCCCTCCCACTCGGCGAAGGTGGCCGACTCCATCACGCCGCGCCGATAGAAGGCGTCACACAGCGTCTGCGTGAGGTTCTCGTCCTCGCGCATCGCCCGGACCACGATGTCGTACTCGGCGCGCGCCGCCTTCCCCGCGGCCTTGTCGCCTTGCGCCTCGAGCGCCCGCCCCAGCCAGTAGCGGTAGGTGTAGTTGCGCTTGTCCTCCTCGAGGGCCAGCTTGATGCGCTGCACGGCCGCCGAGGGCTGCCCCTCGGCGAAGTCGACGCGCCCGATGGCGTAGTGGGCGTGGTAGAGCTTCGGCTCGAGGGCGTTGACCTTGTTCAGCAGATCCCGCGCCTTCGCGTTGTCGCCGTGCTCGAAGTAGGCCCAGCCCGCCGCGAGCAGCAGCTCCGCGTCCTCGGGCCGGCGCTGCAGCGCGGCGTCGAAGTGACCGATGGCCTCTTCGATCTTGCCCAGGCGCTGCTTGGCGACGCCCAGCTCGTAGCTGAGATCGCCGTGAAAGTCGGGCCGCTTCACCAGCGTCTCGAGCTGGTCGAGGGCCTCCTTCGGCCGGTCGAGCGCCAGCAGCACCTGGGACAAGCTGGCCTGGGCGGCGACCAGCTCCGGGTCGAGCTGCAGGGCCTTCCGGTAGCCCGCCTCGGCCTCCTTCAAGAGCGACTTCTCGCCGCTGACGTCGGCCATGCGCTTGTTCAGATCGGCGAGCCCGGCGTGCAGCACGCCGGCGTCAGGGTTGGCCGTCAGCGCGCCCTTCAGGTACTCGATGGCCTCGGGCACCTTGGTCTCCTTGACCATCAGCTGGGCGATCTTCAGCACCGCCGGCTCGTAGGTGCCGTCCACCTCGAGCGCGGTCCCGTAGGCCTTGCGGGCCTCCTCGAAGCGCCGCTGCGCCAGCAGCGCGTCCCCGAGGGCGACGTGGACCGCGGGATCCTTCGGGTAGGTCTCGACCGCGCGCGCGAGCGTGTTCTCGGCGCGGTCGGCCCGGTTGAGCGCCTCGTGGCACTGCGCGATCTTGATCGCGATCTGCGCGCTCTGCACGCCCTTGGTCTCGAGCGCCTCGAGCTGCTCGAGGGCCTTCTCGTAGTTCTTGGTCGCGAAGTGGCGCTCGCTCAGCAGGTTGATCGCCTCGACGTTGCCCGGCCAGGCCTCGATCGCGGCCTCGAGGCTCGCGAGCGAGGCCTCGGCCTCGCCCTTCTTCGCCTCGAGGCGCGCCCGGGTGAGCAGGGCCTGCGACTTCTGGCGGGGCGTGAGGCGCGCCGGAGGCAGGGCCAAGGCCTGCTCGATGAGCTTCGTGGCCCGGTCGAGCTTCTCTTGCCGCAGCTCGAGCGCCGCGAGCGCGTTGACCACCGTCGGCGCGCCAGGCGCCCGCGAATACACGGCCTCGAGCGTGGCGCGGGCCAGCTCGAGATCCCCGCCGCGCAGCGCGGTCTCACCCAGCTGCCGGCGGGCGGGCAACAGCTCCGGATCGGTCTCGACGGCCTGGGCGAAGGCCTTCTGGGCGGCGCCGAAGTCGCTCTGGCGCAGGCGCGCGTGGCCCAGGAGATAGTGCGCGCGGGCGTCCTTGGGCCGCGTCTCGGCGAACGCCGCGGCCGGCGCGATGGCCTCCTCGGCGCCGCCGGCGAGGGCCGCCGCCAGCGTGGCGCGCTGCCCCGCGTCCGTGCCCGCCGTCTCGGCGTCGAACTTCGCGGTCAGCTCGGCGGCCTTCGGGATCCAGGGCTCGTTGCCGGGGAACTCGAGCGCGCCGAAGGCGTAGAGCTCGGCCAGCTTGGCCTGCCCCGCCCCATCGAGCGTCTCGCGCTGCTGCTCGAGCGCGGCGATGGCGTCACGATAGCCGGCCACCTCGGCCAGCGTGGCGGCGCCGGTCGGCACCATGCCGCTCTCGTCGGGCGCGATGGGGGTGATCGGGGTGTCCGGCGGCGCATCGACCGGCGCCTTGGCCACCGGCTTCTTTGGCTGCTTGCCGACCCGGCTCCGCGGCGTCGGATCCGGCGCGAAGGGCCCCAGCTCGCCGAAGTACATGCCCGCGCCACCGAGCAGCAGGACGCCGGCCGCGATGGCGCCGATGAGCGCGGGCTTGGGCAGGCCCTTGCCGCCCGCCTTCGCTCGCCTCTTCTTCTTGCCCGCGTCCGGCTCGCCCTCGGCCGCCAGCTCGTCGGCGACCTCATCCCCGCTCGCGAAGGCGTGCGCCTCGTCGTCATCGGGCAGGCTGGGCAGCTCGTCCTCGGGCGCGATGAGGCCGTCGGCCATGGCGCCGGGCGCGCCGCCGACGCCGGGCGCGCCGCCGACGCCGGGCGCGCCGCCGACGCCGGGCGCGCCGCCGATGCCCGGCGCCCCGCCGATGCCCGGCGCGCCGCCGACGCCCGGCACCCCGCCCACGCCCGGCACCCCGCCGATGCCCGGCAGATCGGCGATGCCCTTGGGGGTGGGCAGCTCGATGCCCTTCGGCGTCGGCAAGTCGGCCTGAAACTTCGGCGCCGGGAGATCCGCGTCGAACTTGGGGGCCGGCAGGTCACCGAAGTCGTCGAAGGGGCTCGGCGCGTCCTTCGGCGCGGGCAGATCGGCGAAGAGATCGTCCAGCCCGTCGTCGGCGGGCGGCGGCGGCGCCGCCGCCGGGGGCGGCGGCAGCAGCGCGTCCCCCCCCGGCGCGTCGCCGAAGCTGAAGTCGAAGTCGTCCGCCTCGGCGTCCACGCGCGTCTCGGGGGCCTGGCCGAAGGCGAAGTCGAAGTCGTCCTCCTCGGAGGCGGTCGCGGCCGGCGGGGGGGGCGCCGGGGGCGGCAGCACCGCGTCCATGCCCGCGAAGTCGCGGAGGGGCATCCAGTGGGCCTGATCGTAGGAGGCCTGCTCGTCGCCGGTCAGCGCGCCGCGCGCCGCCAGATCGGCCACGCCGGCGATGTCGAGGGGTCCCCGCACGCGGCCATCGGCGCCCCGCACGAACAGGACCTCGGCTTGCGCGACCGTCGCGTTGGCGTCGTGATCGTCGAGATCCTCGATCTCGTCGACCAGATCGACCGAGAGGTCGAGGTCGAGGTCCGAGCCGTCCATCGAGGGGCCGCCCGGTGGAGGCGGCGGCGGCATGCTGAGCGGCGGCGGCGGCGCCAGGCTGCCGCTCGGTCGCGGCGGCGGGGGCGGGGGCGGGACCGAGGACCGAGCCGCCAAGGGCGAGGGGCCGGGGGGTGGCGGCGGCATGCCCGGCGGTGGCGCGCCGAAGCGACCGCCCGGCGGGGGCGGCGGCGGCAGCCCCATGCCGGGTGCGGGGGGCGGCGGGGGCCCGGGAGGGGGCGGCGGCCCGAGCAGCGGCCCGCTCGGCGGGGGCGGAGGCGGCAGGGTGCGGGGACGCACCGCGGCCATCGATCCGGTCATCGTCGCCGACGACACCGCCGTCGTCTGCCCGTCACGGTGAGCGAGGAAGCTGTGCAGACACTTGGGGCACTTGATCTGCAGGCCGTCGGCCGGGATCTTGCTCTCGCTGATGTTGTAGTCTGCGCCACACTTGGGGCAGATGATCTTCATCGGCACCTCACCCGGCACGACGCCGGCTCGATGGGCCTGGCACGGGGGGGCGGCACGTCGTCGACGTGGCCAACGTGGGGGCCGGACGTCCGAGGCGGCCCTTGCGGAACGAGCCGGGTATCCACCCCCTGCGAAACCGTGGCATCGTAACACCGGGATCTTCGATGGGCAAAAGCATGCGCCGACGCGGAGGGAGGGGCTCTTTGGGCCGCTTCGCGCGGGCGGCGTGCCTGCTGGGCGCGCCGGCGGCCGCGGGCGCGGCGGACCCCGAGCCCCCCGCGCCCGAGCCCCCGACCTACGCCTTCGATGCGCGCGTCGGTGCGCTGTTGCCGGCCCAGGTGCTCGACGGCCTCAGCCTGCGGATCGACCTCGGCTGGCGGCGGGCGCTGGGCCACGGCTTCTGGCTGCCGATCAGCGCCGGCGCGCAGCGCACCACGATCACCGCCCTCACCACCCGCGTCGACGCGCCGACGCAGGCGCTCACCCTGCGCGCCGATCACGTCCAGTGGACGCTGCCCCTGCTGACCGGCGTGGCCTGGCAGAGCGCGGGCCCGGGCGCCCAGCTCGGCCTGTCCGCGCTGGCCGGCGTGGCGTGGACGCACGCGACGCTCGACACCGAGGTGGTGGGGGGTGAGGACGACCGGCGGTCCACGGACGCCCGGCTGGACGGGCTGGTGGTCGGCCGGGTGGAGCTGTCATGGGCGCTGGCCTTCGGCGCCGCGCTGGCCGGCGGCGGGTGGCAGGCGGTGGTGCCCCTGGGCGAGCCGGCGCCGACCGGCGACGTCCGGGTGACGGGGGCCTTCGTGGAGGCGGGATGGCGCGCGGCGTTCTGATGATCTGGGTGGCGGCCCTGGGGCTCGCCGGGTGCGTCGAGGCGCCGGTGCTGGTGGTGGAGACGCCGCTGCTGGTGTTCAACACCTACCCGGCGAACGGCGCGACGCTGGCTCGGGCCGACCTCGGCGAGGTGGCGATCACCTTCAGCGCCGACGTGGGGCCGGCCGAGGCGGTCGTGGATCACGTGGTGCTGCGCGGCGCCGACGGCGTGCTGCCGCTGCTGCGTGACGACGGCGCCAACGTC
>JAUHXL010000210.1 GCA_030426945.1 bacterium
GGCGCGTACACCATCGAGCGCACCGGCGACCTGCGCGTCGGCCTGGCCGAGGCCGAGCTGGCCGGCGCCCTGCTCGATCCCGGCGGCGTCGCCTTCCTCAGCGGCGATCCCCGCCCGAACACCCCGGCCGGCCTCACGGTGCTCGTGCCCCACGCACAGGCCGCCGACAAGGACACGCTGCGCGGCGCCTACTGGTTCGTCGCGCTGCGGGTCGACCCGGCCGACGGCCGCCTGACCGCGGTGCAGGGCCGCTTCGAGGCGGCCGCCGGCGAGCTGTTCTTCGACCCCGAGGCCTTCCAGACGGTGGACGGCGCCCGAGGCACCGTGGACTGGCAGCCCGAGATCTACTCGGTGGCGCCCGACGGCTTCGTCGCCTGGCGCCGGGCCGCCGGCGATCCGGACGCGCGCCTGGGCACCGGCGCCGTCTCGCCCGACGGGCGCGTCGCCGTGCTGACCGGCTTCGACGATCCCACCATCGGCCCGTCGATCCTGGTGGCGATCCGGGTGAAGGCCGGGCTGCCGTCGGGCATCGAGCCCGCCGAGCGGGCGTTCTTCGAGGATCGTCTGGCCGGCGGCGCGACCGACTGCGTGATCGCCGACTGCGCGCCCACGGCGGTGGCACTGGGCGGCGGCGGCTTCTGGGAAGCGAGCCAGCTGGACGAGGCCCCGCTGATCGAGCTCAGCGCCAGCCGCAACAGGGAGGCCTTCCGCTGGGCCCAGTGCGGCGTGAACGCGCCCGGCGCCGATCCGCAGATCTTGAACAGCAGCGCGCTGTGCGCCGAGGTGGCCGTCGAGACCACGACGCGCGTCGCCGAGGGCGTCTACGCCGGCGGCGCCGCGACGATGACCGCCTGGTGCGAGCCGGGCGAGGTGGTGTTGGGCGGCGGCGCGATCTGGGGGCCCGGGCTCGATCTCACCGGGCTGGGGCCGGCCGAGCGGGGCGAGGGGTGGACGCTCGACATCGGCGGCCTGTTGCCGGGCGGGCGCGCCTTCGGCTCGTGGCGCGTGGAGGCCATCTGCGCGCGGGGCCTGCCGGCGCCCCGCCGCGTGGTGGTGGACGCGACGCTGGCCGGCGACACGAGCGATTGCGCCGCCCTCGAGTGTCCTCCGGGGACGGCGGTCATCTCGGGCGGCGCCCGCTACCCGGCCGCCGTGCGGCCCGACCACCACCAGCCGAGCGAGAACGGCTGGTTCGTGTGCGGGTACGTCCGTCAGGCCGAGGACGCGGTGGTCGAGATGACCGCGCTGTGCGTGCCCGATCCGGGCTGAGCGGCCGGGCGGCGGTGCGCTGCGCGCCGGCAGCGGCGTCGATCAGGGCGCGTCCATCGGCCGGGGCCCGCGCGAACGGACCAGCTCGTCGGGCAAGGAGAGCACCAGGGCCCGCCGCTGAGGCTCGTCGAGGGTGTCCAGGTAGGCGGTCACCCGCGCGATGTAGTCGCCCCGATCACCCTCCCCGCGCGCGACGCGCTTGCCCTCGGTCACCAGGGCCGCCGCCGCCGGCCCCAGCGCCGCCTCCACCCCGCGGATGTCGACGAGCAGCTCGTACCAGACGGCCTCGAGCTCGGGCGCCGTCGTCGCCGGTCGCGCCCCCTGGGCGTGCCAGATGACGTGGGCGGCCACCGGCGTGACCAGCGCCAGCACCGCCAGCACCCCCAACAGCGGCGTCGCGCGGCGCCGCGCCGGCACGGCGTCGGCGGGGCGCACGACGAAGCCGTACAGGATGCCCCCCAGGTAACCGCCGAAGTGCGCGTCGTGCGCCACGCTGCCCAGCATCAGCCCGAAGATCGTGACGTACACCATCCAGCGGATGCAGAAGTCGCGCAGGGCCTTGCCCTCGGCCGTGCCGGCCAGGTGCCCGGTGATCGTGGCCATGCCGAGCAGGCCGCAGATCGCGCCCGACGCGCCGACGACCGGCACGTACAGCGGCCCGGAGCGATGCTCGAAGCCGAGCAGAGCGGGCGCCCAGACCGCCAGGGCGCCGGTCAGCACGTAGCCGAGCACGTAGCGCGCGCTGCCGAAGCGGCGCTCGACGGAGGGGCCGATCTGGTACAGGGCCACCCCGTTGAAGAGGATGTGCATGATGCCGCCGTGCAGCAGCGTGTAGGTGAAGGCCCGCCAGGGCTGGTCGAAGACCAGCGGGCCGAAGGCGGCGCCCAGCTCGAGCGAGGCGAGGTAGTGGGCCGGCCCGCCGTCGCCCAGGGTCTGCCGGTAGCGCAGCTGGGCCATGGCGCCCAGCGCGATCAGCAGGAAGATCGCCACCGTGCCGCTCGTGGGCGACAGCTTCTCGAGGCCCAGCGCCCGCAAGGCCCGCCGCAGCGCCATCGGCATGTACTGGCGCCGGCCGCAGCTGCCGCAGGTGCGATCTCCCTCGACCAGGAGCTGGCCGCAGACGCAGGTGAAGCGGGCGTCGGCCACCCGCTCCTGGTGCGCCTCGGCCGCCAGGCGGACCTTGTCCGGCGCCTCGAGCGCTCGCCGCGCGCGCCACTCGGCCTGCACCTTCGAGTGCCCCATCAGCCGGTACCAGCCGATGAGGATGCGATACCAGGTCTCGCGCACGGGCCCTCCAGTGGACTCGTCTGACGCCGCGGGGGCGCGGCCGGTCGCGCATTCAACCGCTCGATGGGCGGGCTTGCAACGTGGCCACCCAGGTGACCACCCGAGCGGCCACCGCGCGCCCGGCGGCCCGCAGCGACGCGGCCCCGGCGATGGCACGGGCCTTGCCCTGAGCGACCGCGAACCGTCTCCCGAGGTCCCCGATGCGCCGCACGCCTGTCCTGCTCGCCCTCACCCTGGCCGCCTTCGCCTGTGACGATGGGGCCAGCGACCCCCTCGATCCCGGCGCCGGCGCCCGCCCGGTGCCCAACTACGAGGACAGCAAGGCCGACAACTACGTCAGCACCAACGCCCGCGAGTTCGAGCTGAGCGGCGTCGCCCACCTCGACCTGCCCGAGGGCTTCGCCGCGCTGGACGCCGAGGCCAAGGCCCTGCAGCTCGACGGCCTGGTGCAGCGCCGCCTCAACAGCGTCGCCTACGCGGTGAAGCGCCACGTCGAGGGGGTCGTGCGCGAGGCCAACGGCGGCGTCACCGGCGAGGAGGCCCGCTTCTTCACCTTCTTCAAGCGCGACCACGTCGCCCACGAGGCCGCCGAGATCATCGACGAGGGCAAGCGCGTCCGCGTCCCCTTCCGCCTCGAGCTGGTCGGCAGCTTCTACCTGATGAGCAAGGTGGCGCCCGACAACGGCGGCGCCCGCACCTTCACGGTCGACGCCGACGGCGAGGCCCTGACCATCGAGATCGCCGGCAGCGCCAGCCGCGACGCCTTCCCCAAGTACGCCGATCTGTTCGCCGACGGCGTCTTCGACATCGCCATCCACTTCGGCGGTGACTACAACGAGGGCCGCTTCGACATCGAGACGGCCAAGTGGCTGGTGGCCTACCTGCTCGAGGGCGGCTGGAAGAACGAGAGCGTCACCGACTTCGCGTCGCTGACCATCGACTCGCCGGCCTTCACCCGCACCTTCACCGTCGAAGGCAAGGACGTCGAGGCGCGGGTGTACGTCTATCACTCGGACATGGTCGACGCGGCCAACGAGGCCCTGCTGGCCGAGGCGATGAAGCGCAGCCTGGCCGAGCGCGACGTCGTGGTGTACAGCGGCCACGCCGGCCCCGGCGCCGGCTTCGTGCTCGACTACCAGCCCCGCTTCGAGATGCCCGCCCGCGACTTCGCCACGCTGCCGCTGGCCGAGAAGTACCAGATCTACGTCTTCGACGGCTGCCAGACCTACCGCACCTACGTCGACGACCTGATGAAGAACCCGGCGAAGACCTTCGACAACGTCGACATCGTCACGACGGTCAACACCACGCCCTTCTCGGTGGGCTATCAGACGCTGCATCAGATCCTGTACTGGCTGACGCTGACCGACGACGCCGGGCGCCACTTCCCGATCAGCTGGAACGACTTCCTGCGCGGCCTGAACACCGAGGACTTCCGCAGCGTGCACTACGGCGTCCACGGCATCGACGACGACCCACAGCTGAACCCGCATCGCAGCGACGTGCTGTGCCAGCCGTGCGGCACCGACGCCGACTGCGGGGCGGGGGGCAACTTCTGCCTCGGCTACGGCGGCGGCGCGGCCTGCGGCGTCGCCTGCACCACCGACACGGCCTGCGGCGCAGGCTTCCGCTGCGGACGCATCACGGACGACCCGGATCTGTTCTACCTGCCGAAGCAGTGCATCCCACGCGACTACGTCTGTCGCTGAGCGGACTCCTCACGGGCCGCGCCCAGGCCCCGCGCCGCCGCGCCGCGCGCCGGCGTTCCCCGCCGGCCGCCGTGCTCCCCGGTCCCCCCCGCCCCGTCGGCCGCGTCACGCTTGACGCTCGCGTCCGGGGTGCCTATCACGCCCCCATGAACGACCTCACACACATCGACGACCGCGGCAAGGCCCGCATGGTGGACGTCGGCGACAAGCCGACGACCGCGCGCACCGCCACGGCCGAGGGCTTCGTCACCGCCTCACCGCAGGCCTTCGCGGCCTTGCGCGACGGCGCGGGCAAGGGCGACGTGCTCGCCGCCGCCCGGATCGCCGGCATCATGGCCGCCAAGCGGGTGCCCGATCTCATCCCGCTGTGCCACGCCGTCGCGCTGTCCAAGGCCGAGGTCGTCGTCGAGCCGGAGCCAGAGCGCGGTCGCTTCCTGCTGCGCGCGAGCGTGCGCGCCACGGATCGCACCGGCGTCGAGATGGAGGCGCTGACCGCCGTGACGGTGGCGGCCCTCACCCTGTACGACATGCTGAAGGCCGTCGACCGGGGCATGAGCATCGAGAACGTGCACCTCGTCGAGAAGCACGGCGGCGCCTCCGGCAGCTATCTGCGGCCGATGCAGGTGGTGCCGAAGTCACCGCCCCCCGCGCCGGCCGCGCCGGAGCCCGCCGAGGCCGAGGCCCCGCCCCCGCCGCTGCTCGACGCCGCCGCGCGCAGCGTGGAGATGCTGTTCAACCCCGCCGCGCGCGGGGGGCGGCGCCGGCCGTCGACCGCCGCGCGCCACCTCGCCGCCCGCGTCGAGCCCCTCGACGCCGCGGACGCCGACCTGCTCGCCCGCCTCAGCCGCGACCCGGTCGGCTGCGCCTACATGCTGGGCGATCTCGACATGCCCTACGCGGAGCAGGCGCGCTGGTTCGGCCTGCGCGGCGAGCAGGGCACCCTCGACGGCGTCCTGCTGGTGTACGAGGGGCTCAGCGTGCCCGCCGTGCTCACCAGCGGCGGCGGCGACGAGGTCGAGGCCCTGCTGCTGGCCACCCACGGCGATCTGCCCCGCCAGTTCTACGCCCACATCCGCACCCACCACCGCGACGCGATGGAGCCCTTCTACGACGTGTCCGGCGCGAAGGAGATGATCCGGATGGGGCTGGACCGCGCGCGCTATCGCCCGTGCAGCGATCCGGGCGGCGTCTTCCCGCTCAGCCACCCGGACACCGGCGCCATCATGCAGCTGTACATGCACTACCCGGACAACTTCTTCGAGCCCGCGCAGCTGGACACGGGCCTGTACTTCGGGGTGCGCGAGGGCGACGAGCTGGCCAGCGTCGCGGGCATCCACGTCTTCAGCGAGCGCCACGACATCGCCGCCATCGGCAACATCGTCACCCACAGCGATCACCGCGGGCGGGGGCTGGCCAGCAAGTGCGTGCGCCGCCTGCTCGACGCCCTGTTCGAGAAGGTCGACCACGTCGCCCTCAACGTCGAGGTGGGCAACGAGGCCGCCATCGCGTGCTACCGCAAGTTCGGCTTCCGCGAGCACTACCGCTTCTTCGAGGGCACGGCCACGGCGCTCTGAGGCCGCGCCCGCTCGAACAGGTCAGGCCTCGTTGGGGCTCCAGAGCACCTCGTCGCCGGCCGCGGCGACCCGACTCCACACGAAGAAGGCGTCGCTCAGGCGGTTGAGGTAGGCCACCGCGTGCGGATCGACCTCGGCGTCGCGGGCGAGGCGCACGCACAGGCGCTCGGCGCGCCGGCACACGGTCCGGCACAGGTGCAGATCCACGTTGGCGCGGGTGCCGCCCGGCAGCACGAAGCTGCGCAGCGCGGGCAGATCGGCGTTGGCCGCGTCCATCGCCTGCTCCAACCACTCGATGTCGCGGGCGTCGACCCGAGGCTGCAGCGGGTGCACGTCGGCGGGCAGCGTCGCGAGGATCGAACCCAGGTTGAACAGCGCGTTCTGCACCCGCTTCAGGTCGACGGCCAACGCGTCCAGGCCCTGCTCGAGGCAGTCGAGTCGGGCCGCCCCCACGTGCGCGTTCAGCTCGTCGACGGTGCCGTAGGTCTCGATGCGCAGGTCGTCCTTGGCGACGGCCTGCCCGCCCACCAGCCGGGTCTCGCCCGCGTCGCCCTTGCGCGTGTACACGCGGTTGATCGCCAGGCTGGGATCGCCGAAGCGCGGGGACTCGTCAGCCACGTCGCCGCCTCCGCTGCGTGAGGCCCAACGCCAGCGCCAGCACGAGCAGGCCGCCCGCGCCCGGGCCGCGGCCCGGGGTCACCGCGCAGCCGCCGTCGCCCCCGTCGCCGTCCTTGCGGTCGATGTCCGCGCCGGGGCCGCCCCCGCCGCCCACGCCGCCATCCCCGACGGCGCTCGGCGGCGTCGCGTCCGGCCCGCTCGGGGGGCGCTCCCCCGCGCACTCGAAGGTGGGCGAGTCCGCCTGACCCTGCCGACACTGGCCGATGACCGGCGTCAGCTCGACGCAGCCCCAGCCCGCCGGGCAGCAGTCGTCGACCTTGCAGTTCTTGGTGCAGAAGCCGGGGTCGATGGTCTCGCTCATCGTCTGCTCGTAGTCGACGCAGACCAGCCCGTCGCCGCACTCGGGGCGGACCCACGGGGTCTCCGGGTTGACCCAGCAGGGGTCGCCGACGAAGCGATCCCCGGCGCTCGGGATCTTCTGGCAGGCCGTGCCCGAGGGCGCGACCTCGACGCAGCGGTACCCGTCCTCGCACCGGCCGCCGTCGCAGGCGCTGGTGCAGTAGGGCACCGCCTCGCCGGTGTTCTCGTCGATGTTCAGGCTGTCGTTGAGGCAGAACAGCCCTCGCTCGCAGAGGCCGCGGTCGTTGCACGCGTCCCCCTGCTGCGGAAGCGGGCCGTCGTCGCCCGGGCCGCCGCGCGCGCAGATCGACTCGCCCGTGCTCAGCTCCGCGCAGAACCAGTCCTCGGGGCAGTTGCCGTTCACGCAGGGGCCGGTGCAGTACAGGCTGCTGTCGTCGTTGATGCACACGAGGCCGGGCTGGCAGCGCACCTCCTCGCCGCACACCTCGCCGAAGCCGGCCAGGTTGCGCGCCGGATCCTCGCCCCGCGCGCAGGCCCCGTCGCCGCCCGAGAGCAGCGCGCAGTAGTAGCCGCCACCGCAGGTGTTGTCGCCCTCGGGATCGCAGCTGCGCGAGCAGTACGAGTCGCGCCCGTCGTTGACGCAGAAGAGGTCCGCGGCGCAGCGCGTCATCGCGCAGTCCTCGCCGAAGCCGGCCATGCCCGGGGCGGGCGGCGTGTCATCGTCGGGCTCCGGCACCTCGCCCCCGGAGGGGTACACCTCGCAGACGGCGGCGATGTCGTCGGGGCCCAGCGAGCGCCCGCTGATGTCGCCGGGGCCCGTCGAGGGCCACATGGTCGAGCCGGGCACGTCGCTGTGCCCGAAGCCCAGGGCGTGGCCCACCTCGTGCGCGGCGACGCTGGCGATGTCGGTGCGGCCGTCGAAGCCGCCCGGCGCGTCGCGGAAGTTCGCCCAGCTGTGGTGCTGGCCGTTGTACTTGATGTCGGTGTCGCTCAGGCCGTTGAAGCCCCAGCTCGTCGCCGTGATGCCCAACACCGAGCCGCCCTCGGTCCAGCCGCTCTCGCGCCAGCTGTTGATGTTCTTGCCGTCGCTGGCGCCCCAGGTCGTCGACTCGGTGCGGCCCTGGAAGTCCCAGGTGATGTACGAGCAGGTCACCGCGGTCCAGACGTCGTGGCCGCGCTGGATGGCCTCGAGGGCGTCGCGGTCGGGCAGGTCGTCGCTGAGCGGCTGGCTGACGTAGTAGGGCACACCCTCGCCGCGCCCGACCTCCCACTTGGCGCCGCCCCACTCATAGGCCAGCGCGGGCAGGGCGAGCGCGCCGACGGTGGCCACCGCCGCGGCGGTCTGCAGAAGGCGCTTCATCGGGCCACCTCCCCCGGCAGGCTGACCTGCGGCGTCTCGACGGCGGCCGGCCGCGCCAGCACCGGCGTGGCCAGCGGCACGCGGCCCCGCACCACGGTCACGAGCTGGTCGAGGGGCAAGCGGTTGGGATCGGCCGGCGCGCCGAGGAAGGTGCGCGTGGCCACGTGCGCGCCGATGAAGGCCAGATCGCTCACGTCACGCACCGCCATCGGGCGGCCGGTCTTGGCGTCGTCGACGATGGTGAACTTGCCCTGGGCCAGCCCGGTAACGACGAAGCCGCGCGGCGTGCGCTCGAGGAAGAGCACCACGCGCTCCCCCACCTGGAAGGTCGGGTAGCCGTGCACCACCTGCCGCAGGTGATCGGCCCCCTCACCCGCCTCGCCGCCCAGCAGCGTCAGCGTGAGAGGCGCGGTGCCCTTGGACCCCTTGAGCACCTGCTCCACCCGGAACGTGGTGTCGGTCCACACCTGGCGCGGCGACGTCGACAGGCGGCTCGCCTGGGCGGTGACGGTGCCGATGAACACCCGCTCGGACAGCTCGGCCAGCCGCCCCAGCGTCAGCCGCTCGACGGTGGCCGCCTGCGCGGCGCCCACCCACAGCGACAGCGCCAGCGCTGCCAGCCCGACCTTGACCCGCATGGTCTCCTCCTCGTGTACCGGACCTTCGGACCCTACGGACGGGTCCAGGACCGCGACAGTGTAATGATTTGCCCCGGGTCAGCCCAAGCGGCGGCGCGTCAGGCGTCGCGCACCGCCGCCAGCAGCGCCTGGGCGCGCGCCTGCGCGGTCGCGGCGGCGGCGTCCCCCAAGCGCTCGAGGTGGCGCGCCCGCGCGGCGTAGGCGCGCCCCAGCTCGAGGGGCTGCTCGAGCGCCTCGAGCACCTCGATCGCCTCGTCGATCTGACGCCCGGCCGCCGCCGACTCGCCGGCCAGATCGCAGGCCTCGCCCAGCACCCGCAGCGCCACGCCCTCGCGCGGCCGGTCGCCCGAGTCGCGCGCCAGCGCCAGCGCCTCGCCCGCCGCCTCGGCCGCCGCGGTGGCGTCGTCCAGCTGCAGGTGCAGCTCGGCCAACATGCGCCACGCGTCGGGCAGCAGGTAGCCCGGCCCGCGGCCCTCGCGGCACAGCGCGATCGCGTTCTCCAGGTGCGCCCGCGCCTCGTCCAGCCGCCCTTGCTTCAGCCGCACCTCGCCCAGGTTGGCGTAGCCCAGCGCCACCCCGCCGTGCCCCGCCCGCGAGCGGATGCGGATCGACTCCTCGAGGTACTTCGCCGCCTTGTCGTAGGCCGCCAGCTCACCGTACAGGGCGCCCAGGTTGTTGTAGGCGCGCGCCAGGCCGGCGCGGTCGCCCCGCTTCACGAAGCTGCGCTGCGCCCGCTGGTACCAGCTGACCGCCGCGCGCACGTCGCCCTGCTTCTGCGCCAGGATGCCCAGGTTGTTGCACGCCGAGGCGGCGCCCGCCTCGTCGCCCACCGCCTCCTTGGCGGCCAGCGCGCGCCGGTAGTGCAGCGCGGCCGTCTCGTAATCGCCCCGGCCGTAGCTGACGACGCCCAGGGCGTTGCGCACCAGCCCCATCAGCGCGTGCTCGTCGGGGCCGACGGCGTCGAGCAGCTCGCTCAGCCGCGCGATGGCCGTGTCGTACTGGCCGTCGCGGTACCACAGCCAGGCCTCGTCGCGGCGGACGGTGATGCCCACCACGCGCGCCGCGGCGTCGTCACGGCCCGACACCAGGGCCCGGGCCTGGGCCAGCCGCGCGCGCGCCGCGCTCAGATCGCCCCGCGCCTCGTCGACCTCGGCGCGCCGCCGCAGCCGCTCGGCGCGAGCGGCCACCGGCGCCTCGGCGCTCAACGCCAGCGCGGCGTCCAGGTGCGCCGCCGCGGCGTCCAGATCCCCGGCGGCCGAGGCCAGCTCGGCCAGATCGCAGGCGGCCTCGGCCCGCCGCGCGTCGCCCAGGTGCCCGCCCGCCGCGTCGTCTGCGGCCAACGCCGCCTCGAGCGCCCGCCGCGCCTCGACCGGCGCCAGCGTCTCGGCCGCCCGCGCGCCGGCCAGCAGCCACGCCTCCGCCGCGCGCGCGTGATCCCCCGCGGCCGCCCGGTGCGTCGCCACGCGCGCCCAGCGATCCGCCTTGCCCGCGTCGGGCACCTCGTCGGTCAGCCACAGCGCCGCGCGTCCGTGCCACGCGGTGCGCGCGCGGGTGCCGACGCCGTGCGCCACCACCTCGTGCAGCAGCGCGTGGGCGAACCGCCACTGGGTCTGCCCGGGCAGGTCGCTCTGCGCCTGCTGCACCACGAACCGCCCCCGCTCGAGCGCGCGCAGGGCGCGATCCAGCCCCTCGACGCCGCCCAGCAGCCGGTCGACGCCCTCGCGCCAGAACGTGCGCCCCAGGACCGAGGCCGCGCGCAGCACCTCCTGCTCGAAGGGCGGCAGACGATCCAGGCGCGCCCGCATCACCGCCTCGACGGTCGCCGGCGGCGCGTCCACCTCGCCGGCCGCGCGCGCCAGCGCCAGCTCGCGCAGGAAGAGCGGGTTGCCCTCGGCGCGACCGCTGAGGGTGGCCAGCGTCTCGGCGTCCACGGACGCCGGCAGCGCCTGCCGCAGCACGGCCTCGGCCTCCCGCGTCGAGAGCGGCCCCAGATCCAGGCGGACGTGCGAGGCGGCGTCGAAGACGTGCGGCGCGCGGTCGAGCAGCTCTGAGCGCGCCGTGCACACCAGCAGGACCGGCGCGCCGCGCAGCCCGTTGGCCAGCTCGTCGACCACCGCCAGGCCCGCGTCGGGCAGCCAGTGCAGATCCTCGAACACCACCGCCACCGGCCGCCGCCGCGCGGCCGCCTCGATCAGCTGCCGGAAGACGTCGGGCACCAGGCCCGCCTCCCCGGCGCGGTCGTCCCCGTCCAGGCCGAGCAACGGCGCGAGGACGCCGCGCCGCTGCGGCAGGCCGGGCTGCCCGCTGTCGGCGGCCAGCAGATCGTCGATGGACAGCACCGCGTCGAGGGGCTCGTCCGCGCCGGGCGCGCCCTCGTCCAGCGCGCCCAGGGTGGCGGTCAGGCGGGTGTCCAGCGCGCCCTCGTCCGGTCCGAAGGCGTCGACGAGGTCGAGCAGCACGCCCCCCGCGGCGGCGAAG
>JAUHXL010000211.1 GCA_030426945.1 bacterium
AAGACACCGAGCGCGCCGATCTGTTCTTCCGCGCCGGCGAGGTGCTCGAGACGCACCTCGAAGATCTCGAAGGCGCGATGAAGCACTACCTGCGCGCCTTCAAGCTGCAGCCCCGCAACAGCCGGTACCTGGCGGCGGGGGAGCGGCTGTACCGCCGCCGGGGCGACTGGCCGATGGTCGACCGGCTGCTGGGGCTGCAGGTGCGGGTGGCGTCCGACGGGCCCACGCGCGCCCGCCTGCTCTTGGAGCAGGGGCGGGTGCGCCACCGGGATCTCGGGCGCCCGCTCGACGCGTACGACGCCCTGCGCGCGGCGGCGGCGGAGCCGGACGGCGGGGAGTCCGCCCTCGCGGGGCTGGGCGATCTGGTGCGCGACGACGAGGCCTTCGCCGCCGTGGAGCGCGGGCTGCGCCGGCGCGCCGCCGACGAGGGGCAGACCGAGGCGACGCGGCTGCTGTCCGAGCTGGCCGCCCTGTACCTCGATCTGCGCGGCGACGCGACACGTGCCGCGACGGTGCTTCAGGAGGCCTCGCGGTTGGCGCCCGCCGACGAGGGGCTGTACGGGCGCGCCCTGGAGGTGCTGACCCTCGCCGGGGCCACCGACGCGCGTCTGCGCTGGCTCGCGAGCGCCGGCGCTCGTCCCTTCGCGGCGCCGCGCCGCGCCGCGCTGCTGCGCGCGGCCGCCGAAGGCTACGCCGAGGTGGGGCCGCCGGCGGCCGAGCTGGGCGCCTGGCGGGCCCTGTTGGCGGTGGATCCCGCCGACGCGGACGCCTTGGCGCAGGCGCTCGACGCGGCGGAGCGCGCCGACGATCCGGCGAGCGCCGCGCACCTGCTGGGTGAGGCGCTCGCCGGCCGCCTCGGCGGTGGATCGGTCGACGAGGCGGCGCGCCGCGCGCAGTGGGCGGCCCTGGGCGCCGCCCGCCGCAAGCTGGGCGACGCGGCCGGGGCCGCCGAGTGTGACCGCCGCCTGCTGGCCGACGAGCCCCTGCACGCCGAGGCGCTGCCCCGGCTGATCGACTGGTACACCCACAACGAGAGCTGGGAGTCGCTGCGCTCGCTCCTCGAGACGGCCGCCGACGCCGAGGCGGCGGCGCAGGGGCGCCCGGCGGTGGAGCGCCTGAAGGCCCTGGCCACGCTGGCCGAGGAGCGCCTCGGGGATCCCCGCTCGGCCGCGGTGTACCTGCGGCCCCTGCTCGACGTGCCGGCCGAGGCGGAGGCCGCGCGCGTCGCGCTGCACCGTCTGTACGGGGCGACGGGCGACCGGGACGGCGAGATCGGGCTGCTGGAGCTGGAGCTGCGCGCCGCCGACGCGCCGGAGACGCGCCGCGCCCTCGCCGAGCGGCTGGCGAGCCTGGCCGACACGGAGCCGCCCGCGCCCGCGGCGAAGACGCTGGCCCTGCAGACGTTGGCGGCGCTGGCGCCCGACGAACCCGCGCCGCGCGAGCGCTTGCTCGAGCACCTGCGCGCCGTCGGGGACGTCGAGGGCCTGGACGAGGCGCTGGCCGCGGCGTGGCGCGCGTCACCGGGCGAGGCAGCGCTGCCGGCCCTGCGCGAGCGCGCCCGGCTGCTGGCGGATCTGCTGGACCGGCCGGCCGAGGCGATCGCGCTGTGGCGCGCCGCGCTCGAGCACGCCCCCGACGACGACGAGGCCCTCACGCGCCTGCAGACCGCGCGGGCGGCGGCCGGTGATCACGAGGCCGTCTGGACGCTGCTCGGGCGCCGCGCCGTCGCGCGGGGGGCGGGTGAGGGGGCCGCCCGGCTCTGGCGGGAGGCCGCCGTCGTGGCCGAGGTGCAGCTGGGTGATCCCGCCCGCGCCGTCGAGGCCTGGCGGGCGGTCCGGGCCGCGGCGCCGGGCGACGCCGAGGCCCCGGGCGAGCTGCTGCGCCTGCTGGCCGAGGCCGAGGACTGGGCCGCCTTCGCCGCGCTCGCCGAGGCGCAGCTCGAGGCCGGGGCGGGGGACGAGCGGGTGGAGCTGGCCCGACAGCTGGCGCGCGCGCTGGACGGGCCCCTCGGGCGGGCCGCCGACGCCGCGGCGGTGTGGCAGGTGGTGCTGGACGGCGCCCCCGCGGACCCCGAGGCCCTCGCGGCGCGGGTGCGGGCGGCGGAGGCCGCGGGCGACGACGCCGCCGCGGCGGATCTGCTGGCGCGCCTCGCGCAGGTCGCGCCGACCGCCGAGCAGGCGGCCCTGTGGAGCCGGCGCGCCGCGGTGCTCGAGGCGGCGGGGGATCGGGCGGCCGCCCTCGACGCCTGGCGCAAGGCGCACGAGGCCGCGCCGGATCAGCGCGCCCCGCTGACTTCGCTGCGGCGCCTCGCCCTCGAGCGGGGCGACTTCTGGACGGCGGCCCGCGCGCTGGTGGCCGAGCTGCCCTTCGCGGCCGACGACGCCGAGGCCCTCGAGCTGGATCGCATGCTGGGCCGCCTCAGCGACGCGGAGCTGGGCGATCAGCTCGGCGCCGTGGCCGCCTGGGAGCGCGTGCGAGGGCGACGGCCGGATGACCTCGAGGCGCTGCAGGCGCTCAAGACGCTCTACGCGGATCTGGGCCGGGTGGACCACCTGATCGGCGTGCTGCGCGACCTGCTGGCGGCGGCGCCCGATGACCGCGCGCGCATCGCTCAGCTGATCGACGCCGGGCGCCTGCTCGAGGCCCAGCGCGCCGATCACGCCGAGGCCTTCGAGTGCTGGTGGCGGGCCTGGCGGCTGAGCGAGGGGGACGCGCCCGAGGTGCTCGACGCCCTGCGCCGCCTGGCCGAGCGCGGCGGCTTGTGGGATCGCTACCTGGACGCACTGGTGGACGCCGAGCGCCGCGCGGGGGACCGCGGGCGGCGGGTGGCGCTGCTGGTGGAGCAGGCGCAGGTGGTGGCCGATCACCTCGGCGACATCGCCCGCGCCGTCGGCGTGGCCCGCTCGGCCCTGCGCCTGGCGCCGGAGGAGGGGCCCGCGCTGGCGCTGCTGGAGCGTCTGGCGCCGCAGGTGGGGGCCTGGGCGCCGCTGGTCGAGTCCTGGCGCGCGGTGGCCGACGGCCAGCGCACCGGGGATCGCCGCGGCGCCTTGTTGCTGCAGGCGGCGCGCGCGGCGGAGACGCGCCTGGCGGATCCGGACCTGTCCTTCGAGCTCTTCGCCGAGGCCAGCGCCGCCGGCGCCGAGGGGGCCGACGACGATCTCGTGCGGCTGGCGGCGGCCCACGACCGGTGGGCGCAGCTGATCGAGGTCTTCACCCGGCGCTGGCAGGCGCTGACGCAGACGAAGGCGCAGCTGGCGGTGCTGCACCGGCTGGCCGAGCTGCTCGAGACGCGGGCGGGTGACTGGGAGCGCGCCTTCGAGCAGTACGTGCTGGCGCTGCAGCTCGAGCCGCGCGACGAGGCGACCCGCGCGGCGGTGTTCCGGCTGGCCGACGCCCACGACGCGTGGTCGATCGTCGAGCGCGTCTTCGAGCTGAAGGCGCGCGACGCCGAGGCGCCCTGGAAGGCCATCGCCCTGCTGCAGGATCTCGCCACGCTGCAGGCCGAGCGCTTCGGGGCGCCCCAGCGCGCCTTCGAGACCCTGCGCCGCGCGTTCGCCATCGAGAGCTGGAACGAGAAGACCCACCTGGCGCTGCGGGCGGTGGCGGAGCGCATCGGCGCCTGGCGCGATCTGGCCCGCTTCTTCGAGGAGGAGGGGGGGTGGGCCGCCGAGCAGCACGCGCGGCTGCGGCTGTACCGCGAGGCGGCCGATCTGTTCCGGGCGCACGGCGAGGCGACCGAGGCCGCGCGGGTGCTGCGCAAGGTGGCGGAGCTCGCGCCCGACGACGCCGCGGTGGTCGACGAGCGCCTCGGGCTGCTGCGCGCGGGCGAGGCCCCCGCCGCGCTGGCCGAGGCGCTCGAGCGGGCGGTGCGCGACGCCGACGCGGAGCGGCGCGCCGTCTGGCTGCGGGAGCTGGCCGATCTCTACGCCGGCCCGCTGGCGGATCCGGCGGCGGAGGCCCGGGCGCTCGACCGCCTGCTGGCCTTGCTGCCGGCGGACGACGCGCTCTTCGATCGGCTGGCCGCCGCGCTCACCGCGGCGGGCGACCACCGGGCCCTCGATCAGCGCCTGGCGCGGCGGGCGCAGCACCACGAGGCGCGGCTGAAGGCGGCCCGCGGACGCGACGACGGCGGGGCCGAGGCCGCGATCGCCAGCGAGGCCCTGCACGCGACGCTGCAGCGGCGCGCCGAGCTGCTCGAGGGGCACCTGCAGCAGCCGCGCGAGGCCTTCCGGCTGCGCGCGCGGGTGGCGGCCGACACGCCCGACGATCTCGACCTGCTGTTCCGGCTGGCCGACGACGCGGACGCCGCGGAGGGCCACGCGGAGCTGTTGGCGTGCGCGGAGCGGTCCGCGCAGGTGGCCGATCCGGATCACCTGTTCGCCGTGCTGTTGCTGGTGGGGCGCACGGCGCGGGATCGCTTCCGCAACGTGCGCAAGGCCCTGGGCGCGCTGACGCGGGCGTTGGATCTGCGCCCCGACGACGTGGCCCTGGCCCGCGAGGTGGCGGACCTGCTCGAGCGGCGGCAGCGCCACGGGGAGCTGCTGGCCCTGCACGAGCGCGTGGGCCCGGCGTTGGTCGCGCGGGTGGGCGAGGACGCGGACGCGCCGGCCGTGCGCGCGCGCTGGGCCGTGGCCGTCGCCGATCTGCAGTCCGAGCGCCTGTACCGCCACGCCGACGCCGTCGCGACGCTGCGCCGGGTCGCCGCCGCCGCCGACGCGCACCCGGTGGCGTTGCGCCGGCTGCGCGCGCTGGCCGTCAAGGCGGAGGACGCGGCGGCGGTCTGCGAGGCCACCGTCGCGCTGGCCGAGCGCACGCACGGCGCGCCCCGGGTGGAGCTGCTCGAGGCCGGCGCGCGCGACGTGCAGCGCCTCGGCGACGACGACGCCGCGGTGGCGCTGTGGCGCCGGGTGTTGGCCCTCGATCCCGACCACCCGGAGGCGTCGGCGGGCCTGCGCCGCGTGGCCGAGAAGCGCCAGGACTGGGATCTGCTGGTCGAGCAGCACGCCGCGCGGGCGGCGGGCGCGGCGACGGACGCGGAGCGCGTGGCCGCCTGGGTCGCCCTCGGGCGGTTGCATCAGGAGCGGCGCGCCGATCCCGCCGCGGCCGAGGCGGCCTGGCGGCAGGTGCTGGCCACCGAGCCCGAGCACCTCGACGCGCTCGAGGCCTGCCTGACGCTGGCGCACGCGCGCGGCGACGGGCCCACGGTGGACGCGCTGCTGGTCCGTTTGGGGGCCGGCCTGGACGCCACCCGCGACGAGCGCGTGCTGACCCGGCTGTCGCCCTTCGTCGCCGGGCTGCAGCTCGATCGCGCCCGCGCGGCGCAGGCGGCCGGGGACGACGACGCGGCGCTGGCCCGGCTCGAGGACGCCCACCGGCGCGCGCCGGCGCGCCACGACGTCGGGCAGGCCCTGGCGGATCTCCTCTACGCGCGCGGCGATCTGCGGGCGGCGGCGCGGCTGTACGCCACCTTGCCCTTTCCCCTGGCGCCGGCCGAGGCCGAGGCCGCGGACGCCAAGGCGGACGAGCACCTGCGGCGGGCCCGCGCCTTCCGCGCGGCGGGCGAGGACGCGGACGCGATGCGCCACTTCGAGGCCGCCGCCCAGCACCCGGCGGCGCGCGTGGGCGCGCTCGAGGCCCTGGCGAACATGCAGGAGGGCGCCGGTCGGTGGGAGGCCGCCGTGCGCCTGCGCGACAAGCTGGCCCGGGCGGTGGCGGAGCCGCGCCGCAAGGCGGCGTCCTGGGCGGCGGCCGGCCTGATCGCCGAGGAGCGCCTGGAGAAGCCGGCGCGCGCGCTCACCCTGTACGACAAGGCCCTCGAAGCGGGCCTCGACGATCCGGTGCTGCTGCGCCGCCTGCTGGACGCCTACGCGGCGCACGGCCGGGTGGAGACGGCCCTCGCGTTGGCGGATCGCCTGGTGGGCGCGGAGACCGATCCGAACCAGCAGGCCGAGCTGTGGACCGCGCGGGGCGGTGTGCTGGCGGCGGCCGCGCGGCCGGTCGAGGCGGTGGCGGCCTACCGCGCGGCGCTGGATCGCTCGCCCCTGCTGGCCGCCGCGGCGGTGGGCCTGTTCGAGGTGCTCGACGCCGCCGACGAGGGGGTCCGGGCGCAGGTCGTCGAGCAGGTGCGCGGCGGTGTCCGGCAGGCCACCGGGCGGCCCCGCGTGCCGGTGCTCGAGGCGCTGGGGGCCTGGCTGATGCGCAGCGGGAGCGCCGCCGACGCGCTCGCCACCTACGAGGAGCTGCACGCGCTGGATCCGGATCACCTGGGGGCGCGCGCCGCCCTGGCCGCGCTCTACGGGCGGCTGGCCGACGCCGGCGGCGCGGCGGGCGATCCCGAGGCCCTGGCCCAGGCCATCCTGCACCGCGCGGCCTATCTGGCCGCCAGCCCCGGCGAGCCCGACGCGCTGCGTGATCTGGTCGCCTTGCACGAGGCGGCCGGCGAGCCGAACGCGGCCCACGCGCCGCTGTCGCTGCTGGCGCTGATGGGCGAAGCCACCGACGCGGAGCGCGCGCGGATGGCGGCGCTGAGGGACGTCTTCGGCGGCGCCGCGCCCGGCGCGCTGCCCGCCTCGGTTCGGGAGCGCCTGGTGGCGGACGACGCCCACCGCTCACCGGCGGGCGTGCTGCTCGAGCACCTGCACGGCTGGTTGGCGCCGGCGCTCGACGCGATGTACCGCGCCGCCCGCCAGACCGGCGGGGAGCCCGCGGACGTCGTGCACCCGCCCGTGGCCGAGCTGACCGACCAGCTGGCGCGCGCGCTGGAGCTGCCCCCGCGCCGCCTGTGGCTGACCACCGCCGAGGACCGGGTCATCGGGTTGGCCCGGCTGCACCCGCCGGAGCTGGTCGCCGGCGGGGCGCTGACGCACGGCGAGGATCCCCACCCGCGGCGCTTCCTGCTCGGCCGCGCGCTCGAGCTGTCCCGCGGCGCGGCCGTCCACGCGGCCTTCCTGCCCGAGCCGGAGTCGCGGGCCCTGTTCGCCGCGGCGATGGCGCTGGGCCTGCCCGACGAGGGGCCCGACTACGCGCTGGCCACCGGCGCGGACTCGGATCGCATCGAGGCGTGGGCGGAGCTGCTCGTCGATCACCTCGACGGCCCCCAGCTGGACACCCTGGCCGGCCGGGCGCGTCCCGTGCTGGGCGCGGGCCCGCGCGCCTTCGACGATTGGGTCTTCCGGGTGCGCTGCGGAGCGCACCGGACGGGCTACGTCCTCTCGGGGCACCTGGCGTCGGCCATCGATCTGCTCCGCCGCGAGACGCCGGCCCTGCACGGACTCGCGCCCCGCGGCCCCCGCGGGCTGGCCGAGCTGGTCCGGCGCTCGCCGGCCATCGCCGATCTGCATCGCTTCGCCCTCGGCGGCGGGATGCGCGCCGTGCGCGCCGCGCTGTCGATCTGAGAGGGCGAGCGCAGCGAGCCCTCGAAGCCGTGGTCGTGGTCGTCGTCGTGGTCGTGGTCGACTGGGCCGGCGCTGGCGGTGGGGTCGCTGAATCTGCTGCTCGTGGTCGACCGGGCTGGCGTGCGCAGGCGGTTGGGCTCGCCGATCGGGGGCGGGGTCGACCGGGGCCGACGCCGGGGCCGAGCGCAGCGAGCCCTCGAAGCCGTGGTCGTGGTCGTGGTCGACTGGGCCGGCGCTGGGGTCGCTGAATCCGCTGCTCGCGGTCGACCGGGCTGGCGCGCGTCGGCGGTTGGGCTCGCCGACCGGGGGCGGGGTCGACCGGGGCCGACGCTGGGGGCGAGCGCAGCGAGCCCTCGAAGCCGTGGTCGTGGTCGTCGTCGTCGTCGTGGTCGACTGGGCCGGCGCTGGGGTCGCTGAATCCGCTGCTCGCGGTCGACCGGGCTGGCGCGCGTCGGCGGTTCGGCCCGCCGACCGGGAGCGTGGTCGACCGGGGGCGGGCTGTTCGCGTCGGATCGACCACGACCACGACCACGACCACGACCACGACCACGCTCGCCTGGGGCGCGGGCGCGCCCCTCGCTCACATGCCGCTGACGATGCGCCAGCGACCATCCTCCATGCGCATGCTCAGGCGGTTGCGGTCGGCGGCCGTCGCCCACTTGTCCTGCTCGCCCACCGTCACCAGGTACTGGCTGCGGTAGGCGTAGTCGATGGTGGCGCGCTCGCCGAGGATGTCGATGGCCTCGATCTCGATCTCGTACTTCACGGCCTTCACCGTGTTCTGCACGTCGACCAAGAGCTGCTCGAGGCCGCGGTAGTCGTAGTCGTCGCTGGGATCGGTGGTCGTGCTGCCGTTCTCGTAGTAGCCCCGGCTGGCGAGGGCGCGCAGCGCGTCGGTGTCGCGCTGCTCCACCGCGAGGCGGTAGCGCTCCACCACGTCGGCGAGCGCCTGCTTCTCGTCGCTGTACTCGATCTCGGTGCCCTTGACGTAGCGCGGCCCGCACCCCACGGCGCCCAGAAGGGCCAAGCTCACAACGAACGCGCGCAGCACCATCGGCTTCTCCTCGAAGACGTCGGGGGCAGGAACTTCGCCCTCACGACCGGCTATTCCGGCGACCCGGCATCTAAATGGCCGGCCGGATCGATGTCAACCTCGCAGCGGGCCCCGGCGTGTTCGGCGAAGAAGCGCGCCCGCCGTCCCCACCGCCGGAGGTCGTGCCGCTCGGCGGGGGTGAGCCCGAGATCCGCCCGCTCGGCGAGCGCGTCGAAGAGGGGCGCGGCCGCCGCGGGGCAGCCGCCGCGGAACGCCACCTCGGCGCGCAGCCGGGCCGCCTCGAGGCGCAGCGAGGCGTCGGGCAGCGTCGCGTCGAGCCCGTCGAGCGCCCGCCAGGCCGCCGCGAGATCGCCGCGCGCGGCCTGGCGGCGCGCGGCCAGGTAGCGGGCGATGGGCCAGGCGGGCTCGGTCGCCTCGACCGCGGCCACCGCGCCGTCGACCCAGGCGTCGTCGGCGCCCGGCGGCGCCAGCAGCAGCGCCCGCGCGGCCCGCCCGGCCTCGCCGGCGTCGAGCGCGGCGGCCTTCACCGCCAGCCGCCGCTGCTCGTCCCGGTCGAAGGCGGTCGCGCGCGCCGCGCGATAGCCCGCCCGCGCGGCGACCGCGTCCCCCGCGTCCGCCGCCAGATCCGCCAGCCACTCGCGCGCGCGCGCCCGAACGACGGCCCCCGCCCGCCCGTCGGCCGCCAGCGCCTCGGCCGCCCCGCGCGCCGCCTCGCGCCGCCCCAGCGCGTGCAGCAGGTGCACCCGCGCCAGCCGCGCGCCCACCTCGCCCGCCACGAACGCCAGCATGCGATCGGCCGCCTCGAGCGCGCCCGCGAGGTCCGCCGCCGCCATCGCGCGCCCCAGCCCCCGCCGCAGCGCCGCCATCTCGCGCGCGCACACCTTGGCGAAGATCGCCGGCCGGTCGAAGCGCGCCTCGGCGTTGGCCAGCGCCGCCTCGGGCAGCTCGAGCCCGTCGAGCATCGCCTCCCAGTCCGCCACCAGCCGGTCGACGTCCCGCCCGCCCACCGCGAAGGTGCCCGCGCGGTAGGCCTCGGCGAGCGCCGCCGGCCCCTCGCGATCACGGAAGTAGCGCGTGAAGCTGCCCACCAGCGTGTACGCGGTGCGGCCGTGGCGCGCGTAGAAGCCCGCCGGCTCGAGCACCGCGGCCAGGGGCGGCGCCTTGCCGATGCGTCGCATCGCCGCGCTCCACTCGTGCAGATCCAGGCGGCCGCGCTGCCAGGTCGCCGCCTCGGCCAGCCCCTCGATGAGCGGCATGTGCGGCACCAGGCCCCGGTACAGGCTCAGGTGATGCGGGCCGGCGGCGATCTCGGCCGAGAACACGTGCGCCAGCTCGTGCAGGCTGACCGCGTCGCCCACCTGCGGCGTGTTCAGGTGCACCGTCCACTGCCAGGGCTTGGCGATGTTGGTGCGGCGCGCGCCCATCAGCCGCTTCTTCACGGCGTCCGAGGGGTAGGCGTAGACGTGCACCGGGCGCGTCGTGTCGCGCTCGAAGAACGCGCGCAGCTCGGTGTGCGCGAACTCCAGATCCCAGAGCAGGCTGGCCGCCGTCTCGGGGGGCCACTCGGCCGGGTGGTGCAGCACGATGTGGGGCCCGCTCAGGGTGCCGCCGAGGCGGGCCTGCAGGTGCGCGGCGTCCCGGTGCACGTCGGCGCGCCGGGCCAGCCCGTGGGCGCCCAGGGCGCCGACCAGCGCGGCGGCCAGGGCGATCACCCGCCGGCGATCCCGGCGCAGCGCGGCCACGGCCACCGCCAGCGCAGCGAAGCTCAGGTCCTCCAGGCGCGACCACCAGAGGCGATCCTCGATCTCGAAGACCTCGTCGTAGAGCGCGCCTGGCCAGTAGCCCAGGAAGGGGTTGAAGACGTCCACCGGCGGGAACATCCAGAAGACCGCGACGCCCCAGACCACGCTGCCGACCCAGACGGCCGCGAAGGCCAGCCGCGGCGCGCGCGTGCGGGCCAGCGCCGCGCCCCACCCGGCGCCCACCCAGGCGCCCGCCACCGGCAGCAGCAGGTAGATCAGGAGCCCCTCGCCCCAGGCGCAGTTCTGCACCCGCAGGCCGTTGAGGGTGATCGGCAAGAGCGGCACCAGCGCCAGGCCGGTGGCCCACAGCCCGCCGCGGCGCCAGGCGGTCAGCGGGGCCACCCCCGGCGCGCGCGCCCGCACGCCGGCGAGACCGCCGGCCCAGGTCAGGGGGATCGCCACCGCGAAGGCGAACTCGAAGGCCAGCACGTCGAACAGGGGCAGGGCGCACAGGACGGCCGCGTAGACCGCCAACCCCGCACCCCAGAGCCCCGCGCGGCGCGCCCCCGTCATGCGCGCACGTCGGGTTGGCGTGCCCCCACACCTCGTGTCACCATGCGCCCATGAGCGACGCGCCCCACCGCCAGTCGGCCCGCTTCCCCATGGAGATCCGGGTCGAGTACAAGCGCCTCAACGCCTTCATCTCGGATCTCACCCGCGACCTCTCGGGCCGCGGCTTCTTCGTCCGCACCGATCACCCGCTCGCCCCAGGCACCGAGTGTCTCTTCACGTTGCAGGTGCCCCGCCTCGCCGAGCCCCTGGCCCTGCGCGGCGTCGTCCGCCGCGTGATCACCCCCGCCGAGGCGGGCGAGGACGAGCCGGGCATGGGCGTCGAGCTGCTCTTCGACGACGAGGACGAGCGCCAGGCGCTGCAGACGGTGGTCGACTCGCTGATGGTGGATCACCTCGGCGCCGCCCTCTTCGGCCACATGCGCAAGATGCGCAGCAAGAAGCCGCCCGAGTGATGCGCAGCCGCGCCGCACGGCCTCAGCGATCAGCGGCCGCCGGCGGATAGAAGCGCGCCTGCACCCCGGCCTG
>JAUHXL010000766.1 GCA_030426945.1 bacterium
CCACACGCGCGCGCAGGTTGAAGCCGATCTGGCTCTCGGCGCCGTCGGCGTCCGACTGGCCCGAGCCCGCGCCCACCTGGGCGCCGAAGTAGAGGCCGCGGCGATCGCGCCAGGCGTCCAGCGCCCAAGCGCTGCTGGCGGTGCCGAGCACCAGGGCGGCGGTGGTCCAAGCACAGAGCTTGCGGGTCTTCATGGCTGTCCTCCCGTTCATCGGAGATCGGAGAAGTTCACGACCGCCCACCCGTTGGGCGCGATGTCGACAGTGGCGCGGCGCACGCGCCCTCGATAGCTGACCTCGACGGTGTGCTCGCCGGGCGGCACCCGCGTCCGGCTGACGAAGACGGCGTCGGGCAGGGACACCCAGCTGCGGGTGTCCGGCGTGTCGGCCGCGGTCAGTGCGCCCTCGACGGCGAGGCCCACCAGCAGGCCGGCCAGCCCGTTGCCCGAGCTCTTCTTGGTGATCGCCTGGCTGGCCTCGCCCGCGACGGCGCGCGTCAGCAGGCGGGTGATCGACGCGGCGATCAGCGTGCCCTTGATCTTCTCGTACTGTTCGAGGACGCGGTCGCTGACGTTCAACGCCACGCCGTCCTCGACCCCGCGCCCGTCGACGCGCACGCCGACGCCGGGCCGGCCGTCCCGCACGCGCGTCAGGCGGGGATAGTTCACCCACTTCAGGATGCCCTTCGCCGCGAACGTGTTGGCGCGGCGGCGCTCGGCCGGGCTGAGCCGCGCGCCGGGGCCGGGGTTCGAGGCCGCCACCACCGCGGCGCCGATGGGCAGCCGCTCGGGCACGTAGTAGGGCGCCATGCCGGTCTGCACCAGCACCAGCAGCTCGCCGTGGTCGTCGTCCGGGGGCGCCTCGCCGGGATCGCCCACGGCGTCGGCCACCCGCGGATCCTTCGCGCCCGTGCGCGCCATCAGGCGGCGCGCCGCGTCGATCAGCGTGGGGAGGCCGCCGGCCTCGAGGGCGTCGCCGTAATGGCGCATGGCCGGCCCCGGGCGGCCCGACATCTCGTAGGTGAAGCCGGCGAGGTAGCTGCCGAGCGCGAGCATGCTGCGCGCCTCCTCGCCGGTGTTCTCGAAGTACTTCGCGTTGATCACCAGGCGCCGCGACTCGACGCGCGCCCCGCCCAGATCGCCCCGGGCGAGGTAGTTGATCATGTTCAGCGTGTTCAGCAGCAGCTTCTCGTGGGGCGGCGCCTTGTAGACGGTGGCGTCGTCGCTGAAGAGGTACTTGCCGATGCTGCCGGCGGTGTCGCTGGTGAGGTCGAGCACCTCGAGGTTCTGGTCGGCGCTCTGGAAGTCGCGCGACGACAGCTCGTAGCGGCCGAGGGCCTGGAGGATGGCCGCGCGCTCGAGCAGCAACAGCGGCGTGTCCTTGTTCGGCTCGCTGGGCAGATCCTCGGCGCGCTGCACGCCGAGCGCCTCGTTCACCTGGTCCAGCGCCGGGGCGGGCTGGCCCCGGGTCAGCGCCTTGCGGAACTGCTCGCTGGTGCCGGCGTAGCCGCCGCAGCCGGCCAGGCACCCGACGCTCAGCACGAGGCCGATGGGCAGCAGGCGGCGAAAGGGGATCATCGGGCGGGGACCTCTCGGGCGCGGTCTCAGTGGGGCGCGACGCCCCCCACCGGGGGCGTCGTGGTCGTGGTCGTGGTCGTGGTCGAAAACGGCCACGGCGCCATCGTCTGCCGCCAACGCCGCACGAGAGGATGACGGGTGCTCGGGCCGCCCTGCGTGCGGTTGTGCATGATGTCCCCCCGTGCTGCGCGTCGAGCCTGAGCGAATTCGGGGGGCACGTCGCCAGCCGGCTCGACCACGACGACGACCACGACCACGATGCGAGCGTGGGATTTCCACCCCGATCAGTTGATCAGGCCCTTGGTGAGGTTCGCCTCGTTCTGCCAGCGGATGGCGCCGGTCTCGACGTCGACCGCCTGCATGAACAGGAAGTACTGCACGCGCCGCTCGCTGCCCGACTTCTCGGCGCTGTCGTACACCTTGCCGGTGACGAAGTACTGCGCGCCGAGCTGCTTGCCGAGCTGCGCGGCCTTGTCGGGATCGAAGGCGGCCGACTGCTGCTTGGCCAGCTCGTCGACGAGCTCGCGCTGGCGCTCGTAGCTGATGACCGTCACGTAGCCGCTGTTGACGAGCTGCGTCTCGAACTTCGACAGCAGGGCCTGCAGCTGGCTGTCGATGTGCTCGCTGGTCTCGTTGATGAC
>JAUHXL010000212.1 GCA_030426945.1 bacterium
TCTCGTCGAGACGGGACTGGACGAACTCGATCTCGCCCACCACGGTCAGCTCGCTGACGATGTTCAGGACGTCGGTGATCACGGTGAACACGTCCTGCACCTGCTGGGGCAGGAAGCGGTCGAGGGCCCGGTCGATGAACGAGCCGCCGATGGTCTCGACGATGCGGCAGATGCTGTCGTCCAGGTTCACCAGGTCGCAGAACAGCTCGATGATCGCCTCGCCGCGGTCGCCGCTGTCGTCGCCGATGAGGCGCAGCACCTCGAGCACGTCGGCCACGCGATCGAGCGTGTCGTTGCCCGTGTTGCGCAGCATGTCGGTGAGGTCGAAGTGGTGCACGACCGTGAAGCGGCCCTTCCACTCGAGGGGCAGATCGTCGAGCTCGACGTCGACGTTGGTGATCTCGCCGCCGGTGACGCGCACGCCGTCGACGCAGCCGAAGGTGATGGGCATGCCGTCGCGGTTCTTGCCCACGGCCGCGACGCTGAACGTGGCGCCGTCGTCCAGATCGCCCTGGGTGACGCCGTTGTCGACCTCGTTGAAGGGCGCGATGGGGGCCAGATCGAAGTACGCGCCCTGCAGGTTGCTGGCCGACTCGCGCAGCAGATCGCAGTTCTCGCGGTCGAACAGGCTGACCTGCGCCGCCGAGAAGTCGCGGAACTCGTAGCGCTTGTCGGTGGGATCGTAGGTGACGCGGACGGTCAGGCCGCCCGAGCCCTCGCGGGCGACGGTGACGGTCCAGTAGACCGGCGGCGCGCCGTCGGCGATGCCGTCGCTGGCCTCGACGCGGAAGGTCACGTTGCGGTTGCCGGTGACCACCGTGAAGGTCGCCTGGCCGTTGGCGTTGGTCTGCGCGTTGCTGCTGCGCAGTCCGGTCCCCTCGATGCCGGTCGCGGTGCGGTCGTTGCCGGTCTCGTCGAGCATGCGCACCTGCAGGCGCGCGTTGGGGATGCCGCCCTGGCGATCGCTGTAGCGGACCTGCAGATCGACGGTGCCGCCGTAATTCGTCAGCACCTCGTCGCTGCCCACGATCATCAGCTCGCGCGCGGAGGGGGGGTCGATCTCGCGCATGCCCATGTCGGGCATGGGGGCGGGCGGCATCATGTCCGCCGGATCGATGACGCCGCCGCCGAGGTCCACCTCCTCGGGCTCGCTCTGCTTGGCCGAGTCGGCGCAGGCGGCGAGGGTGAAGACGGCTAGCAGTGACAGCGCAAAGCGGCGTCGGAACATGACGATCGCCCCCAATCGAGGTGCAGGAATGCAGTCGGCCTAGACTCGCCGGGCTTCTCAGCACGACGCGTGCCCATTCTGGGCAAAGCGCCGGGCCACGTCAAAGCCGCTGTTCTCGCGGTCCGGGCGACCGCCGGGTGGCTCCGGCGGGGGCGGGAGGGTGGCCAACCGACTGGCCAGTCGGAAGGCGGCGCGGCCGGCGCTGACGGCGCGGCCAGCGATCAGCAGGTGGGGGGCACCATCTCCTCGAGCACCTGCCCCACCCGCGCCAGCACGTCGTGGGTCTGCTCGACGGTGCCGACCGAGAAGCGGACGAAGCCGTTGAGGCGCGGCACTTGGCTGCGATCCCGGACGTACACCCCCAGATCGGCCAGCCGACGCACCACCCACGGGGCCTGCTCGAAGCGCACCATGATGTAGTTGGCCGGCGTGACCCGGCACTCGATGCCCCGCGCCGCGAACCACTCGGCGTACAGCGCCTTCGCGTCGTCCACCTCTTCGAGGTACCAGCGCAGCCAGGCCTGGTCCTCGAGCGCCGCCATCGCCCCGATCTGCGCCAGCACGTTCACGCTCTTCGGGTTGAAGACGCGCCGCAGGTCGCGAATGACCGGCTCGTGGGCCATCGCGTAGCCGATGCGCAGGCCGGCCATCCCGTAGGCCTTCGAGAAGGTGCGGGTCACCACCAGGTTGGAGTACGTCTGCAGCAACCCGACGCAGCTGCGCCCGGCGAACTCGGAGTACGCTTCATCCACCACGACCAGCGTCTCCGGCGCCGCGGCCAGCAGGGTGGCCACCTCGTCGGCGTCGTAGATCACCCCGGTCGGGTTGTTCGGGTTGACCAGGTACAGCATGCGCGGGCGCACCCGCGCCAGGGCGTCGAGCAGGCCGTCGAGGTCCTTCTCGAAGGGATCGGGCGCGTAGTGGTGCACGATCTGCGCGCCGCGGGTGGCGGCGAAGACGAGGAAGTGCTGATAGGTCGGCGACGCCACCAGCACGCGATCGTCCACGCCGAGGTACGTGGTGCACAGCGTGTTCAGCGCGTCGTCGCTGCCGTTCGTGATCAGCATGCGCTCGTGGGGCACGCCGGTGAACGCCGACAAGCGCTCGATCAGGTTGGTGCTGTTGAGCACCGGGTACCAGTTGAGGTGGTGCGCGTTGCCGAGGAAGGCGGTGATCGCCTCGATCACCCGCGGCGACGGGGGCACCGTGGCCTCGTTCCAATCGAGCTTGTGAGGCACCTGCTCGGGCCGCGCGTGGATCTCGTCCAGGGACGACACGGCCTGGTAGGGCTGGACGTCGCGCACCGGCCCGGAGGGCTCGATGGCCGCGGGCTTGGGGGCGGGCTGGGGTGCGACGCGCAGTCGGCGATGCGGCATTCTCGAAGCTCCCGTCAGTGGGCAGCGGGCTGCCGGTTCTACACCAGTCCGCGCCCGGTGGGTACGGCCTTGGCAAACGGCGACGTGGGCCGTTAACGTGGCCCCGCCCGTGGGGCGCCGACCGTGGGGTCGAGCGCACCGAGCCTGGTGCCGGGCTCACTGGTCAGCAACATGCGTGCCAGCGACGCCGCTGGTCGAGGTCGACGTGGGCAACTTCCGCCGCTCCCAGCGCTACCGCTTCAAGCTGCCCATCCTGTTCAAGGGCACCTACCGTGATCGGCCCGCGCTGACCGAGGACATCAGCTTCCATGGCGTCTTCATCCGCACCGACGAGGCCCGCACGCCGAATCAGCTGGTGAAGTTCACCGCCGTCGACCCGACCGAGGACCAGCACATCGATCTGCTGGGCATCGTCGCCCGCTGCGTACCGCCAGAGCAGGCGACCCCGGGCAACCCGCCCGGCATCGGCGTGTCGCTCTTCGGCAACAGCCGCGAGACCGAGGCGCGCTGGGTGTCGATCGTGCGCCGCATCAAGGACTGGGTGGCGCGCGGCTACGCCGAGCCGCCGGTGGGCCGGGTGGCGGCCGTGGCGTCCCGCCCGGCCCCGTCGCCGGGCGACTCGATCGAGCTCGCGCCCGAGGACCCGCCGCCGCCGCCGCCGACCGCCACCGAGGGAGCCCGCGTCATGCGCCCGCGCGCCGCGTCCCGGCCGCCCTCCCCGCCGCCGCCCGCCGTGGCGCCGCCGATCAGCGAGCCGCCGCCCCGCGTCGCGCCGCCACCGCTGCCCCCCGAGGCCCTGGGCGTGGACGCCGTCCGTCGCGCGCACCCGCGCCGAGCGGCGCGCTTCAACGTGACCCTGCGCCCCGAGGGGCTCGCCGAGCTCGCGACGTTCGAGATGCGCGACATCAGCGAGGGCGGCACGTTCGTGCTCACCAGCTCGCTGCTGCCCCTCGGCAGCAAGGTGAACCTGAAGCTGATCCACCCGACCTCGGGCGACGCCTTCGCCATCCGCGGCCGCGTGGTGCGCGCCATCGACAGCATGGATCCCGAAGAGAAGGGCATCGGCGTTCGCTTCGACACGGACGCCGTGGACAGCGCCGCCTGGGACGCCTTCATCCGGCGCAACGCGCCCCCGCGTCCGGTCGCCACCGAGGACATCGGCCGCCCCCAGGTGCGGGTCATCCGGTCGGCGCCGCCGCCACCGGTCGCGCCGCCGGCCGCCCCGGTCCTCGGGCCGGCCGAGGCGCCGCCCCCGGCCCTGCCCCCGCCGGTGCTGCTCGACGAGGCCGAGCAGCCGATCATCCTGCTGGGCACCGGCGGCACGCCGCCGCCCGACGCCCTCGACGACGACTGACGACCACCCGTCCGGCGGGCGCGGCCCCTGCGCGCCCTCGGGCATCCAACCCCGCCCGGACCGTCTCCGACGAGGAATCGATGAACCAGGACGAGCGCATCGAACAGTTCCGCAAGATGGCCAAGGCCAACCCCGACGACGATCTGGCGCATTACGCGCTGGGCCAGGCGCTGCTGGACGCCGAGCGCCACGCCGAGGCGGTGAACGTGCTGCGGCACGTGCTGAAGTTGAACGCCGGCTACTCGCGCGCCTATGTGCTGTTGGGGCAGGCGCAGGAGGCCACCGACGACGTCGACGGCGCCATCGAGACCTACCAGAAGGGCTACGGCGCGGCGATGGCCCGCGGCGACCTGATGCCGGCCACCGAGATGAAGAAGCTGCTGGCCGATCTGGGCGCCGCCCCCTCGGCGGACGCGCTGCTGTTCGCGATCAACGGCCAGGAGGAGGATCCCGACGCCGGACGGGAGCCGGGGCCCGACGAGGTGCGCTGCGTGCGCAGCCGCCGCATCGGGCAGCGGATGACCTTCGACCCCTTCGGGGATCAGATCGGCGCCTACATCCAGGACCACGTCAGCAAGGAGAGCTGGGAGGACTGGATGGAGATGTCGATCAAGGTGATCAACGAGCTGCGGCTGGATCTGGGCGATCCCGAGGGGCAGCGCGTGTACGACGAGCACATGCGCGACTTCCTGAACCTGCCCGGCACCCTCTTCGAGGGCCGGGAGTACGAGTAGGGCCTACGCCTCGTCGCCCGCCTCGGCCTCGGCCGCGGCCAGCTTCCCGAGAAAGGTGGCCTCGTCGAGGATGGTCACCCCCGCCTTCTCGGCCTTCGCCAGCTTGCTGCCGGCCTTGCCCTCGCTGCCCACCACCAGGAAGCCGAGCGACTTCGACACCCCGCTCGCCACCGCGCCGCCCAGCGCGCGCACCTTGTCCTCGGCGTCGGCGCGCTTCATCGCGGCCAGGGTGGCGGTGAAGAGGAACGACTGCCCCTCGAGGGGGCCGCCGGCCGGCGCGACGTCGATCTCGACCGCGGTGACCTCGACGTGCTCGATCAGCGCGTCGATGAGCTCGGCGCGCTCGGCCAGCCCCTCGACGACGCGGTTGGCCAGCAGCGCGGCGAACTTGGGCAGCTCGACCAGCTCCTCGGCGGTCGCCGCCCGCACGGCCTCCAGCGTGCCGTAGCGCGCGGCCAGGGTGCGCGCCGCGGTCCGGCCCAGATCCTTGACGCCCAGCGCCTGCAGGAAGGTGGGCAGCGCGACGACGCGGCGCGCGTCGATCGCGTCGATCATCTTGCCCGCCAGCACCTCGCCCATGCGCTCGAACTCGAGCAGATCGATGGGCTTCAGGCGGTAGAAGTCGGGCGGCCAGTGCAGCAGGCCCGCGTCGAGCAGCTTCTCGAGCCAGACCTGCCCGAAGCCCTCGATGTCGACGGTCTTGGCGTAATGCGACAGCACCGCGATGGTCTGGGCGCGGCAGCCCGCCGGGTTGCGGCACCAGACCAGATCGCCCTCGACCTCGGCGGCGGCCCCGCACGAGGGGCAATGGTCGGGCGGCGCGATCGGCGTGTCGCCCGGCTCGACCACCGCCTCGAGGTAGGGGATCACCCCACCCCGCCGCATCGCCACCACCTGCGCGTTGAGGCTGAGCCCCTTCGTCTGCACCAGCCCCCAGTTGTGCAGGCTGATACGCGTCACGGTCGCCCCGCTCAGCTTGACCGGCTCGACGATGCCCACCGGGGTCAACACCCCGTTGCGGCTGACCGACCACTCCACGTCGCGCAGCCACGTCGTGGCGCTCTCGCCCTGCAGCTTGTAGGCGATGGCGTAGCGCGGGTGGTGCGAGGTCGAGCCCAGGCGCGCCTGCTCGTCCAGGCGATTGGCCTTGAACACGACGCCGTCGATCTCGAAGTCGAGCCCCTCGCGCTTGGCCACGTACGCTTCGTAGCCCGCCTGCACGTTCTCGCGGGTGACCAGCTCGTGCTCCACCGCCGCGAAGCCCCACGCCGTCGCCAGGTCGAACTTGTGCATCTCGGTGTCGATGTCGACGCCCAGCACGTCGTACGCGAAGAAGCGCAGCCCCATCGCGCGGAAGCGCGCGGCGTCCTTGTGCTTCAGGGCGCCGGCCGCCGTGTTGCGCGGGTTGGCGAAGTCACCCTCCAGCGCGTGGAAGGCCGACAGCGGCAGGTAGATCTCCCCGCGCACCTCGACCGCATCCGGCGTCGGGAGGGTGGACGGCACGTCGTCCATCAGCCGCACGTTGATCGTGACGTCCTCGCCCACCTCGCCGCTGCCGCGCGTCGCTGCCACGGCCAGCCGCCCGCCCTCGTAGCGGATCGAGCACGCCAGGCCGTCGATCTTGGGCGTCATCACCAGGTCGCCCTCGAACTTGGCCGCCCACTTGTGCAGCGCCTCCTCGTCGTAGGCCTTGTCGAGGCTGAGCATCGGGCGGGTGTGCTGCACCGGATCGCCCAGCGCGCCGTCGCTGGGGCCGAGCGCCGTCAGCACGGGCGCCTCGGGATCCAGCGCGCGCAGACGCTCCACCAGGCGATCGAAGTCGTAATCGCTGATCGTCGGCGCGTTCTGATCCCAGTAGCGCGCGTTGTGTTCGCGGATGGCCTCGGCGAGGCGCGCCGCGTCCCAGTCGGTCCAGCCCGCCGGCAACGACTCCATCAGCCCTCACCCTCCTCGCCCGTCTCCCAGCTCGGCGCCATCTCCTGCGCCTGCACCACGCTGATCGCCACCATGTTCAGCACCGACCGCACGCTGCAGTCGCGCTCGAGCACGTTCACCGGGCGGTTCATGCCGATCAGGATGGGCCCGACCACCTCGGCGTCCCCCAGCCCCTTCATCAGCTTGTAGGCCATGTTCGCGCTGTTCAGCTCCGGGAAGATGAAGACGTTGGCCTCGGCCTGCAGGGTGCAGAACTCGAACAGCCGCTCGCGCTTGGCCACGTCGATGGCGGCGTCCACCTGCATCTCGCCGTCCACGTCCAGGTCCGGCGCGCGCTCGCGCAGGATCTCCACCGCGCGCTTCACCTTGCGGGCCTGCGGCGCCGCGTTGCTGCCGAAGTTGCTGAAGCTGAGCATCGCGATGTGGGGCTCGATGTCCAGGCGCCGCGCCATGGCCGCCGTGGCGATGGCGATCTCGGCCAGGTCCTCGGCGGTGGGATCCACGTTCACCGTCGTGTCGGCGAAGATCTTCACCCGATCCGACAGGATGACCAGGTGGGCGCCGGCGACGCGCCGCACGCCCGGGCGCGGCCCGATGACCTCGAGGGGCGGCCGCACCGTGTCCGGGTAGCTGCGGGTCATGCCCGACACCATGGCGTCGGCGTCGCCGAGCTCGACCATCATCGAGCCGAAGTGGTTGCGGCGCCGGATGATGCGCGCCGCCTCGCTGCGCGTGACGCCGCGCCGGCGGCGGCGCTGCCAGTACGCCTCCTCGTAGGGCGCCACGTGCGGATCGTGCAGGTTGTCGATGATCCGCACGCCGTCGAGGGCGATCTCGTGATCCCGCGCGAGGGCCTCGATGACCTCGGGCTCGCCGAGGACGATGGGCCGGGCGATGCCCTCCTCGACGCACAGCTGCGCCGCGCGCAGGATCTTCAGGCTGTCGCCCTCGGGGAACACCACCCGCTTCGGCGCGCGCGCCGCCTTGCGGATGACCGCGCGCATCACCTCGCGCTCCCGCCCGAGGATGACCTCGAGGCGGGCGCGGTAGGCGTCGAAGTCCTCGATGGGCCGGCGCGCCACGCCGCTGTCCATGGCCGCCTTCGCCACCGCCGGGGCCACCCGCAAGAGCGCCCGCCAGTCGAAGGGCTTGGGGATGATGTACTCGCGGCCGAACCGCAGGTTGGCCTGGCCGTAGGCCTGCTTCACGTCCTCGGGCACCTCGTCCTTGGCCAGCTCGGCCAGGGCGTACACCGCGGCCAGCTTCATCTCCTCGTTGATGCTGGTCGCCCGCACGTCGAGGGCGCCCCGGAAGATGAAGGGGAAGCCGAGCACGTTGTTGACCTGGTTCGGGTAGTCGCTGCGCCCGGTGGCCATGACGATGTCGTCGCGCGCGGCGACCGCGTCCGGGTAGCTGATCTCGGGATCCGGGTTGGCCATCGCCATCACGATCGGATCGCGCGCCATGGCGCGCACCATGTCCGCCGAGACGACGCCCTTCGCGCTGACGCCGACGAAGACGTCGGCGTCCTTCATCGCCTCCCCGAGCGTGCGCAGGGGCGTGTCCACCGCCAGCCGCGCCTTGTAGGCGTTCATCCCCTCCTCGCGCCCCGCGTAGATGACGCCGCGGCTGTCGCACAGGATCAGGTTCTCGGGGCGCACGCCCACCGAGATGAACAGGTGGGCGCAGGCCAGGGCCGCCGCCCCCGCGCCGCTGAACACGCAGCGCACCTCGCTGGCCTTCTTCTCGACGATCTCGAGGGCGTTGACGAAGGCGGCCGCGGCGATGATCGCCGTGCCGTGCTGATCGTCGTGGAACACCGGGATCTGCATGCGCTCGCGCAGCTTCTCCTCGATGTAGAAGCACTCCGGCGCCTTGATGTCCTCGAGGTTGATGCCGCCGAAGGTGGGCTCGAGCGCCGCGACGACCTCGATCACCCGATCCGGATCCCGCGCGTCGATCTCGAGGTCGAAGACGTCGATGTCGGCGAAGCGCTTGAAGAGGACCCCCTTGCCCTCCATGACCGGCTTCGACGCGGCGGGCCCGATGTCGCCGAGGCCGAGCACCGCCGTGCCGTTGCTGACCACGGCCACCAGGTTGCCCTTGGCGGTGTAGTCGAAGACCCGCTCGGGATCACGGGCGATGGCGAGGCAGGGCTCGGCGACGCCCGGGGTGTAGGCCAGCGACAGATCGCGCTGGGTCTGCAGGGGCTTGGTGGGCCGGATGGCCACCTTCCCCGGCCGGCCCTCGGCGTGATAGTCCAGCGCGTCGCGTCGACGTGACATGTGCGGCCCTTCCTCGGTGTCGTGGTGGAGAAGGGACTAGCAAAGTCGCCGCGCGGGCGAAAGCGGCTTGGTCGGGTGCAACCCGCGCGGCCGCGCCGCTATCCTGCCCGGCGGACGTGCCCGGGACGACGGAGGTGACGATGCGCCGCGCGCTGTGGGCGGTGGCCCTGCTCTGGGCCTGCGACGACGGGGGCAGCGCCGCGCCCAAGCCGGTGGGGGTGCTCGACGCCGCCCGACCGCCCGCGCCGCGCGCCGACGGGGGGCAGCCCGGCCGGATGGACGCGGGCGCGCCCCGCGTGGACGCCGCCCTGCCGCGCGCCGACGCCGCGCCGCTGGACGCCGGGCGCCCGGCCGCGGACGCGATGACCGCCGACGACGCGGGGCCCCGTCGCGACGCCGCGCCCCTCACCGACGGCGGCCCGCCCCCGCCCGACGCCGCGCCCACCCCCGACGGCGGCCCGCCCGACGACGCCCCCTGGCCGCTGCGGGGCTGCACGGTCACCCTGCGCTACACCGGCGCGGGGGCGGCGGTGCAGGTGGCCGGCGAGTTCACCGGCTGGGCCGACGCGCCGCGCGCGATGGAGCGCGGCGCGGACGGCTTCACGCTCACCCTCGGCCCCGCCGACGGCCTCGAGCCGGGCGCGCGCTACGCCTACAAGCTGATCGTCGACGGCGCCTGGCAGCTCGATCCGCGCAACACCCACCGCAAGTACGACGGCGACTGCGTCAACAGCGGCCTGCAGGTGCCCGCCTGCGACGCCGGCCCCGCCATCGTCGCGGCCCCCCTCGAGGTGGACGGCGACGCGATGACCGCGCGGGTGCAGGTGCAGCGCGCCAGGGACGCGGCGCTGCCCACGCGGGTCGAGTTCACGCTCGACGGCGATCCCCTGCCCGCCCCGGCGGTCGAGGCGGGGGGCTGGTACACCGTCTCGGTCGACGGCCTGGCCACCGGCAAGCACCGCCTGTCGGTGCGCGTCACCGACGACGCCGGCCGCGACGCCGAGCCCGTCGACCTGCCCTTCTGGATCGAGGACACCCCCTTCGACTGGCGCGCGGGCGCCCTGTACCTGCTGTTCATCGATCGCTTCGCGAACGGTGATCGGGACGCCGATCGGCCGGTGGGCGATCCCGTCGAGTACACGGCCGACTGGCACGGCGGCGACCTGTGGGGCGGCGTCGAGGTGATCGAGAGCGGCTACTTCGAGCGCCTCGGCGTGAAGACCATCTGGCTCAGCCCGGTGAACCTGCAGGTCGACGGCCACTTCGCCGAGCGCGGCGACGGCCCGCGCCGCATCGCCGCCTACCACGGCTATTGGCCCATCGACGGCCGGCAGGTCGATCCGCGCTTCGGCGGCGACGCCGCGCTGCACGCCTTCGTGCAGGCCGCGCACGCCCGCGGCATCCGCGTGCTGCTCGACCTGATCAACAACCAGATCCACGAGCAGCACGCCTACTACGACAGCCACCCCGAGTGGTTCCGCACCGGCTGCGTCTGTGGGCTCGATCCCGGCTGCGGCTGGAGCGAGCGCCCCCTCGACTGCCTGTTCGCGCGCTACCTGCCCGACATCAACTGGCGGGTGGCCGGGGCCGAGCAGCGGTTCATCGCCGACGCCCTGTACTGGATCGACACCTTCGACGTGGACGGCTTCCGGGTGGACGCCGTGAAGCACGTCGAGACGACGTCGATTTACAACCTGCGCGCCGCGATGGCGCAGCGCTACGAGCAGGGCGGGCACCGCATCGTGATGCTCGGCGAGACCGCCGTGGGCGAGAACGACAGCTTCGCGGACGGCTGCGGCGTGGTGTACGGCGACGGCTACGACTGGGTCAGCGCCTACGTCGGCGACAACGCGCTCGACGGGCAGTTCGACTTCCCCAGCCACCACCGGATGCAGCACGGGCTGCTGACCGGCTCGCTGTCGATGCGGGCGCTCGAAGAGACCGTCGCCCGGCTCGAGCAGCGCTACGCGCCGGACGCGCTGCACGTGCAGTTCCTGGGCAGCCACGACAGCTCGCGCATGGCGACGCGGGCGGCCTCCGATCCGGCCGAGGGCTGCCGGTTCCAGGACGACGGCGGCTGCGCGAGCCTGCCGGCGACGCCCGTCGACCCCGCCGTCTTCCAGCGCCTGCGGCGGGCCTGGACCTTCCTGCTGACGCTGCCCGGCGTCCCGCTCATCTACAACGGCGACGAGGTGGGGCTGGCCGGCGGCAACGATCCCGACAGCCG
>JAUHXL010000213.1 GCA_030426945.1 bacterium
GTCGAGAACAGCGGCGACGACGCCCAGGTGACCTGCCTCGAGGCCGACGTGCGGCAGGTGCCCTTCGCGACGCTCGCCGCGCGCCACCCCAACTGCAACGGCGCGCCCGAGCGCATCGGGCCGAACTGCAACGCGGCCATCCACCGGTACTGCGCGGGCGAGGGCTTCGTCAGCGGCTTCGGCCCGGTGGAGAGCGGCGGCGACTTCCTGGTGGTGGCCTGCGTCGGCGCCGGGGCGCACAGCGTCGGCACCCGCTACAGCGCGCTCACCGGCTTCCACGGGCCCTGCGACGGCGTCGGCCAGCGCATCGGACCCGACTGCAACGCGGCCATCCACCGCTTCTGCCGCCAGCGGGGGCACGCGAGCGGCTTCGGCCCGGTGGAGCACAGCGGCGACGACCTGGCCGTGGTGTGCGTGGATCCCTGACCTCGGATCCGGGTGCGCGGGCGGGGCGCTGCTCGCGCGCCTCGGGCGGGGGGCGGCCCGATCAGCCCGCGGCGATGAAGGGCAGCGCGTCGTCGGGCGCCCGCTCCTCCGCGAGGGGCGCGCTCTCGTCGGGCGCGCCCGCCCCCTCGACCGCGGCCTCGACCGCGGCCCGCAGGCGGGCGAGGGCCGGCGCGCCGCGCTGGGGAGGGCCGCTGGCGTCCAGCGCCGCGCAGGCGTCGATCACCGCGCGCGCCCCCACCCACGAGGCCGCGCCCCAGAGGCGCCGCACGGCGCGGGTGCCGCGCCGGCCCGCGCCCAGCTCGCGCTCGGCCTCGCCGAGCAGGTCGAGCGCGCAGGCGCGCCAGGCGTCCACGACGGCCGATCCGCGGTCGGCCCCGAGGGCGTCCAGCGCCGCCGGATCCAGCGGCACCGGCGACGCGTTCGCCCAGGGCGCCAGCGTCTCGGCCAGCGTCTGCAGGCTGACCGGCTTGGAGACGTAGGCGTCCATGCCGGCCGCGAGGTACCGCTCGCGATCACCCTTCATGGCGTGGGCGGTCATCGCCACGATGGGCAGGCCACGCTCGGGCCCCGGGCGCGCCCGGATGGCGTGCGTCGCCTGCACCCCGTCCATCACCGGCATCTGCGAGTCCATCAGCACGACGTCGAAGGGGGCGCGGTCGAGGGCGGCCAGCGCCTCGCGGCCGTTGCCGGCCATCGTCACCTGGTGCCCCAGGCGGTCGAGCATGCGCCGCACGACCTTCTGGTTCGTCGGGTTGTCCTCGACGACCAGCACGCGGAGGCTGCTGCGGGTGTCGAAGGCCGCGGGGGTGGGCGTGGGCGGGTTGGCCTCGGCGCGCCGCGCGAGGGCCACGCGCTGCAGCAGACAGCCCGGCATCGCCGGCTTGCGCACCCACCCGTCGATCTCCCCCTCGCCGGCCGAGGGCGCCCCGAGCGCGATGATCGGCAGCGCCTGGCCCCCCACCTCGGCGCGCAGGCCGCGGGCCAGCCACGCGCCGTCCCAGCCGGGCATCTCGGTGTCGGTGACGACGCGCGTGAAGGGGCGCCCGCCCGCCGCCGCGTCCCGCCACATCGTCAGGGCCTCCGGCGCCGAGGCGGCCTCGGCGACCGCCGCGCCCGCGTCCGACAGGAGCTGCGCGGTGCGGCGCCGCGCCTCGGCGTGATCGTCGACCACCAACAGCCGGTGGCCATCGAGGCGCGGCCCGCGGGGGGCGGCCTCGCCCACCTCGACCAGCGGCACGCAGAACCAGAAGGTGCTGCCCTCCCCCACCTGGCTCTGCACGCCCAGCGCGCCCCCCATCGCCTCGACGAGCTCGCGGCAGATGGCCAGCCCGAGCCCGGTGCCGCCATAGAGGCGCGTCGTCGAGGTGTCGGCCTGGACGAAGGGCTCGAAGAGCGCCGCCTGCACCTCCTCGGGGATGCCCGGGCCCGTGTCCACCACCGCGCAGCGCAGCAGGCCGCGCCCATCGGCCTGCGCCTCGACGTCGAGCCGCACGTCGACCTGCCCCTTGCGCGTGAACTTCAGGGCGTTGCCCACGAGGTTGGTCACGACCTGGGCGATGCGGCCGGGATCGCCCACCAGCCGGGCCGGCACGCCGGGATCGATCGACACCAGCAGCTCGACGCCCGCCTCGCTCGCGCGGGGCTGAAGGAGGCTGAGGACCCGCCCGACCTCGGCCTCCGGATCGAACGCCACGCTCTCGAGCTGCACCCGCCCCGCCTCGATGCGCGAGAAGTCCAGGATGTCGTTGATGATGCCCAGCAAGGCCTCGGCCGAGGTCCGCACCGTCTCGACCAGCTCGCGGTGCTCGGCCTCGAGGCGGCCGGCCAGCAGCAGATCCACGGTGCCCAAGACGCCGTTCATCGGCGTGCGGATCTCGTGGCTCATGTTGGCCAGGAAGCGGCTCTTCGCCACGCTGGCCGCCTGCGCCCGATCGCGCGCGTCGCGCAGGGCGGCCAGGCTGACCTCGAGGCGCGCCAGCGCGCGGCGGCTGGCCACGTCGTAGCGCCAGGTGATCACCATCACCAGGCACACCAGGGTGACGTTGCCGAACCAGACCAGGCCGCTGTAGGCGCCGGCGGTGATCGCCGTCTCGACGCGCGCCCCGGCCGTGTCGAGGATGAAGAAGACGGTCAGCTCGACGATGGCCAGGGCCGACCAGCGCCGCCCGGAGGGCAGCCCCGACATCAGCGTCGCCAGCATGGGCACGGTGGCCATCCACAGCATCACCGGGGCGAAGTGCCCGCCGGTGAACAGGGCCACGCCGGTCAGCGCGAACCAGTAGGTCCGCACCAGCCGGCGCGCCGCCCGTGCCCGCTCGCCGGTGCGCCGCAGAGCGGTGAGGATGGCGACGGCCAGCCCCGTACACACCAGGCAGACCCAGGCCGCGCGGTCCTCCTCGAGCGCGACGTAGGCGGCGGTGAAGACGATGCCCGTGCCGAAGAGGATCAGGCCCACCGCCCAGACGAGGGCGCCGTTGCGCTCGACCTCGACGGGCGCCATCGCGGCGGGGGGGGCCGGGCGGGGATCGCTCATCGGGCCCCCCTCGGCGGCAGCGTCGCGCGGAGCGCGCGCACGTCGTCGGCCACCTGCGTCAGCAGCCGGTCGAGCTCCAGCGCGGCCGACCGTCCGGTCTCCGCGTCGCCGGTGCGCAGCGCCTCGTCGACGCGCCGCGCGGCCGCCGCGGCGCCCAACGCGCCGACCAGCCCCAGGTTGCCGGCCAGGCGATGGGCCAGCCGCCCCACGTCGGCGACGCGGTGCGCGCGCAGGTGCTCGGCCAGCTCGTCCTGCAGGGGCGCGCACAGCTCGAGGTAGTCGTCGAGCAGCTCGCCGAGCAGGTCGGGCTCACCGCAGGCCGAGGCATAGGCCGCCTCGAGGTCGAGGGATGGCCGCGCGCGCTCGAGCAGGGCCCGCGCCGCGTCGAGGTTGAAGGGCTTGAAGACCACGCGCGCCGGATCGACGCCGGGCGGCGAGCCGGCGACCGTCAGGGCGATCGCGCGGGGGTTGCGGGCCAAGAGCCTCGCCGCCGCGTGCGGGCCGACATCGTCCACGTCCACCAGGGTGAGCCGCGCGTCGCCGGCGTCCGCGTGCTCGCCGACGCGCTCGACCCGCGCGTCGAGGCGGGCGAAGAGGTGCTCGAGGGCGATCCCGGTCACCGGATCCCCTCCCACCAATGCGACCAGCACGCGCGGGGACGGCATGGTTGAACTCCGCCGGAGGCTCAGGTACCAGTGACGGCCGCCCACTCCGTCGACATGAGATCGGGGTGCGCGCAGACATTCGCCGCTGGGCGGGCGGCCCGTTCCGGGGGGAATCGATGAGCATCCGAGAGCTGCCCTTCGCGCTGGCCGGCCTGGCCACGCGCATCGGCGAGGTGGTGTCGATCGAGGACTGGGCCCGCTGGGCCCGCATCCCGCATCGCAAGGAGCCCCGCGCCCTCGACGGCGCCGAGGTGAAGCGGGTGCTGCAGATCGATGGCAAGAGCTGGCAACCCGAGCTCTTCCGCGATCCGGCGGTGGTCAGCGCGCTGATGGGGGCCGCCATCGAGCGCGCCGGCCTCGAGCCGGGCGACATCGACGCCGCGATCTTCGTCACCTGCACGCCCTTCGAGCTGATGCTCGACCAGGATCCGTTCCGCCTGCTGCGCGCCGCGGGCGTGCCGGACGACGTGGTGCCGTGGATGCACATGGCCGGCTGCGGCGGCCTCGCGCGCGCGGCGGCGACGGCCGCGCGGCTGCAGGCCGAGAACGTGCTGCTCGTCGCCTACACCGCGGTCAGCCCCCTGATGACCGGGCCTGGCGGGGAGCCCAACCCCATCTATCAACACAACGAGGTGCATCCCGATCGCGCGATCCTGTGGGCCTCGCCCGGCCTGTTCTCGGACGCCGCGGCCGCCGCCGTGCTGCGCCGGTCACCCCGCGAGGCGGGTCTGTCGCTCTACACACGGGCGCGCCTCGATCCGCCGGTCGAGTCACCCCTGGTGCGTTTCCCCGGGGGTGGCGCCCTGCACCCGCCCGGCTTCGCCGAGCACACGCCGCTCGCGGCCTTCGGGCTGGTGAGCGAGGACGTCCGGCGCTTCTACACGCAGGGCATGATCGACAACCACCACCGGCTGCTCGAGGCGCGCCCGGATCTGCTGACGTCGATCAAGCGCCTCTACACCCACCAGGCCGGGCCGGCGCTGGTGAAGGCCTTCGCCGATCAGGTGCAGCTGCCCTCCGAGCTGGCGCCCTCGAACGTGCGGCGGCTGGGCAACCTGGTCAGCCCCTGCACGCTGGTGATGCTCGACGACGATCTGAACGAGGGCCGGGTCGAAGCCGGCGACGAGATCTGCGTGTCGGTGGTCGGCGCCGGACCGGAGCGCGGCGCCTTCGTGCTGCGGGTGACCGAGGATCGCCCGCGCTGATCCGCCTGGGTGGGCGTCCACCCCGGTCCTGCAGCCCCGCCGGCCGATCGGCCGCAGAAGCAGGCGTCCCGGCCCACGGAGGACGCCATGAAGCCCCCGCCTCGAACGCACGCCCTGGTCATCGGCCCCGACGCCCACGCCCGCGCGCAGACGCTCGCCGCGGTCCGCGCGGCCGGCTTCGACGCCACTGACGGGGGCGAGGGCTGGGCCGCCCTCGACGAGGCCGGCGGCTTCGATCTCATCGTCTGCGACGAGGGCGACGACGCCGGGCTCGGCGAGGAGATGGTGCTGGCGGCCGCCCTGCGGGGCCTGGCGCCGATGGTGGTGGTGTCGAGCGCCGCCGCCGGCATGGCCGCGCGCTGCAACGGGGCCCCGCGGCTGAGCCGACCGGTCGAGGCCGAGGCCCTGCGCGCCGCGAGCGCGCACCGCTGATCGCAGAACGCACCGGCGGGGATCGCGCGGCCCGACCCCCACCCCGCCGGATCAGCGCCTCGGGCGTGATCAGAACTTCGGGATGAAGTCGATCAGCTTGTTCCCGATCTTCTCGACGGCCTTCATCTTCTCGCACGCCGTGTGGGAGCCACCGATGTCGAGCAGGGCGTCGGCGGTGTTGTACCACTCGACCGCCTTGTCCAAGAACTCGGTCACCTTGGCCTTCAGATCCTGAAGCTTCTGGATGGCCTCGAGGATGGCCTGCACGTCGTCGACGCCCTGGTTGAAGCCGTCGAAGCCGCCGCCGAGCTGGTTCTGCAGCGCGTCGATGGTGGCGTTCAGATCCACCTCGATCTTCACCTCGAACTTCACCAGCTCGTTGGCGATGTTCTGGTAGGTCGCCGCGAGCGCGCCGCCGATGGCGCGGAAGGCGCCGGCAATCATGGTCTGCGCGGCCGACACCATCTCGTAGCCGGCGCCCACGCCGCTGAGGATGGCCTCGATGCCCGCGTTGCGCAGCTCGTAGGCCGGCGCCAGCTGACAGACGGCGATGCGCGTCACCGTCAGGAAGGTGCGCAGCAGGTTGCTGACGTAGATCGAGCGGATGTTGGTCTGGATGCTCAGCGAGACGCTGATGCTGACCATCGTGAACTCGCCGCTCGGATCGCTCAGGTCGACCGGGCTGTTGAGCGCATAGGTGTAGCGGTGCAGCGTGCGCGGGTCGAAGCGCAGGCCGGGCACCGGATCGACGGTCAGGAAGCGACCCGTCGAGGGATCCATCCAGCGCGCGCGCAGGTAGTAGAAGCCGACGTTCGGATCGAGGAACTGACCGTTGTACAGCAGGTCGTTCGGCGTGGTGCCGACGCTCCGGAGCGTTCGGCCGAAGGCGTCGTAGTCATAGGTGTCGGTGACGCTGCCCTGCCCGTCGGTCAGGTGACGCACCGACATCTGGCCGTCCATCAGCGGGAAGTGATCGACCGCGCCGCGGTGCTGGCTGAGCTGGTCGGCGCCGTAGACGTAATGCGTCAGCAGGTTGCCCTGCCCGTCGAGCTCGGCGAGCACCTCCGTGTGGCGGCGGTTCTCGTCGACGACGTAGCGCGTCTCCTCGAGCGTCTGGCCGTCGTCGACCACGCGGCCCACCCGGTGACCGTCGATGTCGTAAGTGTAGCTGACCGTCGTGGCGCCGTCCTCGACCAGCACCAGGCGATCCCGGCTGTCATAGGTGTACAGGGCGGCGCCCACGGCGGTGAGGTTGCCGTTGGCGTCGTACTGGTAGGCCGTGCCGTCCACGTCCACGAGGCGGTCGTCGACGTCGTAGGTGTAGACGGTCAGGCCGTCCACGCTGTCGTTGCGCGTCAGGCGGTTGCCGACGGCGTCGTAGGTGTAGGTGATCACCCGGTCGCCGACGATCTCCTCGCGCACCAGGCGATACAGGCCGTCGTAGGTGTAGTCGACCTGCCGACCGCTGGGCTGCTCGACGACGCGCACGCGGTTGCCCGCCGGCCCGAGCGTATAGGCGTAGCTCGCCAGCAGCGCGCCGCCGCCGTCGCGCGTCTCGATGCCGATCAGCCGATCGAGCTGATCGTAGAGGTAGTCCGTGCGCACGCCGTTGGGCAGCGTCAGCGAGGCCCGCGCGCCGGCCGGCGAGTAGGTGTAGGTGCTGACGCCGCCGTCGGGATCGGTCACCGTCTCGAGGCGGTTGTTCGCGTCGTAGGTGTAGGTGGTGGTGCCGGCCAGCGTCTCGACGCTCGTCCGGTTGCCCACCACGTCGTAGGTCCACCGCACGCTCTGGCCGTCGGGATCCACCCGCTCCGCCGGGCGGTCGCGGCCGTCGTAGGTCCACCGCGTCAGGCCCCGCGCGTCCTGCACCTGGGTCCGGTCGCCGGTCTGCCCGTACGCGGCGGTCTCGACCTCACCCCCGGGCAGGCGAATCTCGGTCAGCCGGCCGTTGGCGTCGTAGTCGTACTCGGTGGTGACGCCGTTGTAGTCCGTGCGGCGCACCATGTTGCCCATCGGGTCGAACTCGGCGGTCATCTGCGCGCCGCCCGGCAGCTGCTTGCGGATGGGTCGACCGAGGGCGTCGTGCTCGTAGCGCGTCACCCGCCCCAGCGCGTCGATCTCCTCGATCACGTTGCCCAGGCTGTCGTAGGTGAAGCGCGTCTCGCCGCCCTCGGCGTCGATCACCCGCACCAGCCGGTCACCCGCGTCGTACACGTAGGTCGTCGCCTCGCCGGCCTGGTCGGTCTCGCTGACCTTGTTGCCGTTGGCGTCGTACAGCACGTCGGTCCGGGTGCCATCGGCGTAGAGCGTCGCGATCCGCCGGTTGTTGCCGTCGTACTGGTGCTCGGTGCGCTGGCCGCTCGGCCGCACGACCGCGAGCACGTTGCCGACCGCGTCGTACTCCCAGCGCGTCACCAGACCCAAGGGATCGGTGGTGCGCACGCGCCGGTCGGCCGCGTCGTACTCGTGCACCGTCTCGTTGCCGCGCGCGTCGATCTCGCGCACCAGGTTGCCGCGCGCGTCGTACGCCAGCGCGGTCTCCGCGCCGTCGGGCTGCACCACCCGCACCGGGCGGCCCATGACGTCGTAGTCGGTCGTCGTCGAGCGGCCCGCCCGGTCGATGACCTCGACCCGCCGACCCTCGGGGTCGTAGGTGTAGCGCTCGATGGTGCCGTCCGGGTGCCGCACCTCGGTGTTGTTGCCCAGGTCGTCCCAGACGAACGCGGTGCGCTGCCCGCGCTTGTCCACCTCGGCCACCTTGCGCCCGCGCACGTCGTACTCGATCTCGATGGTGTGCCCCAGCGGATCGGTCTCGCGCACCAGCCGGTCGCGCGCGTCGTACGCGTAGCGGGTCGTCAGCTCGATGCCGTCGCGCGTCTTCGTCTCGGTCAGCCGGTTGCCGTCCGCGTCGTAGGTGTAGGTGGTGACCAGGCCCAGCGGATCGATCTGCTCGGTCAGGTAGCCCTCGGCGCTGTAGCTGTATTGGGTCACGCCGCCGCGCGGGTTGGTCTTGGTGGTCGTGCGGCCCTTGGCGTCGTAGGTGTACTGCGTCAGGTTCCCTTCCGGATCGGTCACCGTCAGCACGTTGCCCCGCGCGTCGTAGGTGCGCGCGGTGATCCGCCCGAGGGGGTCCGTCTGCGTCACGAAGCGGTTGCCGCTGTTGTAGGTGGCCTGCCGCTGGTCGCCGAGGGGGCCGGTCACCTGCACCATCCGGCTCTGCGCGTCGTAGTCGTAGGTCGTCGACACGCCGCCGGGCAGCGTGCGCTGCACCACGTCACCGTTGGCGTTGTAAGCGTTGACGATCGTGTTGCCGGCCTTGTCGATGTGCCGCACCACGTTCCCGTCGGGGTCGTACTCGAAGACCTCGGGGTTGCCGAGCTTGTCGACCACCACCTCGACGCGGTTCTCGAGATCGTGCTGCAGGTCCTGCCGGCGACCGTCGGCGTACTCGATGGCCACCAGACGCCCGTCCTCGTCGTAGATCTGGCGCGCCGGCGTGTTGCCGCTGGGATCGATGATCTCCACCAGGTAGTGCTCGGCGTTGTAGACGAAGCGCGTCACCGCGCCCGCCTCGTCCTCGACCTCGACCAGATCGCCGCGCGCGTCGTAGCGATACTCGATGGTGTCGCCCGAGGGCGTCACGACGCGCGTGATGCGCCCGCTGGCGGTGCGCACGATGTCGACGCCCTGGCCGGTGTCGCGCACCAGGCTGTCGTCGTTGACGAACAGGCTGTTGCCGTTCGCGTCGGCCAGCCGGAACGTGCCGTCGACCTTGTGCAGGTCGAACACGCGGCCGTCCGGCGTGGTCAGCCGCGCCCGGTCGAGCGTCAGCTCCTCGAGCGTGTCGAAGGTCGTCAGCTCCCCGCTGCCCGCGATGAAGAGGCCCGTGTTGTCGCCCAGGATCTGCAGGCGCGCCGGGCCCGGCGGCTTCCCGTTGATGAACTCGAAGTCCATCGTGACCTGGCACCCGCCGAGCAGGATGGCCGGGTTCCGGATGACCGGGCGGAACAGGTAGAACTCGCGATCCGACAGCCGGATCTCGGTGATGTGGCTCGCCGTCTCCAGCCCCTGGCTGCACGGCAGCCCGAGGAAGCCGCCGGGCACCACGTCCCACGCCTCGTGCTCGGGGCGGTTGTGCTGCATCTTCCCGCCCTTCACGTTCAGCCGCCAGCCGACGCCGAAGTCGCGGGTGAAGCGATCCCGGCTGTCGTAGACGCGCTCGACCGTGATCGGCACGCCGGCCACCGGCACGTTGAGATCGACGAACACCATCCGGAACTCGCCGATCTTCGCGCCCCCGTCGGCGCGCACCGACACCTGGTCGATGCCGATGCGCCCGTTGACGTCCTCGGCCGCCACGCGCAGGCGGTACATGCCATTGGGCAGGTTGCTGACGTTCAGATCACCCAGCCGCCCGTCGATCACCTCGTCGTCGCCGCGCACCAGGGTGACCCACTCGTCGCCCACCATCTCGCTGTACTCGATGCGCCACTCGAGCAGGTTCGGATCGGTCACGGTGCCGCGCACCTCGGTGTCCTCGAGCAGCTCGGCGTCGAAGTCGGGCGCGGTGATCTGGACGATGGGCGCGGTGACGTCGTCGGGATCGAAGACCCGCAGCACGCCCGTGGCCGTGACGGTGTTGCCCGCCGCGTCGGTGGCCGTGGCCACGACGGGATAGACGCCGGGCTCGTCGGTCGTGAAGCGGCCCACGCCCTGGCCATCGAGCGGCACGTCCTCGCCGCCCACGGTCAGCGACGTCTGCACCCCGCCGCGATCATCCTGCGCCAGCACCTGGAAGCTGGCCTGCTGGCCTGGGTTCACGCCGCCGGTCAGGATGCGCAGATCGATGATCGGATCGGTCGTGTCCGGGCACACGTCGCCCTCGTCGAGCTCGCCGTCGCAGTCATCGTCGGCGCCGTTGCACACCTCGGCGAGGGGCTCCCCCGGCGTGGCGCCGCAGGTCTCGCCGCCGTCGGCGCACACGGTGACGCCCTCGCGGAAGCAGGCCCCCTCGCCGACGCTGCAGGCCTCACCCACGTCGAGCGCGCCCTCGTCGGTGGTGCCATCACAGTCGTCGTCCTCGCCGTCGCACATCTCGGGCCCGGCGCCCTCGAGCGGATCGCAGTCGAGCGCCCCGCCCGGCACCCCGCCCTCGCACTCCGACACCGTGTGACGACAGACGCCGACGCCGCAGGTGACGCGCTGGAAGCCCTCGTCCTCTTCGCCGTCGCAGTCGTCGTCCTCGCCGTTGCACACCTCGTCGCCGCCCGCCCCGGCCACCGCGTCGCACATCACGCCCGCGCCGTCCGCCGTGCACACCGTCGTGCCGTCGCGCGCGCAGACGCCCACCCCGGCCGAGCAGGGCGCGCCGGTCGCGAACCCGTTGCGCGGCTGACCGTCGCAGTCGTGGTCGATGTTGTCGCAGCGCTCGGCCGCCGGCGGCCCCGGCTGGGCGTCGCACGCGGTGCCGGTGCCGTTGGCCAGGCAGCGGATGGTGCCGGCCGTCGCGCACGCGCCGACCCCGGCCGAGCAGCCGTCACCCAGGCCAGCGAACACCTCGTCGACGCTGCCATCGCAGTCGTTGTCGGCGCCGTCGCAGCGCTCGGCCTCGGGCACGCAGACGCCGATGGTGAACTGCCCGGTCAGCGTCCGTGTGTTGCCGCTCAGATCCTCGGCGTACAGCTGCAGCGCCCAGGTGCCCTCGGGGATGGCCGCCGGATCGAGCACCGCGACCGGCGTCAGCACCCGCGACGTGCGATCGCTGGCCAGCTCGAACTGATCCGGCTGATCGAAGGGGCCGAAGGTGAGCACCCAGATCAGCAGGTTGGGATCCTGGGCGCTGATGATCACCTCG
>JAUHXL010000214.1 GCA_030426945.1 bacterium
CAGTCGTCCGCGCAGGTGGCGCACGACTCGACGCCATTGCACTGACCGTCGCCGCAGCGGGGGGTGGGATCACCGTCGATGGGGCCCGTCTCGGGCTCGGCGCCTGCGTCGAGGGGCGGCAAGGTGGGCAACCCGTCCGGCGCCCGCGGCCGCTCACCGGGGCGGCCGAGCGTCTGCGCGTCGGCCGCCTGCAGGTCGGCGTCCCCTTCGACCCCCGTGAGGCCCCCCGGCCCATGCGCCGACAGGGTGCCGGCCTCACAGCCGAGCGCCACCACCGCCGAGCCGACGATCAGAATCCAGCGTTGCATTCGGACCCCCCCGGGTGCGCGCGAAGAAGGACGTGGCTCTCGATGGCCACGTCTCCTTCGTACACCTGAGTGCCCGATTCCTTACGGCGTCCGCAAGGGCGCGCGCCGCAAGGGCTTTCCGTTTCTAGTCTGATTGCAAAGATACACCGCGACGCCGGCGGGTCGCGGGCTGCGCGCTGACGGCGCTACCAGCCGCGATCACCGCGCGGATCGCGATCGAAGTCCTGCTCGCTGGGCGTGACCGACTGCATCGAGGCGGGCGAGGACCGGAAGTCCAGGTTCATCACGACCTGCGGCGTCGCGTCGCGGCGGAGGTCGACGACCACGCCGGCCCGCTGATCGCGGTTGAGGTCGACGACGACGTCACCCATCTCGAACACGGTCATGGAGGCTCCTCGTTGATGGCTGCTCGCGTCCCCTCGCGAGCGGGGCGGACACTAGTGGAATCGTGCACGGCGATCCAGCGGAAGCGCCCGCGGGATCAGCGGAAAGTGAGGCCCCAGGCGCGCAAGCGGCCCTGATCGGCGTCCGCGTGATCCTCCACCCGCAGGACCCACTCGCCCTGCCGGTCGAGGCCGCGGAAGGCGCTGACGTCGTAGCTGCGCACCAGGTCGGCCGCCGAGCCGCCCGCGTTGCCGTGCAGCAGCACCTCGACGCCGCCGTGGCTCAGCGTCACGCGCAGATCGCCGATGTAGGTGTGCGCGATGTCCAGGTCGACGACCAGCGCGCCCGCGTCGCCCTCACCGTCGACGGTGAGCGTGGCGATCGTGGCCCGGTTGTCCAGGATGTCGGCGTCGGGCGCGGCGGTGTAAGCGGCGGGCTGGGGCTCCGGCTCGGGGGTGGGCTGCGGCTGCGGCTGCGGCTGCGGCTGCGGCTGCGGGCCGTCGCCGTCGACGCGCCCCAGCGCGAAGCCCATGGTGGTGCAGTGGATCGCGCCGCCGAGCTGGATCGGATCCTCGGAGTCCACCGGCACGATGCGGTAGTTGGGCGGGAAGGCCTCGCGATAGGCCGCGAGCGCCTGCGCCTCGAAGGTGCGGTCGGCGCGGTAGGTGGGCACGACCACCACGTCGTTGACGATCACCGAGTTGGTGTACGAGCGGTACACCGGGTAGGTCGGGCGCGGCATGGGGATGCGGATCACGCGCAGGGGCGTGCCGTCGGCCAGCGTCAGGTTGGCCAGGCGCTCGGCGTTGCGGTCGAGGATGGCGGCGTTGGTCGGATCCACGCGGCGGTCGTAGGTGCCCACCAGCACGGTGTCGCGGGTGGTGAACTTGGCGAACATGTCGACGTGGCCGGTGCCCTCGCCCTCGAGGCGCTCGAGCACCTCGAGGCGGCTGCAGCCGTAGTAGTCACGCTTGATGCGCTCGAGCGCCGCGCGCGAGGTCCAGGCGTTCTCCTCGAGCAGCCACTCGGTGACCACGCACAGGCCCTCGCCGTTGGCCATGAAGTTGCCGCCCTCGGTGGCCATCTCGGGCCGGAACACCGGCGTGTCGAGGCTGCGGCCCATCAGCGTGGGGATGGCGTCGTCGCGCCGGCGGTCGGGGTAGTAGGCGGCGTCGACGAAGGCGGCGCGCCCGTCGCGCAGCTCGATGGCCTGCGGGCCGTAGTCCCGCGTCCAGAAGGCCTCGTGCTGGAACTCGTAGAAGCGCACGTCGGCGCGCACACCCGCGTCGCGCAGGTAGTCGCGCACCGCCTCGCTGTAGCCCACGTCGGGGGTCACGATGTAGACCGGCGCGGCGTCACCGATGGCGCCGACGACGTCCGCCAGGAAGGGCGACAGCTCGCCCTCCCAGGCCATCAGCACGCCGTCGGTCTGCTCGAACTCGGCCAGCGCGCGGGCGCCGCCGTTGGGCGCGGCGGTGAAGCCGTAGATGTCCTGGTAGCTGCCGCGGACATCGAAGCCGTCGTCCTTGACGCGCCGCTTCTCGGCGTCGGTCTCCCAGGCGGGGCGCAGGCCCTGGTGCTGGCTGACGGGGACGTCGAAGCCCTCGGGCGCGAGGCGAGACGTGGCTTCGGGTGCGGTGGGCTGGGGCTCGGCGCTGTCGTCGAGCGCGCAACCGCCGAGGGCGAGGCCGCCCGCGAGCAGGGCGACGAGGCGAGTGGGGAGCGAGCGCACGGGATCATCTCCGGGTCGATGGCGCCCGCGCCGTCAGCAGGTTGTGTGCCAGCCGAAGTCACCCGTGAATCGTGTTCGAACGCTCGATCCAGCGGCTACTCGACCCGCCAGGTGGCGCGCCGACGCCCCACCCCGCGCCCGCGACGCCCGATGCCGAGCGGCACCCGCCGGTCGAGCAGCGCGCCCGGCGCCCGGCTGAGCGCTGAAAGCTGACCGCTGACCGCCCCTCCGATCCGAGCGCACCGCCCCATCGAAGCCACCGCCCCAGCGAAGCCGCCGCCCCACCCACGCACCGCGACGCGCGATGCCGAGCGGCACCCGACGATCAGGGCAGAGCGCCCGGCGCCCGGCTGAAAGCTGAAAGCTGACCGCTGACCGCCCCTCCGATCCGAGCGCACCGCCCCATCGAAGCCGCCGCCCCATCGAAGCCGCCGCCCCATCGAAGCCCCCGCCCCATCGAAGCCGCCGCCCCATCGAAGCCCCCGCCCCATCGAAGCCCCCGCCCCATCGAAGCCCCCGCCCCATCGAAGCCGCCGCCCCATCGAACTCCGCCCTCACCCCACGCGGTCGGTCCGCCCGGCCCACGCGTGCAGGATCCACCCCAGGTGATAAGGCCGGCAGGTGCGGTTCACCCGCAGCGCCCAGGGGCGGTCGGCCACCGGCGAGCGCGCGCCGGCGAAGGCGGCCGCCCAGCCCAGGCCGTAGGCGGCGCGGTTGAGCGGGAAGACGCGCCGGATGGCCCGGAACACGACCGCCTCGTCGCGATCGACCAGGTCGACCCCCAGCTCGTTGTGGTGCAGCCAGCCGACGCTCTCGCGCAGCGCCCGGTCGAAGCGGCGCCCGGTCGCGTCGGTCACGGCGTGCAGCGCCATCGGCGCCATCGCGTCCTGGTGCACGCTGTAGACGGGATAGCGCTCGGCCACCCGGCCGCGCGGCGCGTCGTAGCGCCAGGGCCAGCCGTGGAAGGGATCCCGCAGGGCGATCAGCTGGTCGGCGGCGCTCTCGGCCACGCGCGCCGCCTCCGCGTCGCCGAACACCCGGCCGTAGGTCGCCAGCGCGTACACCCAGTAGATCTGCGTCGAGAACAGCGCCTGGGTCCGCCAGAACGGGTGGCCGCCAGCGAAGTGGTCGAACAGGCGGCCGTCGGCGTGCCAGCAGCGGTGCAGCCCCAGGTCGCGCAGGCGGGTCGCCGCCGCCCGCACCGCGGCGTCGCCGGGATCACGCGCGTGCTGCAGCGCCAGCGCGGTCAGCGCCCAGGCCAGCACCCGGCCGATGACGCCGTCGAGGTCGCGATCCAGCGCGTTCAGCAGCCGCGGGACGACCGTCTCCCCCACCCCGCAGTCGATGTGCGCGTCGGCCCACAGCGCCATCGCCAGGTGGTCGATGTCGTCGCTGTCGTGCTGCGCCAGGCCGCTCTGCAGCAGGCGCGCGGCGTCCAGCGTCGTCGCGTAGCCGGCCGCCTTGGCCTGGTGGATGCCCAGGCTGCTCATCACCGTGTAGCGCAGGCCCAGGTGCTCGACCGTCTCGCGCCGGCCGCGCTCGAAGGTGACCGAGAACAGCGCCTCGCGGGCCGGGTCGTACATCCTCTCGAGGCCGGTCAGCGACAGGCGCACGAGGTCGTCGAGGTAGGCCGCGTCGATCGTCGGCGCGGGCCCGGCGGGCGCGGCGGCGCCCCGAGCGCCCAGCATCGCCTTCATCGGTCGTCTCCAGCGGGGGTCTTGTCGATGCGCAACAACAGCCAGTTGTCCTGGCTGCGCCGCGGGAAGCGCAGGTGGTTCAGCGCGCCGAACACCTTGTACAGCAGGCGGCCCTCGTGGTTGTCGAAGCGGTCGTGGCCGCACCGCGGGCAGAAGGTGTGCGGGCTGTACTTCCACAGGCCGAAGGCGTGCGTGCGCAGCTTCAGCAGCGGCGTGAAGTAGGGGCGCACCTTCCAGGCGTAGCGCACGAGCGCCGGCGCCTCGGCGGGGAAAAGCGGGCGCAGCGTGTCGGCGGTCAGGCTCTGCTGGTGGCCGTGCAGGTGGAAGACGTGGCCGCACTGCGGGCACTTGTGCGACGCCTCGAGCAGCTGCTCCCGGTTGGGCACCGTCACCAGCACGTGGCGGCGCGCCACGCGGTAGAGCTCGGCGCAGGCGGCCGGCACCAGGTCGGGCGGCAGGTGCTCGAGCACCTCGGCGCACAGCACGAGGTCGACGCTGTCGTCGGCGAAGGGCAGCTGCAGGATCGAGCTGCGCACCACCGGCTTGGGTGCGTGGCGCAGGCCGACGCGCCCGAGATCGGTGCCGAAGACGTGCGGGCGGTCGATGCGGCCGAGCAGCTTGCCGGGGCCGCAGCCGACGTCGAGCACCGTCTGCACGTCGGCGGGGATCAGCTTCAGCGTCTCGCCGATGCGCACCGCCTCGGACTTGCGCAGGGGCTCGTCGGCGGGCGTGTCGTGCACCGCCGTGCGCTCGAACAGGGCCGCGGTGTCGAGGCTCATCCGGCCACCTCGTCGAAGATGCGCGCCAGCTTGTCGGCCGCGGGCGCGGCGCCGAAGCGCGCGATGGCCGCGTCGTCCGGCGCGAAGGTCTCGCCGCGGCGCTTCTGGCGCAGGAAGTCGCTCAGCGCGGCGCTGATGGCCCGCGCGTCGTGGCCCACGCAGACGCCCAGGCCCGTCTCGGCGTGGATGTCGGCCACCTCGGGGTTGGTCGAGACGCTCAGCACCGGGCGGCGCGCGGCCATGTAGTCGTACAGCTTGCCGGCGATGCGCAGGTGGTGGCGCGGGCCGGTGAGATCGAGCAGGACGTCGGCGCGGCCGAGCAGGGCGCGCGACTGGGTGAAGGGCACCCAGTCGTGGGCGGTGACGAAGGGGCGCAGGCGCAGCCGGTCGATGGCCTCTTCGTCGGCCGGGGTGACCTCGCCGAGGGTGATCACCTCGGTCTGGCCCGGGCGCAGGCCCTCGCGATCGATGAAGTCGCGGTAGGCCTCGAAGAACAGGCGGCCGTCGCGCAGGGGCGTCAGGTGGCCGTAGAAGATCACGCGGAAGGGGCCGCGGCGGCCGGGCGGCTTCGGGCGCGGGTCGTACAGGTCCGGGTCGAAGTGGTTGCGGATCATCGCGAAGTGCTCGGGCGGCAGGCGGCCGGCGTAGGCGGCGCGGTACAGCTCGAGGCTGCTGCGGCTGTTGAGCACGACGCGGCCGGCGCGGCGAAAGGCCAGCGACTCCAGCAGGTTGGCCAGGGCCTTGCCGCGGGGGGTCCAGGCCTCGCTGTAGAGGGGGTCGACGGCCCAGGGATCGCGCAGGTCGACCACCAGGGGCAGGCCGCTGGCGTAGGACAGCGCGGTGCCGAGGTACATCGCCGAGAAGGGGCCGGCGTTGACGTGGATGAGGCGGCAGTCGTGCTCGCGCGCGAAGCGGGCGGCGCGGGCGAAGGCCCAGGGCAGGAACTTCACGAAGCGGTCGATGGGCAGGCCGCCGGCCTCGTGCTTCAGGCGGGCCCAGAGGCCGGTGGGCGCCGGGCCGGTGGTGGCGGCGCGCGGATCGCCGAAGGGCTGGTCGGGGGTCAGGCGGTCGATCAGGTCGAGGACGGCGGCCAGCGGGCCGCTGCGGTAGCCGCGGTCGATGGGCACGTCGGGCACCAGCGGCTCGAGGGCGGGATCGGGCGAGTCGCCCTCGGGCAGGGCCAGCACCGCCGGGCGCCAGCCGCGCGCCGGCAGGTGGCGCGAGAAGGTCAGGGCCCGCTTCGCGCCGACGAAGTTCATCGGCACGTAATAGGGCGAGATCATGAGGAAGTTTCGCACGATCAGCCTCTCGCCCGGCGCACGAGGCGGCCGGTCAGGAAGTCGACGACGTAGCGCAGGTCGGCGGCGCTGAGCAACCCGGCCAGCCGCCCGAGGACGACGTAGGTGGGCACGTAGACGCCGAAGCCGGCGGCGATGCGGGCCCCGTCGCCAGCGACGAAGCGGTCCACCAGCAGCAACGGCAGGGCGGCCACCGCGGCGACCACCAGCGCGCGCAGGACGGCGCCGTAGGGGAAGACGTGGGCCCAGCTCAGGTCGAGCTGGCGGCGGATGACCTGAAGCAGCAGGCCGATGGCCACCACCTGGGCGACGATGGACGCCAGCGCGGGGCCGGGCAGCCCAAAAGCCAGGTAGAACGGGTAGTTGAGCACGGCGTTGGCCAGCAGCGCCGCGATCGAGGCGGTCAGCACCGGGCGGGTGCGGCCCAGGGCGCGGACGACGGCGCCGTAGGCGCAAAGGCGCAGCGGCATCAGGCACAGGTACACGCGAAAGGGCACCGCGGCGGCGTCGTAGTCCTTCGAGAACAGCAGGCGAACGGTCGGCTCGGCGAGGACGAACAGGGCGACGAAGACCGGCATCATGATGGCCGCCACCTTCACCATCGAGCCGTGCCACAGGCGCACGAAGTCGCTGCCCGCGCCGTCGCGGTGGGCGATCACCAAAGCGGGCACGAGGGCGCCGGTGACCGAGTAGGCGATGCCGGGCACGAGGGGCAGCTCGGTGGCGCCGACCGAGTAGATGGCGAACACCTCGGCGGCGGCGATGACGGCGATGAGGTACTTGTCGAGCTGGACGTTCAGCTTGCCGACGATGAGCGACAGCGACAGGGGCAGGCCGTACTCGAACAGGTCGCGCAGGCGCCACTGGCCGCGCACCTCGGGGCCGCGCAGGGGGCCCTTCGCGATGAACGCGAAGTAGACGACGTACATCAGGGCGCGCAGGACGGCGACGCCGGCGAACAGGGCGATGAGGGTGGCGACGTCGGCGCCCAGCCAGGCGGGGATCACCAGCGAGCAGAAGCGGCTGAGGTAGAAGACGAGGGTGACCCAGAAGGCGCCGACGTAGCGCTCGGTGGCGATGAAGTACTGGGGCAGCGTCTGGCCGGGGAAGTCGCAGAGGACGGCGAGGGCGAGCCAGGCGAGGGGCGTCTCGATGCCCGGGATGGCGACCGCCTCGGCGATGGCCGGGCCGCCGAAGAACAGGACGAGGGCGTAGGGCACGGCCAGGGCGGTGAGGACGGCGCCGGTGTAGACGCCGAGGGCGCGCGACACGCGGGGCCCCAGCTTGGGGACGAAGAAGGACAGGGCGCTGTCGAGGCCGAGGGGCCCGAAGGCGTTGAGCGTCTCCTGGACCAGGTAGACCAGGGCGACGGCCGCGAAGTCCTCCTTCGACAGCAGCCGCGTCAGCAGCACGATGATGAGCATGTTGAGCGCCCCGCCCACCAGGCGGGCCTGGCTGACCAGGCCGGCGCCGGCGGCGAGCCGCGCGTCCTTGCTCATCGCTCGAGGGCCTCGTCGTACACGGCGGCCATGGCGCGGGCCTGGGCGCGGGCCGAGAAGGGCTCGACGTTCGCTTCGGTGATCTCGAAGGCGCCGTCGTACAGGCGGCCGAGCTTCTCGGCGACGTCGGCCGGGTCGCCGTGGCGGGCGCACAGGCCGGCGCCGGCGGCGGCGACGATGCGATCGGCCTCGGGGTTGGCCGAGACGGACAGGATGGGACGGCGGGCGCAGAGGTAGTCGTACAGCTTGCCGGGGATCTGCAGGTGGCTGTCGGGCTGGATGACCATCGACAGGACGTGGGCCGAGCGCAGGACGGGCAGGCTGTCGCGGAAGGGCACCGGGGGCACGACGTCGACGAAGGCGTCGAGGCCGAGGGCGGCGACGCGGGCCTGGTGCTCCGGGTCGAGGCCGCCGATGAAGCGCAGGCGGGCGGCGGCGGGGCCCAGGCCGCGGCCGTCGACGAAGGCGCGGAAGCCGCGCAGCAGGGCGTCGGGCTCGACGAAGCGGCGGAAGCGGCCGAAGTAGGCGACCGTGAAGGCCTCGGGCAGGTGGGCTTCGCCCGGGCGGAAGAGGCCCTCGTCGAAGGCGTTGCGGATGGCCGTGAAGTGGGCGGCGGGCAGGTCCCCGGCGTAGGCGGCCACGTAGGCGTCGCGGGCGGCCTCGGTGTTGAGGACGACCTTCGAGGCGACGTGGAACAGGCGGCGCTCGAAGGCGCGCAGCGCCGCGCGGGCGGGCGCGGGGCGCAGGGCCATCTTGGCGGCGTGCTGCGACCAGGGATCGCGCAGGTCGACGATCAGGGGCAGGCCGGTCTCGCGGGCGAGGCGGTCGGCGGCGATGAGGGGCGACCAGGGATCGGCGGTGACGTGGATCGCGTCCGGGCGGTGGCGGCGGATGAGGGCGCGGGCGGCGCGCAGGCCCGCGGGCACGTCGGCCAGGTAGCGATCGAAGGGGGTGAGGAACGTGGCGTCCTCGGGCCACCACGCCGGGCGCCAGCCGCGGGGCTTCGGAGGCTTCTTCGCGGCCGGCGTCGGCTGCGCGGCGGCGCGGCGGGCTTTCAGGGCGTGCAGGGCCGGGCGCAGGGCGCCGCCGAAGCCGTAGGAGACGACGGTGCCGGGGGGGACGCAGGCCGAGAGCGTGCGATCCGGGCGCTCGCCGACGGGCGGGCCGGCGAGGACGATGGGCTGCCAGCCCGCCGCGGGCAGGTTGCGCGTCAGGTGCAGCGCGCGCTTGGCCCCGCTGACGCCGATGGGCGGGAAGTAGGGCGAGATGAGCAGGACGCGGCGCACGTCAGTCGACCCGGCTCAGGCGGGCGAGGGCGCCGTGGGCGGTGTGCTGGTGGCGGTGGGCGCGGGGCTGGCCGCCGTGATGGGCCAGGATCGCGGCGATGCGCTCGGCCGCGCGGCCGTCCCACTTGGCGGGGATGCCGAAGCTGGCCGGATCGCTGGCCATGGCCGCCTCGAACTCGGCCCAGACGCGGGCGGGATCGGTGCCGGCGAGGCGGTTGGTGCCGACGAGGCAGGTCGAGGGGCGCTCGGTGCTCTCGCGCAGGGTGACGCAGGGTACCCGCAGCACCGTGGTCTCCTCCTGGATGCCGCCCGAGTCGGTGAGGATGATGCGGGCGTCCTTCACCAGCTTGAGGAAGTCGAGGTAACCCAGGGGCTTCACGACCTTGATGTTCTTCGCCGCGTCGAGGCGGGCGCGCAGGCCGAAGGCGGCCAGGCGGTCGAGCGTGCGCGGGTGGGCCGGGAAGACGATGGGCATCTGGGCGGCGACGCGCTCGACGACGCCGAGCAGGCGGCCGAGCACCTGGGGATCGTCCACGTTGGCCGGGCGGTGCATCGTGAGGACGGCGTACTCGCCGGGCGTCAGGCCGTGGTCGGCGACGACCGACGAGGCGTCCGCCTTGGGCAGGTTGCGGTAAAGGCTGTCGATCATCACGTTGCCGACGAAGTGGACGCCCTCGTGATCGAGGCCCTCGCGGGCGAGGTTGATCAGGCCGCTCTGCTCGCTGACGAAGAGCAGGTCGCTCAGCTGGTCGGTCAGGACGCGGTTGATCTCCTCGGGCATCGTGCGATCGAAGCTGCGCAGGCCCGCCTCGACGTGGGCGACGGCCACGCCCGCCTTCGCGGCGACGAGGGCGCACGAGATGGTGCTGTTGACGTCGCCCACCACGACCACCAGGTCGGGCTTCAGATCCTCGAGGGCGCCCTCGAAGGCGCGCATGACCTCGGCGTGCTGGACGGCGTGGCTGCCGCCGTGGACGCCCAGGTTCAGGTCGGGGCGCGGGATGCCCAGCTCCTCGAAGAACAGCGTGCTCATCGCGTGGTCGTAATGCTGGCCGGTGTGGACGAGCACCGGCTCGATGCCCGGGTGCGCCCCGTACGCGGCCATCAGCGGCGCGATCTTCATGAAGTTGGGGCGGGCGCCGACGACGTTGACGATGCGCATGGGGCCTCCTGCGGCTGGGGGCGGCATGGTGCGGCAGCAGGGGGGCGGGCAGCAAGGGGCGTGCCGCCGGCGGGCGGGCCGCAGACGGCGCCGCGGGGCGCGGCGGGTGGAGGCCGCGTGCTCCACCCTGGACGGTCAGGCCGTCACATGGGGTTGAGGCAGGCCCCGATCACGTCGCTGCAGTTCATCTGCTGGCACTCGGTGTCGCCGGACATGCATCCGGCGGCCTGGATGCACTGGTTCGCGGCCTGGTAGGCGGCGAAGGCCTCGGGGCTGGACGCGACGTAGCAGGCGTCGACGCAGGCCTGCTCGCCGGCGCAGGGCGAAAGGCACATGTTCAGCTCGAGGCAGGTGCCCTCGCCCATCGGCTGGGCGGGGCCGCCGAGGCAGGCGTCGAGCTCTTCCTGACAGTTGGCGCGCTGGCAGTCGCCGTCGCCGCCGGCGCAGCCGGCCTCGCGGATGCACTCGAGGGTGGCCTGGAACTGGTCGTTGCCCTCCGGCGACGACATGGCGAAGCAGGCGTTGACGCAGTCCTGATCGTCGTCGCCGCAGTCGTTGAGGCAGCCGTTCAGCTCGCTGCAGGTCAGGTCGCCCGAGGGGGGCTGCGGCTGGGCGCCGAAGCAGGCCTCGAGCTGGGGGCCGCAGTTGGCCTGCAGGCAGTCCTGGTCGATGCCGCCCATGTCGTCGAGGCAGCCGGCGGGCTCGCCGCACATGAAGATGGCCTCGTACTCGGCGACGGCCTGGGCGGTGGATCCGTCGCGGCAGGTCTGGGCGCAGTCCTCGGGGGCGCCGGCCGTGTTGCAGCCGCCGAGGCAGTCGTTCAGGGCCTGGCAGTCGTCGGCGGGGACGCCGGGATCACCGCCCGCGCCGGGTGCTCCGCCCGCGCCGGGTGCGCCGCCCGCGCCGGGCGCCCCGCCGACGCCCGGCGTGCCACCCATGCCGGGGGCGCCGCCCGCGCCGG
>JAUHXL010000215.1 GCA_030426945.1 bacterium
GTGGGCTTCGGGGGCAAGGCCTCGCTCGAGGGGCTCTTCGCCGATCTCGCGCAGCGGGCGGTCAGCGCCACCCACTGAGCCGGTGGTCGGCGGGCGGCGCGTGCAAGCGCGGCACCCCGCGCCCGTCGTGCGCGAAGAACCACCGGCGCACGTCGCGACGCCCCAGCGCCGCGGCGCTGGCCGCGCCGACCAGGCCGAACAGCGCCCAGGCCGCGCCGGGCGGCCAGGCGCTGTCGGCGCCCGCCAGCGCGAAGGCGCCCAGCGCGCCGATCCCGTGGCCGAACAGACCCACCCACCACCCCGGCCCGCGCCCAGAGGCCAGCCCCGTCGCGGCCACCAGCCAGGCGAGGGCCGGCAGCAGGGCGCCCGCGCCCGCTCTCACCGCGACGCTTCCGGCCGCCACCGCCAACAAGGCAGCCGCGGTGGCCGCCACGGGCACGACCCAGGGCGTGCGCCGCGCGACCGCGACGACGACGCTGGGCGGGCGCAGCACCACGCTCAGCCCGTCCGTCGAGGGCGGGGGGGGCGGCGCGTCGGCGCGGCGCCGCGCGGCCCGGCGCACCTGCGACCACAGGCGCGCCTCGGCCCGCTCGGGATCGTCGGCGCGGCGATGCGCCACGCGGCGGGCCTGCGACCAGAGCGCGCCCTCGGCGGGCGGCGCGGGCGGCGCGGGCGGCGCGGCCGGCGCGGGCGACCACCCGGGCGTGTCGTCGAAGGCCCAGGGGATCTCGGCCACCGGCGGCCTCCGGCGGCGCTCCCGCCGGTGGACCGACCGCGCGGGTCGATCCACGCCCAGCACCGCGGCGAGCGCGCCCCGGTAGCGGCGGCACGCGCGCGCCGGATCGTCGGTGGGCAGGGCGGCGTAGGCGGCGTAGGCGTCCGCGGCCTCGAAGGCGCCCGCCGGCGCGTCGAGGTGCTGCAGGACCGCCAGGGCCAGGTGCTCCTCGGGCTCGGGCAGGGCGTCGACCCGCTGCAGCCGATCCCACGCCCGCCGGCACAGGCGCTCGAGCGTCGGGCGGGCCTCGTCGGCCCCGAGGCGGCCGACGGCGGCCAGCGCGAAGAGCGCCGTGGTGGTGGTGCGCTCGGCGTCGTCGATCACGGCGGCCAGGTGGCGCGCGGCGGCGGCGCGCACGCGGACGTCGGCGGTCAGCGCGTCCAGGCGCCGCAGGGCCGCCGGCGGATCGTCCGCCCGCGCGACGCCCTCCAGCCAGCCGGGCAGATCGCGTCGCGGGCCGGGGGCCGCGCCCACGCACACCTCGACCCGCGCGAAGCGGGGGGCCTCGGGCACGGTCGGGCCGGACGGGAAGGGGGCGTCGACGACGGTGGGCCCCGCGTCGAAGCGGTGCGACTGGCTGTCCGCGGGGGAGGCGCTGAACACGCTCCCAGCGGTCAGCAAGGCACGTGCCGTCCCTCCGGGCGCAGAACGACGCTGCGCTGGGGACCACCGACCCCGCCCTGGGCGTCCGCCGTGGCCAGCGGCGTGGCCAGCGCGTCGGCCCGCGCCGCGCGCGGCCCGCCGCGATCAGCTCAGGGCGCTGCCGTCCCAGCGATGCTCGGGATCCGGATAGAAGGTGATGCCACCCCAGGCCCAGCCCCACCCGTAGGTCGCCGTCTCGTCCTGCAGCCCGGGCACCATGCCGACGTCGCTGCGCGTCTCCTCGATGCGCAAGAGCCAGCCGCCGGGCACCTTGGCGCGCAGCAGCTTGGAGCGGGTGGAGCGACCGTCGACGGTCTGCTGGACGGCCTGCCAGGCGAGCGTGGGGCGGCCGGGCACGATCCGCCGCCGGCTGCCCTCGGGCCGGATGTGCTGCAGGGCCTCTTCGAGCTCGTCGGTCTGCACCGGCCGCTCGGCGGCGCGCTCGCGCAGGGACTTGGGCGCGGTCGGCCGCGGGGCCGCCGGCGCCGGGCCGCGCGCGGGGGGCGGCGCCGAAGGGGACGGCGCCGCCGCGCGGGGCGCCGCCTTGGGGGCCGCGGCCGGGGCGTCCGCGGCGGGCGGTGCGGGCGGGGCGGCCGAGGCGCGCGCGGGCGGAGGCGCCGGCGCGCGCGTCGTGGCCAAGCCTTCGTCCTCGACCCGCACCTGCAGCGCGCAGTCCCCGATGCGCACCACGTCGTCCGGGCTCAGGCGCTGCGGTCCGTCGATGCGCGCCCCGTTGACGAACACCCCGGTCGTCAGGCTGACGTCCAGCACCATCACCATCGGCCCGGCCGCCACCAGCCGCGCGTGCGTCTCGGCCACGTCGCCGCTCACGAGGACGTCGCAACGCTCGTTGCACCCGATGGTCACCTCGGCCTGCTCGAAGGTCTGACGCACCGGCTCGCGGTCCGGCGCGCTCACGATCACTGCCAGCATCGATCTGCCCCTCCGTCGTCTCGGCTGCGCGCCGAGGATACACCGCCGCGCGCCCCGCGCACCGGCACGATTGCTGCGTCCGCGTTGGTTCGAGGTTCGCGGCCCCAGCGTCCTCGGCTCGCACCGTCACACGCCTGTGACGGTGCGAGGCGGGCGCGCCCCGACGCCGCACCCGGGAGGATGTCATGAGGGTCCGTCGAGTGTTGCTGTGGGGCGCGCGGGGACGCTCGATTCATCTGTTCAACCTGCTGCTGCGTGACGATCCGCACGCCGAGGTCCTGGGCTTCGTCGTCGGCGCCTGTCGCGCGGCGACGCAGCGCGTCTACCCGGCCGAGCTCGCCGGGCCCCGCTATCCCCACGGCGTGCCGCTCTTGCCCGAGGACGATCTGGCCGAGCTCGTCCGGCGCATGCACGTCGACGAGGTGTGGCTCACCTCCACCGACGCCACCTACGCGCAGCTGATCGCGCACGGCGACACCGTGCTCCTCGCCGGGGCCCACCTGCGGCTCGTGCCCCCCCGGGCCGCGATGGTCGAGGTCAGCCGGCCGGTCATCGCGATCAGCGCGGTGCGCACGGGGGCGGGCAAGTCGCCGGCCGCGCGCTACCTGGCGCGCATGGTGCGGCGGCTGGGCAAGCGCGTGGCCGTCGCGCGGCACCCCATGCCCGGCGGGCCAGGGGCATGGGCCGCCTGCCAGCGCTTCGCCACGCGCGACGATCTGACGCTCTACGGCGCCGGCCTCGAGGAGCGGGCCGAGATCGAGCCGCACCTCGCCCTGGGCAGCAAGCTGTTCACCGGCCTCGACGTGGCCGCCGTGGCGGCCTGCGCCGAGCGGGAGGCCGACGTGATCATCTGGGAGGGAGACGACGACGACACCCCCTACCTGCGGCCCGACCTGCACGTCGTCGTCGCCGATCCCCACCGGCCGGGCGACGAGACCTGCTACGCGGGGGGGCACGCGAACCTGCGCCTCGCCGACGTCGTGCTGATCAACAAGGCCGACACCGCCGACGCGCACGCCGTGGCGCGTGTCGAGGCGAACGTGCGGCAGGAGAACCCGGGCGCGCGGATCATCCGCTGCGCCTCGCGCATCGACTCCGACGGCCTCGAGGCCCTGCGGGGCGCCGACGCGTTGGTCGTCGAGGACGGCCACTCGGTGACCGCCGGCGGGCTGACCTATGGCGCGGCCTACTACGCGGCGCGGCTCGGCGGCGCGCGGTCCCTCGTCGATCCACGTCCGGCGGCGGTGGGGCGGGTGCGCGCGGCGCTCGAGGCGCACCCGCGGCTGCAGCGCGTGGTGCCGGCGCTCGGCGAGTCGCCCGCGGAGGTGGCCGACCTGTACGCCACGCTGCGGGACGCGCCGGGGGACGTCATCGTCGACGGGACGATGATCGACCTGCAGCGGCTGCTGCCGCCGCTGACCAAGCGCTGGGTGAAGGTGCGCTACGAGCTCGTGCCCGAGGCGCCGGGGGTGCTCGAGGGCTACGTCCGCGCGGTCGTCGGCGCGCCGCGGCGGCGCGGCGGGACGCCGCCCCCCGACGACAGCGAGAGGGCGGCCTGACCGGCCGTTCAGGGGTTCTTCAGCGAGCGCAGCAGCGTCGCCAGCGGGTTCTGCGCGCCGTCGTAGCGGTCCGCGTGGGTCTTGCCGTTCTCGAGCTTCAGCACCCCGCGCGGACACACCGCCGAGCAGATGCCGCAGCCCACGCACGACGCGCGCACGATGTTCTTGCCCTGCATGGCGTAGGCGCGCACGTCGATGCCCATCTCGCAGTAGGCGCTGCAGTTGCCGCAGGCCATGCACTGATCGCCGTTGGTGGTGATGCGGAAGCGCGAGAAGAAGCGCTGGAAGATGCCGAGGATGGCCGCCATCGGGCAGAAGAAGCGACACCACACGCGGCTGCCGAGCAGGGGATAGAAGCCCACGCCGACGATGCCCGACAGCACCATGCCCACCGCGTAGCCGTACCACTTCTTGCCCGTCTGGACGGCCTCGCCTTCGCCGACCCACAGCCAGATGGTGAGGGCGGTGATGATGACGAGGACGCTGTGGATCGACCAGCGCTCGAAGCGCCAGGCCGCGTACTTCTTGCTGCTGAGGTGGCGGAAGGGATCGCCGGCGGTCTCGGCGAGGCCGCCGCAGCCGCACACCCACGAGCAGTACCACCGCTTGCCGAAGTAGAAGGTCAGGATGGGGGTCAGGATGAAGCTGGCGGCGACGCCGAAGACCAGCATGAACGCGCCGACGCCGCCCGGCTGGCTCCACAGATAGCTCCAGTAGCTGGGGAACAGGTAGTCGGGCTTCAGCGGCCAGAAATAGGTGAAGTAGAACTCGGGCTGCTGCATGGCCAACAGGAAGGCGGGCAGCAGGAAGGCGAAGCCGAGCTGGAAGAACATGACCGAGGCCGTGCGCCACATCTGATAGCGGTTGTGGCGATAGCGCCAGAACATGCGGGCGCCCATGATCAGCACGGCCAGGGTGTAGAGGAAGCCGTAGAGGAACCACTGATCGGCGGGCCGATCCCGCAGCAGGTGGCTGAGGGGATCGAGCAGGACGTAGACCGACCGCAGCCACTCGCCCTCGAAGTACAGCACCGTGTACAGGCCGGTGAGGACGACGCCGAGCAGGATGCCCGCGGTGCGTCGGCCGGTGAAGTGGCCGCGCGTGATGTCATCGTTCTTGATGCCTGGGTGGGTGCCCCGATAGGTCGCCCAGATGTAGAGCATCGCGAACAGGGTGAAGGGAGCGAAGGTGATCGCCAGGGCCACCCAGCCGCTGCCCACCGGGTGGCCGGCCAGGGCCAGCGCGAAGGGCAGCAGCGACACGCCCGTGGCGACGGCGAAGGCGGTGCGCAGGCCCGCCGAGCCGGCGTGCGGCGAGGGCGCGGGGCCGGTCAGGGTGACGCTCATCGCAGCTGCTCCCGGAAGGATCGGACGATGGCCGGCTCGTACCGGCGGAAGAACTCGGGATCGAAGTTCCCTTCGGGCAGGCGCTCGAGCACCTGCTCGGCGCTCAGGCCGTCGGCGATCCAGCGCTCGCAGACCTTGTGGCGGTAGCGGATGCCCAGGGCGTTGACCCCGACGAGGCGGCCGTCGCGCAGCACCAGCCGGAAGGCGAGGTCGGCGTCCTCGGGCTGCCAGTAGAGCGTCTGCAGATCCGGCGTCGCGCCCACGCTCGGCGGCACCTCGCCGTAGGTGTGCCACTCGAGGTCGAAGAACTTGGCCGAGTTGAACCAGATGCCGCGGTCGTGCGCGGCCTCCTCGCCGCAGAGCACCCGACCGAGCACCTCGCCGTGCATCTCGCCGGTGTACCAGAGCTGCTCGACGATGTTGCGCTGCCCCTCCGGGGTGACGAACTCGACGCAGTCGCCGGCGGCGTACACGTCGGGCACCTGCGTGCGCAGGCTGAGGTCGCACAGCACGCCGCGGCCGGTGGGGATCTTCGAGCCCTCGAGGGCGCTCAGGTTGGGTGACACGCCGGCGGTCAGCCCGACGAACTCGCAGGCGATGCGCTCGCCGTCCTTGGTGTGCACCGCGCAGGCGCGTCCCTGGCCGTCGTCCTCGATGTGATCGAGCTCCGTGGACAGCCGGAGGTCGATGCCGCCCTTGCGGATGACGCGGCCGACCAGCGTGGCCTCGGCCTCGGGCAGCGCGTTGTTCCAGTAGCTCTTCTCGCGCGCGAGCAGCGTCACCCGCTTGCCGCGGCTGTGCAGCATCTCGGCCAGCTCGACCCCGATGAGCCCGCCCCCGACCACCACGCCGTGCTCGATCTGATCGGTCACGGCCTCGAGGTTCGCCAGATCCTGCAGCGAGCACATGCCCTGCACGCGGGCGAGATCCTGCCCCGGCCAGCCGAACTTGTTCGGCTTGGAGCCGGTGGCGATCACGAGCTGGTCGTACTCGAGGGAAGGCGAGTCGTCGGCGAAGTCCACGCGCTTGGCGTCCACGTCGATGAACTTCACCCACGCCTGTCGCCGCTCGATGCGGGCCTTCTTCCAGAACCAGTCTTCGAAGGGGCGGGTGTCGCGCTCGGTCAGGTGGCCCATGTAGATGTACATGAGCGCTGGCCGGGAGAAGAAGTGCAGCGACTCGCCGGACACCATCGTGATGCGACACTTCTTGTCGCGGGCCCGGACGGCGCGCGCCGTCGTCACGCCGGCGATGCCGTTGCCGATGATCACCAGGTGGCGGTCGCTGCCTGGTCCGCCCTTCTTCCGTCCGAACATGAAGGCTCCCCGAGGCTGTCTGAGGCGGCAGGTTCAGCCGCCTCTACGGACGCTGTCGCGGCACGTTACGCGCTTCACTCGACGATGGAAACGTCGCAGCGCTCCACCACCAGGGCCTGTCGCCGGTCGACCGGGAAGCCGAAGCCGGCCTTGTCGGGCGCGTAGAACAGGCACCAGATGCCGCCGGGCACCACGCGATCGGTCCACCACACGTTGACGCGGTTGAGGTTGAAGTCCGAGCAGCCGCCGAAGATCTCGTTGAGCACGGCGATGTCGTCCTCCGAGAAGCCGGCCGTCGCCAGCGCCGCGTCGTCGCAGGGGCTGTCGTTTTGGTACTCGACCTCGAGCGGGCCGAAGCCGCCGCTCGGCGCGCCCTCGACCTCCAGGGTGCGGTCGACCAGCAGGATGTCACAGGCGTGCACCTCGGGGCTGTCGAGGAAGGCGTCCCAGCAGGCCACCAGCTGGCGATAGAAGTCGTAGCGCGCGTCGCGCCCGGCGCCGCCGATGGTGCGCGTCTCGGCGCAATAGCCGCCGCCGGTGCAGGTGTCGCGCGGGCCCTCGCCGGCGCAGTCCGCGTCGTCGTTGCACTCGACGCAGCGCTGATTGTCGGCGTGGCACAGCAGGTCGGGGCCGCAGTCGCAGTCGGCGTCGCACACGCCGCCCTTGCCCTGATAGCAGCGCCGCTGCTCGGCGTCGCAGTCGAGCAGCACGAGACACTCGGCCCCCGCCTCACAGTCGGCGCTGACGTCGCAGGCCTGCCCCTCGGTCACCCGGCACTGCCGGCTGCGCGGGTTGCAGCGCAGGTTCGCCTCGAGCGCGCAGTCGCGGTCGTCGTCGCACGGCGCCCCGGCCTGCCCGACGCACCGGCCGGTCTCGCACACCTGGTTCTGCAGCGGGCACTCGTCGACCTGCCCGTTGCAGTTGTCGTCCTTGCCGTTGCACGTCTCGGCCGCGTCGGGGTTGATCAGCGGATCGAGGTTGTCGCAGTCCAGCGATCCGCGCGGGCAGTCGCCCGGCCCGAAGCCGTCGCCGTCGCTGTCGACGCACAGCCCCTCTTCGCGCCGCACGCAGGGCCGGTCGCCGCCCATGCAGTCGTCGTCGACGCCGTTGCCGCAGATCTCGGCGCGATCGCGGTGCACGCGCGGGTTGGTGTCGTCGCAGTCGCCGGCGATGCACGCGGCGCTCGGCCCGTAGCCGTCCTGATCCCGATCCTCGCAGCCCTCGCGCAGCACCAGGTCGTTCCCGTCGCAGTCCTGATCCAGCCCGTCGCCGGGGATCTCGCGCGCCGCGGGGTTGATCGACGGATCGCCGTCGTTGCAGTCCGCCGCGATGCACCCGTCGCCGCGCCCGAAGCCGTCGCGATCAGCGTCCTCGCAGTCCTCGGGGCACTCGAGGTCGGCGCCGTCGCAGTCCTGGTCGACCGCGTCGCCGCACACCTCGCTCTGCCAGGGGTTGACCACCGCGGTGCGATCGTCGCAGTCGGGGCCCAGGCAGCCGCTGCCGTCGCCGAAGCCGTCCTGATCGGCGTCGACGCAGTCGGCCACGCACTGGGTGTCGCCGCCGCGGCAGTCGTCGTCCTTGTCGTTGCCGCACACCTCGGCCATGCCCGGGTTCACCGTGCGGTCGTCGTCGGCGCAGTCGCCGCCCGTCGTGCGATCGGCGTTACACGCGGCGCTCTGGTAGCCGTCGCCGTCGGCGTCGGCGCAGGGCGCCTGGCAGGCGGGATCCTGCGCGGCCGGCTGGCCGTTGCAGTCGCTGTCGCGGTCGAGGGCGCAGTTCTCGGCGGCGCCGGGGAAGACGGTGTTGTTGAAGTCGTCGCAGTCGCCGCCGCCCGCGGCGGGGCTCGGGTTGCAGGTGGCCGACTGATAGCCGTCGCGGTCGACGTCCTCGCAGGCGGGGGGCTGGCCGCCGGCGCCCGGGACGCCGCCCTGGCCGGGGACGCCACCCCCACCGGGGGTGCCGCCGGCGCCCGGCGCGCCGCCCATGCCGGGCACGCCGCCGGCGCCGGTCGTCGCGTCGCCGCCGGATTGGACGGGCCGGCCGTCGCCCCCGTCGTCGCAGGCCACGAGGGCCGTCGCCAGCGTCAGCAAGGTCATCGCGATGCGCATCTCGCCTCTCCCGGTGCGGCTGCGTTCGGGGGGCATGGTGCGGGCTGGGGGGGGCCAGGGCAAGGCGCGTGGACTTCGGCGGCCGGGGTGGCCATCCTTCTCCGGTCGAACGGGAGGTGCGCGTGCGGAGGTTCGCTGCGGGGGTGCTGATCGGGCTGGTGATGGTCGCCGGCTGCACCGAGTCGGACGACGCGGCGTCGCCGGTCGGGGACCTGGGCGTCGACGGTGGGGTGGGGGACGGCGCCGCGCCGCGGCTGGATCGGGGGACGCCCGACGCCGCGCCGCCGACCCCCGCCGACGGTGCGCCGCCCGCGGACGCCGCCGCCGGCGCCGACGCCGCCGCGCCCGGCCCCGACGCCGCGCCGCCTCCCCCCGGCGTGGCCCCGGTGAGCCACCCGCGCGAGCTGCGCGCCGTGTGGGTGGCCAGCGTCTGGAACATCAACTTCCCCAGCCGCGCCGGCCTGTCCGCCGACGCTCAGCAGGCCGAGCTGCTCGCGATCCTCGACGCCGCCGCCGCGATGAACCTCAACGCGGTCTTTCTGCAGGTGCGCCCGGAGGCCGACGCGCTGTACGCCAGCGAGCTCGAGCCCTGGAGCCGCTTCCTCACCGGCACGCAGGGTCAGGATCCCGGCTGGGATCCCCTGGCGGTGGCCGTGCGCGAGGCCCACGCCCGCAACCTCGAGCTGCACGCGTGGCTGAACCCTTACCGCGCCCAGGCCAGCGCCCAGGCGGCCGTCGCCGCCGACCACCCGGTGAACACATTGGCCGACAGCGTCCGGGCCTACGGCACCCAGACCTTCCTCGATCCCGGCGCGCCCGAGGCGCGCGCCCACACCGTCGCCGTCGCGCGCGACATCGTCCGCCGCTACGCCGTCGACGGGGTGCACTTCGACGACTACTTCTATCCCTACCCCGACGGCGCGCCCTTCCCCGACGACGCCACCTGGCAGGCCTACGTGGACGGCGGCGGCGCGCTCGGGCGCGACGACTGGCGCCGCGACAACGTCAACCAGCTGATTCAGCAGGTGTTTCTGGCCGTGCGAGAGGAGGACCCCGCCGCCCGCTTCGGCGTCGGGCCCTTCGGCATCTACCGCCCGGGCACGCCGCCCGGCACCGCCGGCCTCGACCAGTACGCGGCCATCTACGCCGATCCCGTCCACTGGATGCAGGAGGGCTGGGTCGACTACCTCGCGCCGCAGCTCTACTGGAACGCGACGCGCCCGCAGCAGGACTACGAGACGCTGCTCACCTGGTGGGCCAGCCTCACCTGGGGCGGCCGCTACATCGCCGCGGGCAACAACCTGGCCAAGCTCGGCGAGGACGCCGGGTGGAGCGTCGCCGAGTTCGAGCGCCAGGTGGGCATCAGCCGAGCGTTGCGTGCAGCGGGCTCGCTGGGCAACGTCTTCTTCCACGTCGGGCCCTTCGTCGCCGACCAGGACGGCGTGGCGACGACGCTCAGCGAACGCTTCTACGCCGCGCCCGCGCTGACGCCCGCGCTGCCCGGCACCGAGGGCGAGACGCTCCCGCCGCCCGTGGTGGAGCGTTCGGGCGGAGCGCTCACGCTCAGCCACGCGTCACCCGACCTGCGCGCCTGGACGCTCTACCGCGACGCCGGCGCGGGCTGGACGCTCGACCGGATCGTGCCGGCCTACGCGAACACCGTGGCCGTCGGCAGCGGCCGATGGGCGGTCGCCGCGGTCGACCGGCGCGGGGTCGAGAGCGGCGGGGTGGTGGTGCAGGTGGAGTAGGGGCGAGGGCGCCAAGAAGTGAAAGAAGTGGCTCAGTTCGTTCGATCGTGTGGCACGACCCCAGGCGCTCAGCGCCAGAGCCTCGCGGCCATGCCGACCAGCTCGACGAACTCGGCCTGGTCGGGCTCGGCGGGGTGGGCGGCGGCGGCGGCGATCTCGCGGATGGCGGCGAAGGCGGCGCCCTCGGTGTGGGGGCTGTCGCGCAGGATCTCGGCGTACTCGGCGACGGCGGCGCCGAAGCGGAAGGCGTCGCTGGTGTCGTCGAAGCTGGGCGCGACGGCGCTGACGGGCAAGGCGTGGGTCAGCTCGAGGGCGCTCTCGTCGTCGTTCGGCGCGGCGTCGGGCGCCTTGTAGCGCAGGCGCACGGTGGCCAGGTCGCCGGCCTCGGCCAGGGCGCCCTCGGCCAGCTCGACCTCGATGTAGGCGGTGACGCTGTGGCCGGCGCCGATCTCCCCGGCGTCGACGGCGTCGTCGCGGAAGTCGTCGTCGGCGATGTCGCGGTTCTCGTAGCCGATCAGGCGGTGGCGCACGACGAGGTCGGTGTTCAGCTCGACCTGCACCTTCACGTCCTTGGCGATCACCTGCAGCGTGCCGCTGACGCCCTCGACCAGCGCGCGCTCGACCTCGGCCTGGCTGTCGACGTAGGCGTAGTTGC
>JAUHXL010000216.1 GCA_030426945.1 bacterium
ACTACCGCCTGGCGGTGTTGCCGGTGACCGTGCCGCCCCTGCGCGCCCGCCGGAGCGACATCCCGCTGCTGATCGATCATCTGCTCGACGAGCTGGCGACCGGTCGGGGCCGGACGGCCCGCTTCACTCCGCGCGCCCTTCAGCGGCTGATGGCGCACGACTGGCCGGGCAACGTGCGCGAGCTGCACCACGCCGTCGAGCACGCCTTCGTCCTCAGCCGCGGAGCCACGCTGGACCTCGACGCCCTGCCCGCGCACTTGCGGGACGCGCCCGCGCCGGCGCCCCGACCACGGGGGCTCGACCGGGACGCCATCGAGGCGGCCTTGCAGGCCACCGGCGGGCGCCGCGCGCTGGCCGCCGAGGCCCTGGGCGTCAGCCGCGTCACGCTATGGAAGTGGATGAAACAATTGGGGATTGACGCCGTCGCCGGGTAGCGCGGTCGGCCTCCGGTGCCTCGTCGGAGGCCGGCCGCCCCCCGGCCGCGCCCTCAGTGACGCGAGCCGCACCCCGCCCCGCCGGTCATCGGGTCGCAGGTGTAGCCGAGCGCCTCGAAGTCGAAGGCGGCGTTGTCGTGGCAGTCGCCGCAGCCGAGCGCCTGCGCGGCGGGCGCGACCTCGTGGTCGATGCCCAGGTAGAGCACCGTGTAGGCCCAGGCCCAGTCGCCGACCGCGTAGCTGGCGTCGGGCGCGATCTGGCCGGCCGCGCGGGCGCCGTCGGTCATCGCCGTGGCCCAGACGGCGTCCACGGCCTCCTGCGAGTAGGCGTCCGGGGCGGGCAGCGAGGCCCAGAAGCCGCCGGGGCCGAACAGGCGCGGGACGATCAGGATGTTCTGGGCCGGATCGACCGCCTGCCGGCCGCGGAAGTCCTTGAAGGGCCAGATGACGGCGTCGGCGCTGTCGTGATCGGCGAGGGGCTGGCCGAGGACGATCGGGTTCTCTTCGGTGCCTGCGCCGGCGGGGTAGGCGTCGTCGGTGGTCATGCGGGCGACGCGCCCGTCGAACCAGCGATACACCGGCCGCACGTTCTTCTCCCAGCGGAAGTCGCCCTTCTTGGCGTCGTACACCGACACCGGCGTGCCGTCGGCCAGGGCGCCCATCTGGATGCCGCCGGGGCCGCGGCCGTTGTCGCCGGCCGTCGCCCAGTCCCAGAACATCTTGGTCGGCTGCTGGCGGCTGAAGGCCGGCACGTGGCAGGTCTGGCAGGCCACGTCCAGCGCGTGGTTGTCGAGCAGCGGGTTGTCGTGCGGCGCGTTCGTGTGGCAGTCGGCGCAGGCCACGCGGCCCTCGCTGACGGCGCCGTGCGCGCTGAGGCCCAGCAGCCGGTGCTCGGGCCCGGCGTGGCAGTCGGCGCAGCTCATGCCGCGGCCCATGTGCACGTCGACGTCGGGCGTCGCGGTCGCGAGGGCCGAGCCCAGGTCGCCCTTCTTCACGTTGTCGCCGCCGCCCGCGGCGAAGTGGCACTGCCCGCAGTTGCCCACGCTCGGCTGCCCGACGCTGCGCGCGGCGCGCCGCAGGTCGACGGTGGCCGGCGGGTTGCCGGCGGTCGTCGGCGCCTTGCTGTAGAGCGAGGGCTCGGCGTGGCACACGAGGCAGTCGATCTTCGTGCGGTCCTCGAAGTCGAAGGCGTCGTTCCGCCAGTCGTAGCCGGCGTGGCATTGCGTGCAGCGGGCCTCGTTCGAGGTGGTCGCGATGCAGAAGTTGTTGATCAGGTTACGCTTTCCGATGCCCGTCTCGTCCTCGCGGCCCTCCAGCGTGGGGGTGGGCCCGGCCCAGCGCCAGTGCGCCGTCTGCACGAAGTGGTCGGCCTGCGTCTGATGGCAGCCGAGGCACGCCTGGGTCACCTCGGGGCCGGTGGCGAAGGGGCCCGCGAGGGCGTCGAAGCCGACGTGGCGGCCGCCGCGCACGCACGCGCCGGCGTCGCAGTACTCGCCGCCGCCGCAGAGGTCGACGCACACCGGCGCGTCGCCGCTCACGTCGCACACCTGGCAGTCGCCGCAGGCCGGCTCGCAGGCCGGGGGTGGGCCCGCCTGGCAGACGCCGTCGACGCAGGCGAGGCCCGCGCCGCACGCGTCCACGCACACCGGCGGATCGGCCGCGAGATCACAGGCCTGGCAGTCGCCGCAGGCGGGCTCGCAGGTGGGGCCCGGCGTGGGCACGCACACGCCGTCGGCGCACTCGGCGCCCGCGCCGCAGCTGTCGACGCACACCGGCGCGTCGCCCGTCGCGTCGCACACCTGGCAGGGGCCGCAGGCGGGCGCGCAGGTGGCCGGCGGCAGCGCCTCGCAGACGCCCTCGACGCAGGCGGCGCCGTCGCCGCACAGATCGCGGCAGGCGGGCGGATCGGCGGCCACGTCGCAGGTCTGGCAGGGGCCGCAGACCGGATCGCACTCGACGAGCGCGTCGGGCCGGCACTGGCCCTCGACGCAGCTGCTGCCGGCGCCGCACAGGTCGACGCAGACCGGCGCGTCGCCGGTCGTGTCGCACACCTGGCAGTCGCCGCACCCAGGCTCGCAGGCCGCGGGCGCGTCGGCCACGCAGCGGCCCTCGACGCAGGCGACGCCGTCGGCGCAGAGGTCGACGCACACCGGCGCGTCGCCCGAGGCGTCGCACGCCTGGCAGTCGCCGCAGGCGGGCTCGCAGGCCGCGGGGGTGTCGCCGACGCAGGCGCCGTCGACGCAGGACGCGCCCGCGCCGCAGAGGTCGACGCACGCCGGCGCGGCGCCGGAGGTGTCGCAGGCCTGGCAGTCGCCGCAGGCCGGCTCGCAGGTGGCCGGCGCTTCGGCGACGCAGGCCCCGGCCTGGCAGGTGGTGCCCGCGCCGCAGGTGCCGACGCACACCGGGGCGGCGCCGCTCTCGTCGCAGATCTCGCAGGCTTCGGCCGAACACGCGGGCGCGCAGCCGGCGGCTCCGCCGGCGTCGACGTACACGTAGGTCGTGCTGTCGTCGTCGTCGCAGGCGACGAGCGCCACGACGAGGGAGAGCAGGCCGAGTCGCAGGGACCAACGGGCGAACATCGCGGACCTCCTTGGCGAGCGCGCACCGCAATCGAGGCGGCGCGTCGCGGTCGGCAGGTCCGTTGGCAAGGGGCGTTCCAGCCGACACGCCGGCGCAATTCGGCTTACGAATCAGCCACTTGCACCACAGGCCGGGGGCGAACGCTCAGGCCCGACGTTCAGGTGAACGCCGCGCGTTAACCGGGGGTTAACGCGCACCGGGTCAGGCGAACTCTTCGCGCTGGGCGCGGCGCATCACGCGATCGTAGGCGGAGGGCCAGAGGCGCGAGAGCCACAGCGAGGCGTGGGCGACCGGTGAGATGAGGCGCTGCCGCTTGCCGCGGGCGACGGCGTCGACGACGGCGTCGGCCACCTGGTCGGGGGTGAGCGGGCGGCCGGCCAGGGCGCGGGGGCCCTGCAGGCGCTCGCCGGCGCCGTTCAGCGCGGTGCGCGCGAACTGGGTGTCGACGAAGCTGGGGCAGACGACCAGGACGTGCACGCCCTCGTCGGCGAGCTCCGTGCGCAGCGAGTCGAAGAAGCCGTGCAGCGCGTGCTTGCTGGCGGCGTAGCCGGTGCGGCCCACCAGCGGCGCGAAGCCGGCGACGCTGCTGACCGCGACGACGCTGCCGCCGCGGGTGCGCAGATCCGGCAGGGCGGCGCGGGTGCAGTGGACGGCGCCGAAGAAGTTCACCTCCATCACGCGGCGCAGGACGGCGGGATCGGTGTCGGTGAAGCGGCTGCGGTGGCTGAGGCCGGCGTTGTTGATCAGCACGTCGACGGGACCCAGCCTCGAGCGCGTGGCGTCGAGGGCGCCCTGGCAGGCCGCCGGATCAGTGACGTCGCAGGCCAGGCCCAGGGCGTCGATGTCGAGGGCGCGCAGCCCCGCCGCGGCGGCGTCGAGCCGCGGCCCGGGCAGGTCGAGCAGGGCGACGCGCGCGCCCGCCCGCCCGAAGGCGCGGCCGAGGGCCTGGCCGATGTCGCCGGCGCCGCCGGTGATGGCGACGACGCGATCGCGGAAGTCAGTGCGCGCGCTGCTGGCGGTAGACATCGAACACCTCGCGGCTGGTCTTCTGGGGGCGGTAGCCGAAGGCGTGCACCAGCGCCTCGTTGGACAGCACCGGTCGGTGCTCGAGGAACATCACCTGCTCGGGGCCGTAGGGGCTCAGGCCGCGCTTCGACAGCACCTCGAGGCCGCGCCGCACCCAGCCCTTGGGCAGCGCCACGAAGGGGCGGTGCATGCCGGCGGCGATCTCGCGCAGGGTCATCACGCCGTGGCCGGTCAGGTTGTAGATGCCCGCCGTCTCGGGCTCGCGGACGCCCAGCGCCAGGCACGCGACCACGTCCTCGTCCCACACGAAGCAGAAGGGCGTGTCGACGCCCTTCAGCCCCAGCACCACCGGGCGCTCGAACATCGCGGTGATCTGGTTGTGCACCCGCTCGCCGAGGATGGTCGACACCCGGAACACGAGCTGCTTCAGCGCCGGGTGGTCGCGCCGGGCGTCGGCCAGCATCACCTCGACCTCGCGCTTGTGCGCGGCGTAAGCGAACACCTCGTTGCCGCGCAGGGGCGCGTCCTCGGTCAGCAGCGGCGCGTTGTCGGCGTGATAGCCGTAGGCCGCGCCGCTGCTGGTGTAGACCAGCTTCTTCACGCCGCAGGCGACGCAGGCGTCGAGCAGGTGGCGCGTGCCGTCCACGTCGACGCGGCGCTGCAGGTCGCGGCCCTGGTCGGGGCGCGGCGTCACGACCGCGGCCAGGTGCACGACCGTGTCCGGCCGATGCTTCTCGATCAGGGCGCGCACGTCGGCGGCGCGCGTGATGTCGAGGGGCGCGTGGATCACCCCCGGGACCGGCGCCTCGGGCGCGCGCAGATCGGTGGCGATGATCGCCTCCAGATCGCCGCGCTCGGCGGCCAGGGCCTCGGTCAGCAGGCGCCCGATGTAGCCCTCCGCGCCGGTGATCAGGACGCGTCGGGGTGCGTTCGTGGTGCTCACGGCGGCCCCCTCAGCCCTTCGGCTCGGCGTGCATGTCCTTGAAGTCCTTCAGGTTCGGCGCCCACATGTGCGCCACCGGATCGACGTCCACGTGGATGACCGCCGGCTTGCCCGAGGCGATGGCGCGCTTGATGGCGTTCTCGAGGCCGGCGGGGTCGGCCACGCGCTCGCCGTGGGCGCCCATGGCGCGGGCCACCGCGTCGAACTCGATCTCCTCGAGGTCGGCGTTGATGGTCTCGTCGGGCCCCAGGCTCTTCATCACCAGCGTCTTCAGCGGCTTCAGCGCGAACTGCTGGTTCATCTTCACCATGCCCCACTGGCGATCGCACAGCACCAGCCACACCACGGGCAGGCGGTTGCGCACGGCCGTCTCGACCTCCTGCAGGTGGAAGCCCATCGCGCCGTCGCCGGTGATGCAGTAGACGGGGCGGTCGGGGAAGGCGGCCTTGATGCCCAGGGGCTGGGCGCAGCCGGCGCCCAGCATGCCCATCTTGGGGGTGCTGACCACCGTGCCGGGCACCCGCACCTCGTGGAAGAAGTTGGCCCAGATGGCGGTGTTGCCTCCGTCCACCACCAGGAAGGCGTCGTCGCCGAAGAGGCGCTGGCAGGCCACCGGCACGTGCGCCGGGTGCATGGGCATCGAGGTGTTCTCGAGGTGACCGGCCAGCTTGGCGCGGCGGGCCTCGACCTGGGCGTGCAGGGCGTTGGTCCAGCCGGCGCGGCCGGACAGATCGCCGACGCCGGCGCGGCCCTCGAGCTCGGCGATGAGCGCGACGAGGAAGGCCTTCACGTCGGCCTGCACGGCGACGTCTGCGGGGCGGTTGCAGCCGATGATCTCGGCGTCGAGGTCGACCTGAATCAGCTTCTGATCCGCGGGCTTGGCCCAGTACGGCGCCTTGCCCCACCAATCCGTCTCGCCCAGGCGCGAGCCGAGGACGAGCACGACGTCGGCCTCGTTGCGGGCCTGGTTGACGGCGGCGACGAAGGGCATCGCGACGACGCGGCGGTCGCGCTCGTCGAGGGCGGCCCGGGCGCCCCACGAGGTGCACAGGGCGGCCTCGAGGCGGGCGGCCAAGGTGTGGACTTCGTGCGAGGCGCCGGCGTGGACGACGCCGCTGCCGACGTGGATCAGGGGCCGCTCGGCGCCGATCAGCAGGTCGGCCGCCGCCGCCACCTGCGCCGGGTGCGGCGGGATGGGCGCGGCGACGCGCGACGTGCCCGCCTCGCGGAACCACCCGGGCTGCACCGGGTAGCTGCCGTTCATGATGTTCTCGGGGATCTCGAGGTTCACCAGGCCCGGGCGGCCGGTCCAGCAGGCGCGCAGGGCGGCGCGGGTCAGCTCGGCCACGCGATCGGCGCTGGGCACGGCGATGGCGCGCTTGGCCATGGCGCCGATGGCCTGCACGGCCGGGAAGAACTGGAAGGCGCCGCCGCGATCCGGGTAGGCGATGCCTTCGCGGCGCGACGAGGTGATGAGCAGCACCCGGTTGCCCTCGGCCTGCTCGACGGCCACGCCGGGCAGCGCGTTGGCGACGCCGGGGCCGTTGCTGGCCATGCAGACGCCCAGCTTGCCGGTCACGCGGGCGTAGGCGCCGGCCATGTGCACCGCCGAGGTCTCGTGGCGCGGCGTGATCAGGCGCACGCCGTTGGGCTCGAGGTTCTTGTAGAAGCCGAAGTAGGTGCCGTCGATGATGCCGAAGACGTGGTCGACGCCCTCCTCGGCGAGGATGCGCGCGACGATCTCGCCGCCGCTGACCGTCTGCTGGCCCTTGATCTTCCGCACCGTGCTCTGCAGCGGGTTGCCCATGGGTTCCTCCCGGCTCGGGGTTGCTTGGCTTGCGCCGATGGGCTCCTTATGTCAGAGTTTGACCGCTCGGTCAAACCGATCGGTCAAAAACTGCGGAGGAGGCCCGCGTGGCCCGCAACGGCGAAGCGAGAGCGAAGATCCTGGCGGCGGCGGACGACCTGTTCGCGACCCGCGGCTACGACGCGGTCAGCATGCGCGACGTGGCCGCCGGGGCGGGCGTGGCCAAGGCCGCGGTCTTCTATTACTTCGACGGCAAGGACGCCCTGTACGCCGCCGTGCTCGACGGCTACTACCGCGCCCACGAGGCCGCCTTGGCCGACGCCCTGGCCCGCGACGGCGACCTGCGCGCCCGCCTGCACGCGGTCGTCGACGCCTACGTCGACTTCGCGGCCGACAACGTGCGCTACGCGCGGATGGTGCAGCGCAAGATCGCGGGCGGCGGCGGCGACCTGAGCGTCGTGCGCCAGAACCTGGGCCTGCTGCTGCGCGGCGTCGAGTCCGCCCTGGGGGACGCCGTCCCCGCCCGCGGCCCGCTGGCCGCCCGCCACTTCTTCGTCACCCTCAGCGGCGCGGTCCTCAACTACTTCACCTACGCCCCCGCCCTCGAGGGCGCCTGGGACGGCGATCCCCTCTCACCCGAGGGCATCGCCGAGCGCCGCGCCCACCTGCACTGGCTGGTCGACACCCTGCTGGCCGCCCTGCCCTGACCGGGTTTTCGGGGCGTGGCGGCGCCGAACGCACGAGGGTAGAGTTCGCCGGATTTGGAGGTCGACCCGTGGATCGTAGCCCCCGCACCGACGCGCTGCTCGCGCTGGCCCTCGTCGTCACGCTGCCCCTGACCGCGTGCACGAAGTACAACTACACCGTGCGCCCCGCGCCCTCGGACGTGCCCGCCGTGCGGGCCAGCGTGCAGCCGGAGGGCGATCCACCCCCGACCCCGCCGGCCAGCGTGGGCCTGCGGCTGCCTGCGGACTGCGACGCGACGCGCTGCGCGGCGCTGGTGCGGGAGGTCGAGCGGCTGGCTGTCGACCGGGGCGTACGCTTCGCCGGCGTCGTGATCGGCGAGGCCGCGTTCGCCGAGGCGCCGGCGGCCGAGCTGTCGATCGACACGGTGCTCGACGAGCAGATCCCGCGCGAGGGCAAGCCGGCGCTGACCATCGAGGGCGACGCCGACGCGCACATCGAGAAGACCTGCGCCGACCAGCTCGCCGAGCAGTCGAGGCCGATCTTCGTCCTCGAGGGCGATCTGGCGGTGACCGACCAGCCCCTGCGCCGCGTGCGGGTCGAGGTGCAGCCCGACGCCCTCGAGACGGCGCCCCCCTCGCGTTACGAGACGGTGCAGGTGTCGCGCGTGGGCCTGGGCGTCGTCTCGATCGTCAGCCTCGCGCTGGCGGCCGGCGGCGTGTGGCTGCTGTCGGCCAACAGCCCCGAGGACTTCGACGACGAGGGCGATCCCGACGACCCCGACGACGACCAGAACGGCTACCTCGCCTGGGGCGGCATCGCCGTGGGCACGGCGCTGTTCGCCGTGGCCGGCGGTCTGCTGGGCTACGGCGCCGTCGTCGGCATGCGGACCGACGGCTGCCGACCCGAGGCGCGCCGCGGCTGGGCGGGCGACGCGCCCGATCCCATCGAGGCGGCCGCACAGCCCTTCGTGCAGGCCGCCGCGCAGCACGCGTTCCCCTGAACGGAGGGTCGCGGCCCGCGCGCGCCGCCAGGGCCCGCGGCGACCTGCCGCGCCCCGCCGACGGCGCCGGCCGCCCGCCTCGAGTGCCCCGTCCGACCCGCCTTGTCGCTCCGCCGCGGCTGACCTATCGTGCCCGCGTCGCCGCTCCCCGAGGTGCTCTGTGCCATCGCCCCTGCCCGCCGACGCGCCCGCCGCGGCCGGTCCGCTCGCCCTGGCGTCCCGCGTCTTCGGCGCGCTGCTCGTCCTGGTGCACGTCGGCCTGGGCGTGTGGGCCGCGGTCGGCTTCGCCGAGATGGCCTTCGACGACCTGCCCTGGCAGCGCCTGAGCAACCCGCTGTTCGGCCCCGCCATGCTCGCGCTGCAGTGGAGCCTGCTCGCGGTCGCGGCCGCCACCTTCGTCGTCGGCTACCTGCGCCCCTGGCCCCCCCTGCCCTGGGCGATGCTGGTGATCTACGGCGCGATGGCGACCACCTGCGTCTACCAGACCTTCTTCATCCTGACCGACCCCGACCGCTTCCGCGCCCTCGCCATCGAGTGCGCCGAGTACACCCTCATCCTGCTCTTCCTCTTCCGCGCGCCCTACGCCCGGGCGCGCTTCGCCCGATGAGCGCGCTCACTTCGCCGGCGCCGCCTTCCAGCTCTGGTACTTGACCGCCGACTCGGGCCCCGCGAACACCTGGAGGGCCACCATGCGCGTCGGCCCGTTCTGGTAGCTCACCTTGGCCTTCGCCGCCATGAACACGGTGTCGCCCGGCCCCACCTTCTTGGCCTCGCCGTCGATGGTGATGGTGCCCGTGCCCTCGAGCACGTGGATGTACTCCTCGCTGTCGTCGGCGTGCTCGGGGATGGCCGCGCCGGCCTCGACCACCAGCTTGCCGACGTAGGCGTTGCGCCCCTCGGCCAGGTGCGTGATGTGCGCCTTGCCGCTGGGCGCGACCTGCTTCTGGGCCTCGGCCTCGGTGCGCACGCCGCTCTGCGGTGGCGCCTCGGGCGCAGCGACGGCGGGCAGGGCGACAGCGAAGGCGGCGAGAACGGCGAGCGAGCGCATCGGAGACCTCCCAGGGTGCGCAGTGAGACGGCGCGAGCCTACCGCAGCCCGCGCCGTTGCGCCCCGCCGACGTGTCCGCGCCTCCCACCGGTGCATCATCGAACGACTCTGTCGCAACGTAATGACACGAGCGCGACGAAACGCCGCGGCGCGGCGCGATGACGCGGGTGGCACGGCCCCTGCTGAGGCACGACCCCGCCGCTGCGCGCAGCGCCCCGCACCGCACCGCCACCGTCGTGCCCGGAGGGTCCATGCCCATCTACCCCCTCGCCCTGCTGATCGCCTCGGTGGGCGTCGCGCTCGCCGAGCGCGCGCGCCCCTGGCGCCCCGAGCAGAAGGCCCTGCGGCGCTGGCTCTGGTCGGACCTGCTGCACCTCGTCTTCAACGGGCACTTCCTGGGGCTGCTCATCGCGGGCACCGCCGCCCTGTACGTGCTGCCGCCCCTCGACGCCTGGCTGATGGAGCAGGGCCTGCTGGCCCCGCTGTACCGCAACGCCGCCGCGTCCTGGCCGCTGTGGGTGCAGATCCCCGTCGCGCTGGTGGTGGTCGACTTCGTCCAGTGGTGCGTGCACAACGCGCTGCACCGCGTGCCCTGGCTGTGGTCGTGGCACAAGGTGCACCACAGCGTGGTCGACGGCGAGATGGACTGGATCGTCTCGTTCCGGTTCCAGTGGACCGAGGTCGTCCTCTACAAGGCCGTGCTGTACCTGCCCCTGATGTGGTTCGGCTTCGCCGGCGAGGCGCTGCTGTTCCACGCCGTGTTCGGCACGATCATCGGCCACCTGAACCACGCCAACCTGCACATCACGTGGGGTCCGCTGCGCTACGTGCTGAACGGCCCGGCGATGCACATCTGGCATCACGACTACGACGCCGAAGGGGCCGGCAAGAACTTCGGCATCATCTTCAGCACCTGGGACTGGCTGTTCGGCACCGCCTACATGCCCGATCACCCGCCGCGCAAGCTGGGCTACCCCGGCGTGGAAGAGGTGCCGCACGACTTCTTCGGGCAGACGGTGTGGCAGCTCGGCAGCTGGGTGCCCGCGCTGGGGCGGCACCACCTGGCGATGGGTGTCCTGGGCGTCGCCGCGCTGGCCGGCGCCTTCTTGCTGCAGCGCCCGCCGACGCCCGAGACCCCGATGCTGGGCGAGCAGGCCGCCGCCTCTCAGCCCGCCGCGCGCCGCGGCGCCGGCGTCGAGCACGCGGCGTCGCCCGAGGAGGCCACGGCCAACCTCGCGCGCTTCGGGGCCGAGGCCAAGGCCGCCGGCCTGCGGCACCCCGAGTGGAGCGTCAGCGCCCGCGAGGTCGCCGCCGCCCTCGGCAGCCCGCGCCTGGTGCTGCTGGACGTGCGCCCGGCCGATCGCGTCGAGGCCGGCCGCATCCCCTCGGCCCAGCCCATCGACCGCGGCGACTACAGCCACGGCCAACCCGCCCCCGGCGTCAGCCGGCCGGTGGCCGATCTCGAGGCCATGCTGCGCGCCCGGGGCGTCCGCGCGGACTCGGTCGTGGTCGTCTACGGCGACGGCGGGCCGGAGCCCTACCGCCTGTGGTGGA
>JAUHXL010000217.1 GCA_030426945.1 bacterium
CCGAGCCGACGCCCGAGCCCGAGCCGGCGCCCGAACCCGAGCCGGAACCCGAGGCCGAGCCCGACGACGCGGAGGGTGAGGACGACGACGGCGACGAAGACGGCGACGACGAGGGCGACGGCTCCGCGACGGCCGGTGGCCGCAAGCAGCGGGGCAAGAAGGCGCGCTCGAAGAGCCGCAAGGGCCGCAAGGGTCGCCGGGGTGGGCCGACCTCGCCCTCGATCCCGGCGGTGGGCACCAAGCCCGGCGCGTCGCGGGGCGAGCCCGCCGGAGCGACCGCCCCCGCTGCGGCGCCGGCGAAGGTCGAGATCGCCAAGCCGAGCGCGGGCAAAGCAGCCGCCGCCGCGACGAAGGAACCCGAGGCGCCGACCGCCGCCTTCGGCGAAGCGCCCGCCGCGACGATCCCGCTGCACCGGACGCCCTTCGAGCCGGCCGCGCCCGTGCCCACGGTGAAGTCCGAGGCGGACGTCGACGACTGGTTCGTCGACACCACCGAGCAGCTCGAGAAGAAGCACGCCAGCCTGTCGGTGTACCACTTCCAGGACGAGCAGGAGCGCAGCCTGTTCCCCTACGTCCTCGCGGGCGTGGTGGCGGTGGTCGCGGTCCTGTTCTTCTTCGTCTTGCGCGACGGCGGCGACGACACGACGGGCGCCGACGCGGCGGCGCTGGCCTCGGCGAAGCCGGACGAGGGCGCGCCCGCCGCGATCAGCCCCCGACCGGACGCGGCCCCGCCGATCATCGACGCCGCGGTCGCCGACGGCGGCCCCGCGCCGGACGCCGCGCCAGCCCCCGACGCCGCGGCGGCCCCGGACGCCGCGCCGGCCCCCGACGCCGCCGTCCCGCCGACCGCCGCGCTCGAGCAGGCCGCCCGCGACGCCCTCGCGGCCCGCCGCTGGCAGGGCTCGGACGACGCGCTCGTGCCGGTGCTCGCGCGGCTCCGCGCGGCGGAGCCGACCAACCGGACGGCGCGGCGGATCGCGAGCCAGGCCGCCCCTCAGCTGCTGAACGACGCGCTGTCGCAGGCGCGCGCCGGCCAATACGACGAGGCCCGCGCGACGCTGGCCGTGGCCGAGGCCGTCGCGCCCGACGACGCCCAGGTGCGTCGGGCTCAGGCGACCGTCGAGGCCCTCGCCGACAAGGCCGCCGCCGACAAGGCCGCCGCCGACAAGGCCGCCGCCGACAAGGCCGCCGCCGACAAGGCCGCCGCCGACAAGGCCGCCGCCGACAAGGCCGCCGCCGACAAGGCCGCCCGCGACAAGGCCGCCGCCGACAAGGCCGCCGCCGACAAGGCCGCCCGCGACAAGGCCGCCGCCGACAAGGCCGCCCGCGACAAGGCCGCCGCCGACAAGGCCGCCCGCGACAAGGCCGCCCGCGACAAGGCCGCCGCCGACAAGGCCGCCGCCGACAAGGCCGCCGCGGCCAAGAAGCGCGCCGCCGGCGAAGACAAGAAGGCGGAAGCGCGCCGCCTGCTCGCCGACGGCGATCGCCACCTGGCCAAGGCCGACTACACCGCCGCCGCGACGGCCTATCAGGCCGCCCTCAAGGCCTACGGGCGCAGCGCGAAGGCCAACGCGGGCCTGGGCCAGGTCGCGTTCCAGCGCGCCAACTACGAGGAGGCCGCGCGCCACTACAACCGGGCAGTTCGACTCGCGCCGCGGAACGACGCCTACCGCGTCGACCTCGGCATGGCCCACTTCCGGCTCAAGCAGTACGCGGAAGCCAAGACCCAGTGGGAACACGCGATGTCGATCAACCCGAAGAACGGGCAGGCGAAGAAGTACCTCGACATCGTGAAGAAGAAGCTGGGCGGCTGACCTGGTCCTGGGCGCCGGCATCGGCGGCGCCGCCGACCCTCGGGCTCGCGGGGTCGCGCCCGCCTGGGGCGCAGCGCGCGGCTGAGCAGGGCCGCGGCCTGGCGGCTGGCGTGGCCCTGAGCGTCATGTCCAGGTGGTCGAGTTCGGCCAGGGCCTCGGGGGCGGGCGACAGGCGCGACGCCGGGAGGGGGTCCGGGGATCGTCCCGGCCTCTCCGAGCGCGCGCGGCGCCGGGATCGCGTCCAGCGGGATGCAGCGGGCCGCGCCCAGCGGGATGCAGCGGGCCGCGCCCAGCGGGATGCAGCGGGTCGCGCAGCGGGCGAAACGTCGGGCCGGCCCGGTCTGCGCCCCTCGGCGCCCCCGGCCAGCCGATCACGCGATCAGAAGCGACCGCTCCACTGCAGCAGGGCGCCGCCGTCTGCGGTGGGGGCCACGGACGGGGCCGCGGCGGGCGCGTCCTCGCGCAGGGCGTCGAGGATCAGCAGGGTGATGCCCGAGCCCAAGGCCGCAGCGCCGACGCCCAGCGCCGGGATGCCGATGCCCTTGGTGTTGTAGACGTTGGGGCATTCGCGCCGATCGCGGCCGTCGGTGCAGGTGATCTCGCCGTCCAAGATGACCAGCCAGACCCCGGCGCCGGCCAGCAGCGCGCCGCCCACCGTCAGACCCCAGCCCACCCCGGTGAGGCCGCTGGCGTCGACCGGCGCCTCGGTCGGGGCCGGCGCGGGCGCCGGCTGCTCGAGGGGCGGCGCCACCGGCGGCGGCGCCACGGCGGCCCCGGCCGTCGGATCCAGCACCAGCGTCACCTTCAGCTTGATGGGCTGATCGAGGGCCGAGATGGTGCGGTTCGCGTCGAGGTACCCCTGCTTGCGCACCACCACCGCGTGCTTCCCGGGCTTCACCTGCAAGGCGATGGGCGTCTGCCCCACCTTCTTCTCGTCGAGCAGCACGTCGGCGCCATCGGGCAGCGACTCGATCTGCATCGAGACCTTGTTCTCGGCCGGCGGCGGCGGGGGCGGCGGCGCCTTCGGCGGGGGCGCCTTGGCCGCCAGCGCCGGCGCCAGCGCGGCGACCGCCTTGGTCACCGAGCCCTTGACGTCGTCGGCGCCACACAGCTCGCACACCTCCTTGGCCGCGGTGCGCTTCTCGTTGGCGGCGTCGTAGAGGCTGAGCTCGACGGTGTAGATCTCGTCGCTGTTGACCACGGTGCCGGTCAGCGCGAAGCGCGCGGACGCGGCCTCGGCCAGCTTCTTGCCGCAGTCGTCGGCCTTGCAGGCGCCGCCGACGCCGCTCTTCGAGCCGGCCTCCCTGGCGAGCAGCTTCACCTTTCCGGTCAAGGCCTTACGCAGCTCGGCGTCGAAGGTGTCGCCCACCGCGCCGGGCACGCCGGTCACCGCCAGCGGCGGCGCGACCAGGGTGGCCTCCTCGGCGAAGGCCGGAAACGCCAGCAGCAGCGGCAACAGCAGGAACGGCAGTGACTTCATGAATCCTCGGTGACGACGTCGGCCACGACCGCCGTGACGTTGTCCGAGCCGCCGGCGGCGAGCGCCAGGTCGACCAGCGCGCGTGCGTCCGCGGCCGGCCGTCCGAGCTGTTGGAGTTGCCGGCGGATTGTCTCGTCATCCACCAGATCGGTCAAGCCGTCGGAGCACAACAGGTAGCGGTCGCGCAGGATGACCGTGTCGGTGGCCACGTCGATGTCGACGTGGGGGGACAGACCCAGGGCGCGCACGATCACGTTCTTGTAGGGAAAATGCGCCGCCTTCTCGGGGCCGATGACCCCCAGCCGCAGGTACTCGTTGAGCAACGAGTGATCCTGGGTCAGGCGGATCAGCTCCCCGTCGCGCAGCCGATAGATGCGGCTGTCTCCCACGTGGGCCCAGTGCAGGTGTCGGCCGTCGAGCAGCATCGCGACCACCGTGGTGCCCATGCCCTTGCAGGCGGGGTGCTCGGCGGCGAAGTCGAGCACCGCGCGGTTCGCCTCGCGCAGCACCCGCTCGAGGTGGTCCATCGCCGGGGCGCGCCGCTTCAACAGCGCGCGCAGGCGCCGTGGCTCCGGCAGCCCGTCGGCGAAGGCCCCGGCCAGCGTCCGCACCGTCAGCTCGCTCGCCACGTCGCCGGCCTCGTGGCCGCCCATGCCGTCGGCCACGGCGACGAGGTCGGCCTGTTCCACCCACAGCCACGCGTCCTCGTTGTGGTCGCGCACCTTGCCCACGTCGGACAGCGCGCCGACGTCCAGCCGCAGGCGGCGCCTCACGCGCCCAACCGATCGGCCAGCGCGATCACGCGCGGATCGACGGGCGCCAGATCCCACAGCCGCCCCAGGTGCCCGCGCGCCACCCGCGCCAGGCCCAGCTTCCACAGCCGCTGCGCCACCTCCAGCCGCGCCTCGATGGCCGCGTCCAGCGCCTCGGCGTCCCCCGCCTCGAGCCGCGCCTCGGCCGTGCTCAGCGCCGTCAGCAGCGCGATGGCCTCCCGCAGGGGCCCCAGCCGCACCGGCTTGACCAGGTAGAAGTCGGCCCCGGCGCGCTCCGCCCGCGCCGCCGCCTCGGCGTCGTCCAGCGCCGTCAGCATCAGCACGGGCACCCGGCCGGGATAGCGCAGCTTGAGATACCGCGTGGCCTCGAAGCCGTCGAGCTGCGGCATCATGGCGTCCATCACCACCAGCGCGGGCAGGTGGTTCTGCGTCACCAGGATGGCCTGCTGGCCGTTCACCACCCAGTCGACGACGAAGCCGAGGTGCGTCAAGTGGCGATCCACGAGGTGGGCCGTCGCGTGATCGTCCTCGACCAGCAGCGCCCGCGGCGCCTCGACCGGCGGGCTCGCGCCGGCGGGCCGCTCCTCGGAGTCCTCGCTCACCGCCCCCCCTTCCCCGCCGCCCACGGCGGATGCAGCACCGGCGCCTTCTCTTTCTCGCGCTGGCTGCGCTGCAGCTCGATCTCGGCGAACAGGGTCGCCGGGGCCACCGTGCTGACCGGGACGTAGCCGCTCTCGGCGCCGCAGAAGCCGTTGAAGACGCCCATCTCGTCGCTGGTGGCCAGGATCTTGCCCACCGCGGTCAGCGGCGTGCCCACCATCTCGACGCCGCGCACCAGCGTCTCGGCGCCGGTCTCGGCGTCCACGCGGTACACCATGCGCGGCGTGCCCTTGAAGGCCTGGTAGCCGTAGTTGCTGGTGTTGGTCGATCCGCCGGTGATGTCGCGGATGATCAGCCCGTAGGGCTTGCCCTGCCGCTTGGCCTCGGCGATGAGCATCTTCTTCAGCTCGGCGCGCGGCACCGGCTTCGCCCCCTCGACGATCAGCGTGCCCATGCGCGCCACCGGGCGGTGGGTGCCCTGCGCGCGCCCGTGCCCGTTGCTCCGCGCCGCGCCCTCGATGGGCGTGCGGCTGGTGAGGAAGGTCTCGAGCACGCCCGCCCGCACCAGCACGACGTTCTCGGCGGGCACCCCCTGGTCGTCGAAGGCGTAGTGCCCGTTGAGGCTCAGCCCGGCGTGCGCGGCTTGGGTGGGATCGTCCCGCACCGTGATGAAGGGCGGCAGGATGCGCTGGCCCAGCTGCCCCGAGAAGGTCTGCCCCTCCTCGTCGTCCTTCTGCCGCTCCCCCTCCAGCCGATGCCCCACCGTCTCGTGGAAGAACACGCCGGTCGCCTCCGGCTCGAGGATGGCCGGCCCGGTGTAGGGATCGGCCACCGGCGCCGCCTGCAGCGCCTTCAGATCGGCCATCGACCGGTCGACCATCGCGCCCAGCGTCTTCACGTCGGGCAGCTCGTCGTGCGTCTTGCCGTACAGCGTCTGCCCCTGCTCCAGCAGCAGCCCGTCGGGCGCGCGCGCCACGCCCTCGAAGGCCACCGAGTACAGCACGTGCTCCCGGATGAGGCGGGTGCCCTCGGTCGTCACCAGGAACACGCGCCGCTGCTCCGCGCTGAAGCGTACGGTGCCGTCGAGCAGGTGCTTGTCGCCACGGAACTTCGCCGACAGGGCGCGCGCGGCGCTGCGCCAGGCGTCGCGATCGACGCTCAGCTGCTGGGGCGGATCGACGTGCTCCACCGGCTGCACGCGGCTGAAGCTGGGGATGTCCTTCTCCACCCGCGTCACCTTGCGCGCCTGCTTGCGCAGGTAGGTCGACAGGGCCTGCTTGTACTGCTGGTCGGTCTGGAGCCACAGCATCGCGCGCAGCGCGGCGGGGTCGTCGTCGAGCGGCGCGCTCTTGGTCGGACGGAAGCCGGTCAGCTCGACGAAGCTCAGCTCGTCGTCGGTGGGGCTGCTGTCGAAGCGGTAGTCGCCGACCCGCACGTCGACGGCCACCTTGCGCTCGTGGCGGTCGTCGTCCTGCACCAGCGCGCCGAAGCGGGCCTCGACGACGATCGAGCGGGCGTCGACCAGGCGGTATCCGATGTAGTAAGGCGGCGGTTGATCATCGATGCGCAGCTCGGCCTGACTGCGGCCGAGCTCGGCGGCCATGGCCTCGAGCAGCGCGCGGCGCTGGTCGGCTTTGGCCGCGCGCGCGGTGACGGGCGCGAGCGGCGCGGCCAGGACCAAGAGGGCGAGGGAAAGGTGCAGGCGCATCGGCGGCAACTCCAGGGGGTACGGCAGGCGCGCGAGCGGCCCGCGGGTCAGGCTACTGGGACCGCGGGCCGGCGTCAAGGTTGCCCAACTTGAACAAATCCAGTGATTTCGAAGAGTTGCACGAGACACCCGGCGCCTGGGTGGCGCGCCACGGCCTGCCGGTGGGCGCCGCGCTCTTCGACGCGGGCGGCTCGGCGGCCGATCCCGGCCGGTTCGCGGCGCTGGCGCTGAGCCCCGTCGAGACGCTGGCCTGGCGCGTGGGCGACGCGGGCGATCCCTTCGCGGCCCTCGAGGCCCTGGCGGCGCGCCGGCCGACGGACTGGACCGGCCCCGAGGGTCCGCAGCCCCACGTCGCCTGCCTGCTGGGCTACGACCTGGGCCGGGTGGTCGAGCGCGTCCCGGCGGTCGCCCACGCGGAGCACCACCTGCCCGATCTGTGGGCCGCCCGGTACGCCGCCGCCTGGGTCTACGACCGCGCGACGCAGCGCGGCCACCTGGTGGGCACGCCCGCCGGGCGGGCGCAGCTGGCCGCCGCGCTGCGCGCTCCTCCCCGGCCCGCGGCGCCCGCGCGCGCTGGCGCCGCCGCCTGCGAGGCCGACTTCGCCACCTACGCCGCCGCCTTCGCCCGCGTGAAGGCCCACATCCAAGACGGCGACGTCTATCAGGTGAACCTGACCGTCCGCTTCCGCGCGCCGCTGACGCCCGGCGATCCGGGACCGCTGTTCACCGCCCTGCACGCGCGCAGCCCCGTGCCCTTCGCCGCCGCCCTGCGCCCGGCCGCCGACCGCGCCGTCCTCAGCGTCAGCCCCGAGCGCTTCCTGCGCTGGGACGCCGACGGCCACGTCGAGACGCGCCCGATCAAGGGCACCCGCCCCCGCGGCGCCACCCCCGAGGCCGACGCCGCCCTCGCCGCCGCGCTGGCGGCCAGCCCCAAGGATCGCGCCGAGCACGTCATGATCGTCGACCTCGAGCGCAACGATCTGGGCCGCGTCTGCCGCATCGGCTCGGTGCGGGTGCCCCGCCTGTGCGCGCCCGAGCCCTACGCCACGGTGCATCACCTCGTCAGCACCGTCATCGGGCGGCTGCGCCCGGGCGCCGGCCTGGCCGATCTGCTGCGCGCCACCTTCCCCGGCGGCAGCATCACCGGCGCCCCCAAGCTGCGCGCGATGGAGATCATCGAGGCCCTCGAGCCCACGCGGCGCGGCCCCTACTGCGGTGCAGTGGGCTATCTGGACGCGCGCGGCGGCGGCGATCTGAACATCGCCATCCGCACCGCCTGGGTGGCGGGCGACGCGCTCTACTATCAGGCGGGGGGCGGCGTCGTGGCCGACTCCGAGGCGCGCGCCGAGTGGGACGAGGCCTGGGTCAAGGCGCGCGCCTTCCTCGACGCGCTCGGCTGAGTCCGGCGTGGCCGGCTGTCGCGAGGCGGCCGATCACGAGGGGTCTGCTCACGAGCCGTTGGTGGTTCGCTCCGACCGGCTGTCAGCTATCAGCTATCAGCCGGGCCCCGTACGCCGTGCCGAACGCGGGACCGCGGTGCAAGGTCGGGGCGCGGGGCTCCCGGGCAGACGGGCCCAATCGTCGGGGCGACCGTGGGCTCGAGCTCGGCTCGGCGCGCCGATGCCGAGCATGTCCGGAGCTGACAGCTGACAGCTGAAGGCTGACAGCCCGCCGCTTCCTCGCTGCAGGGCTGGTCGAAGGGCTACTGGAAGGACGACTTCTCGGCCTTCCACCCGCCGCCGTTGGCGTTATCGTCGTCGAAGCCCCAGCGGCCCTCCATCACCTTCTGATCGCGGCTGATGCGCAGCCAGCCGCGCCCGCGCGCGGGGAAGATGGCGGCCACCGCGTTGCCGGGCTTGATCCACTCGATCCACAGGATGTCGCCCTCGATGGTGCCGCGCAGGGTGCCGTTGTGATCGGGCCCGCGTGGATCCTCGTAGCGGCCGGTGACCAGGTTCTTGCCCTGCTGCACCAGCTCCATGTCGCCGAACTCGCGGCTGTACCATTTGCCGCTCAGGTTCAGATCGGGGATGGCGGGCCCCGGCTTCACCTCGGGCTTGGCCGGCGCCGAGCTGCAGCCCGTGCCCGCGAGGGCGAGACCCGCGGTGGCCAGGAAAGCGAAGGCGACGAACGACCGGAGCATGGGACCTCCTCGGTGCGGGTGGACGGCGACGGTACACCCGCGTTGTTGCAAGGTCGCGGACTCAAATCAAGAAACGGCAGCGCCACCGGAGGCCACGCGCAGGGCGCGCACCAGCGCGTGGTGCAGCGCGTGGCCGCCGCGGTAGGCCACCACACGGGCCTGCAGCGGGCGGCCCAGCAACGCCAAATCACCCAACAAATCCAACCACTTGTGGCGCGCGGGCTCGTCATCGAAGCGCAGGCCGCCGGGGTTGACCGGCTCGCCGTTGTCGTCGAACACGAGGGTGTTGGCCAGGGCCGCGCCCTTCGCCAGGCCGGCCTTCTCGAGGCGCGCGCGATCCCGCAGGAAGCCGAACGTGCGCGCGGTGGACGCCGCCGCGAAGGCACCCAGCGTCGCGTCGAAGCGCTGCCGCCCCAGCCCGCGGTAGGCGACGTCGACGGCCAGCGACGGCACCGCCGCCGGCAGCGCGCGGATCCAGCGGTCGCCGTCGCGCACCTCGATGGGCGCCGCCAGCACCAGCGGATCGCGCTGCCCCTTCTGCTCGAGGGGCTCGAGCCCCTCGCGGAAGGGCCCCGCGCTGCCGTCGAGGATGGGCACCTCGCCGCCCTCGACGCGGACGGCGCAGTCGTCGATGCCCAGCCCGGCCAGCGCGGCGAGCAGGTGCTCGACCGTGCGCACCGGCCCGTCGTCCGTGTCGATCATCGTGCACCACGCGCCGTCGAGGACGTGCTCGATGGTGGCCGGCCGGCCGTTGAGGCGCCGCCCGTGGCCCGCGGGCGCCGGCGACACGATCACCTTGCAGGGCAGCCCCGAGTGCAGCCCCCGGCCGGTCCACCCGCGCTCGCCTCGTACCGTCGTCCGCATTGCACCGCCGCCTCGGTCGATGCACGATGGTGCCCCGAACCCGGTCGCCCGCAAAGCCCATGCGCACCTTGCCCCTGATTCTGGCGTCCGCGGTCGCGCTGTGTGGCTGCGGCGAGGACGACGACGCGACCGCGGCCGACGCCGGGGCGCCCTGCGATCAGCCGGCCTTCGTCACCCTCGACGGCGTGTACGACGTGTTCACGTACGAAGCGAGCGCGCGCCCGGACGGCACGGGCGCCTGCTCGGTGGCCGGGGCCACGCCCCGCCACACCATCACCTGGGACGACGCCTCCGCCGCCTGCGCCGCCGAGGGCTGGCGGCTGTGCACCGCGGCGGAGCTGCGCCGCGCCTGCGGCGGCCCGCAGGACAACGCGTTCACCTGGGGCAGCACCTTCCGCGGCGGCGTGTGCAATCTGCGCGAGGCCTACACCCTGCCCGACGGCGACGGCCGCGCCGGCCCCGCCCCCAGCGGCGCCTTCCCCGAGTGCGTCAGCGCCGAGGGCCTGCACGACCTGACGGGCAACCTGTGGGAGTGGGTGTCCGACGCGCCGACCAGCGATCCGGCGGGCCACATCTACCAAGGCGCCGGCTGGAAGACGATCGCGCAGATGCACCACGACGAGAACCAGGCCTGCGCCACGCAGTCGACGCTGGTGGCGGCCTTCGCGGCCACCTACGCCGACGACCACGTGGGCTTCCGCTGCTGCCGGGACGCGCGCTGACGGTGGAGTCCAACGACACCCAGGTCCGGTTCCAGCTGCGGTGGCTGCTGCTGCTGATCTCGGTGGTGGTGCTGGTGCTGCTGCGCAACGACCGCCTGGCGCTGGCGCTGTACGTCGGGGCGGTGGTGCTGGCGGTGGCCGCGTGGGTGCTGATGGTGCCGCGCCGGGTGGCCGAGGCCGAGCGGCGCTTCCACCGCGAGGCGCTGCGCTGCCTGGCCAACGACGACTACCCTGGCCTGATGGCGCTGGCCGACAAGCAGTGGCTGCTGAAGCGCTTCGGGCGCAAGCACGTGCTGCCGGATACGCTGGGGCTGGCGGCGGCGGCCAGCGGGGATCACCAGGTGGCGCGGCGGCTGTACCTCGAGGCGCTGGGGCACGCGCCGCCCGAGGAGCGCGCGCGCATCGAGCTGAACCTGGCCGGCGAGGAGATGGCGCTGGGGCTGCTGGACGCGGCCGAGGGGCGGTACCGGTCGGTGCTGGCGCGGCGGCCGGACCAGAGCATGGCGCTGGCGAACCTGGGGCGCATCCTGGTGCAGAAGGGGGAGGAGCTCACCGAGGCCGCCGGGCTGCTGCGGCGGGCGGCGCCGCTGGCGGATCCGCGCGAAGCCGAGGAGCTGCGGGCGCTGGCCGACGACGCCGAGGCGCGCGCGGGCCGCAAGCGCGGCTGATCCCGGCCGATCACGGCACTGAGTGTCATCACGCGCGCCAACATCACGGGATCACGCGCAATCACGCGCCCGAGAACGGAGCACGCGGCCCCATCGGCCTCCGCGACGTGGCACGCCCCTTGAACAAGGGGCGCGGCGAATCCGCACCACTCGCACCTGGAGACCGACCTCATGCGCTTCACCCTCACCCGCTCGCTGCGCTGGCTCGCTGTCGCCGCGCTGGCCACCGGCTGCGCCGACGCC
>JAUHXL010000218.1 GCA_030426945.1 bacterium
GTTGTTCCGGGGGTGGAGGCGGGGCATGGGGGCATGGTGGGGACGGTAGATCAGGTGGGGGTGGGGGGGAAGGGGTCGGTTGGTGGTGGTTTTCGTGCAACACGGGGCGCGACTGTCCGATACCCCCCATCGGGTGGGTGGGGGTTCGGGATGGACGGATGGCGCGGCGGGGGGTCGGGACGCGCTCTCGAGGGCGGCAGGTGGTTTTCGTGCAACACGGGGCGCGACTGTCCGATACCCCTCATCGGGTGGGTGGGGGTTCGGGATGGTCGGGCGCCCGGGGTGGGGGTCGGGGCGCTGGGGGCAGCGCGCCGAGGCCGCCTCAGCGACAGCGGCCCTGATCGCAGATCTCGCCGGCGGCGCACTCGCCGCAGCGACCGCCGCACAGGTCGGGGCCGCAGACGCGGCCGCTGCATTGCGGGATGCACACGACGACGCAGCGGTTCAGCGGCAAGTCGCAGTACTGGCCGCTGCCACACGCGCAGTCGGGCTCGCAGGTGACGCAGCTCTCGCCGTCACGCAGCAGGCACTGGCCGTCGCCGCAGCAGACCGGGCAATCGGCGGGGCAGTCGTGGCAGGTCTCGGCGGGTTGGCAGACGCTGTCGCCGCACAGGCTCGGCGCGGCGTCCGAGACCGTCGCGTCGTTGGGCGCGGCGTCCACGGGCACGACGTCGTCGGTGGCGGCGTCCACGGGCGCGGCGTCGTCGGGCGCGGCGTCCACGGGCGGGGCCTGCGGGCGCGCCGCGTCGGAGGGCGCGGCGTCCGCGCGTCCGCCATCGACGACTGCATCGCCGGACACCATGGCGTCGGGAGACGCCGCGGCGTCGGAGGGCGGGCGCCGCCCCGGCGCCAGGTCGCGGGTGGCGCCGGGCGGCGCCGTCGCGCGGGCGCGGTCATCGGCGCAGGCCAGCAGCGGCAATGCAACCACGAACAGCAAGGGGAGCGCGTGGGCGTGCACCTCGAGAGGATGGCGCGGTCGGCGGCGTGGGGCAAACGGGGACCGGCGGCAGGCGTCGCGGTCGCGAAAGGACCGCGGCCGACCGCGCCCCGCCATCCCTGACCCCCGCCATCCCTAACCCCCACCCACCCGATGAGGGGTATCGGACACTGGGGCGTCGTGTTGCACGAAAACGGCCGTCGACCCCCGGACGACCACCCCCGCCCAGCCCACGCCTCTAACCCACGGCCCTACGGCTCGCCCGCCTGCAACTGCAGGATCACCGTCGCCGACCGCGTCAACCGGCCGATGTCCGGCTCGGGCAGCGACTCATCCGCGAGCCCCCAGCGGACGCTCAGCTGCCGAAGATCGCCCGCCCCCGTCGGCACCGCGCCCACCAGGTCCGCCGGCAGCACCAGCTGCCCGACATCCGGCTCGTCCGCGACGCAGGCCACCTGCCGCGTCACCCCGCTCTCGCCGTCGATCAGCGTCAACGACACCACCAGCGGCCCCTTGCCCTCGGGCAGCGCGCTCCAGCCGACCACCAGCGGGCGCCCCTCGAACAGCCGCGCGTCGTCGGGATCGGGGCTCACCAGATCGAGAGGATGCGGTTCGTCCGCCGCCAGCGGTCCATTGCCGCGCAGCTCCACCCGCTGTCCGGCGCTGAGCGTCACGCTGTGCCCGCCCATGATCACGCGCCGCGCGCGCTCCCGCGCCATCCACACCCAGATGCTGCTGTCGGGCACGCCCGCGCCGAAGAAGCCGGCCGGCGGCGAGAACTCACCGTCGTCCGCCAGCACGGCGTCCATCTGGTAGTGCTCGATGCCGCGGTAGTTGGGCGTGGTGAACAGCGGACGGCTGCCCCCGACGAACAGCCGCACGGTGCCGACGCCGCCCAACCCCGCCGGTCGCCACGCGATGTGCGCCTCGTCGGCGTCGCCGCGCGCGAGATCCAGCAGCCCGCGCAGGTCGCCGGCCTCGACCTCGTCGAGCGACTGCGGCGCCGTGATGCTGCCCTCGAAGCGCCCGACCACGGCGCCGCCCGCGGCCTCGATGTCGACCACGTCGCCGCCCCGGTGCACGTCCACCCGCCCCTCGACATCCTGCGCCGCGTAGCGGTGTCCGCCCAGGCGCGCGTCGTACTCGGGCAGCAGAAACAGGCGCCGCCGCGGCGACACCACCTGCACGACGCCCAGATGTGCGTCCATCGGCTGATCGGGCAGCGTCACCGCGTCGCACACACCGCCCGGGATCTCGCGCGTCTCGTAGGCCCCGATGCCGGCCAGCAACGCGACGATCCGGTTCGGGTCGAGCGTCCCCTCCGGATCCTGCGTCATCTCCACCCGCCACGCCTGGCAGCCGGTCTCGGGTACCGGGCCGCACCCCCCGCACGGGTTGGCGACGCCCTCGTCGATGGCCCCGTCGCAGTCGTCGTCGACGCCGTCGCACACCTCGTCGGCGGGTACGCAGGCGTCGGGCGCGATGAAGCCGTCGGGCCCGTCGGCGTCGGGCACAGCCACGTCGGGCGGGACCTCGGCGTCGACGACCGCGTCGAGGGCTTCGCCGGCGTCAGCGACCGAGGCGTCCCGTCCGGCGTCCATCGCGCGCGCGTCGATTACCGCTGCGTCTGCCGGTCCCCCATCCTGCCCGCCCGCGTCGATCGCGGCGTCGACCGACACGTCGCGCCGGTCGTCGGGATCCTGCGCCGGCACGTCGCGTCCGCAGCCCAGCGCGCCCACCACCACCGCCCCGACGAGCCACCGCATCGACACCTCCCCGCGCCAGCGTGCCACGCGCCGGCGCCTTCGAATCAAGCCAGGCAACAGATGCGCTGGATGGGGCACTCGGCGCAGATCGCCGGCACCCGCCGCGCGGGGCAGCGCCCGCTGATGCCCAGGTGGCACAGCGCGAAGTCGTAGCGCAGCGGATCGGCGGCGTCGAGCCGCCGCAGCGCGGCGGTGATCTGGGCCGCCGTGCGCCAGTCCGCCTGCGCCCGGTCGGTCAGGCCCAGGTAGCGCGCGATGCGGTGCACGTGCGTGTCGACGGGGATCGTCAGCCGGTGCGCGCCCAGCGCAGTCCAGTCACCGAAGTCGACCGCGTCGGGCCCCCGCACCATCCACCGCAACAGCATGTTCAGCCGCTTGCAGGCGCTGCCCGCCGCGGGATCGGGCAGCAGGTGGCGGAACGCTCGGCGCGCGGGCCAGTGGGCGGTCGGGGCGCAGATCGCCCCCCGCACCCGGCGCAGCGTGTCGCGCAGGTCCGGCGCTGCCGGGTCGTCGAACGCCGCGAAGGCCCGCCCGATGCTGCCGTGCGTCCGCTGCAGGTGCGCCAGCCCGAGCCAAAGGCGCGCGAGATCGTCTCCGCGCGTCACCCGGTACACGAACCCGTCGAAGCGCCGACGCGCCGAGGCCGCGTCGTCCCGAGCGGCCGCCTCCGCCGGGCGCGGCCCGATCCGGCGCAGGACGTCCTCGAGCCCACGGGCGATGAGATCGGCGCGACCGTAGGCCAGGCAGGCGGCGAAGAACGCCACCAGCTCGCGATCCAGCGGATCGACGAAGCGGTGCGGGAACGCGATCGGGTCGTGCCCGCGGCGGCCGGCGAAGTCGTAGTTCGCGAGGAAGTCGTCGAGCTCGGCGCGCAGGACGTCGTCGGGACGATCAGGCGCCGCGATGGGGAGTGCGTGCGTCACCGCGCCAGGGTAGCAGGCCGACCGGCCCGCGCCCTCAGCGCCGCCGCCCCCGCCGCTTGGGCTCGGCCAGCCGCTTCAGCGCGCCCAGGTCGTCCAGCCCACCCAGGAGCGCCCGGAGGTAGGCCGGCGAGATCGACTCCATCAGCGACAGCGCGCGCGCGGTGAGCGCCTGCGGGTTGTAGGGCCCCACGTCGTCGGGCAGGTTGTCCGTCGCCCGCGCCACCACCAGCGCGCTGCGCGCGTGGCTGGCGGCGTCCTTGAACAGCGCGTGCGCGAGCTGGTCGCCGAGCGCCCTCGCCTCGGCCTCACTCGCGACCTCGAGCGCCCCGTCATCGACGAACAGCTCGAGCTGCACGCCCCGCGAGCGCGCCTGGCGCACCAGCCGCCGCGCCCGCTCCCGCGCGGCGGCCGGGCCCTTCGCCTGAGCCTGGCGCAGCGCCCGCCGGGCGCCGAGCTGGATCGCCTTGTAGTCCGCCGCGGCGAAGGCGCCGGCGAAGGCGCCGTCGGCGTCGGCGCCCGCCGCCTGCAGCGTGCGCAGCGTCGCCGCGGCCTCGGCCCGCGCGGCCTCGAAGTCGGCCCTGAAGCGCTGCAGCCGCGACTCGGCGCGCGCGTACAGGTGATCGGCTGCCGCCCCGTCGAGAGCGTCGGCGCGCTGCAGCAGCCCCTCGACGAAGCGGAACCCCGGCCCGTCGTAGGCCGGCCCGCCGGCCGCCCGCAGCGCCTCCAGCCGCGCGTGCAGCCCCGCGCTCACTCGCCCCTGGCCTTCCGCGTCGTCCGCGGCACGGGCACGATCTCGACGCGCCGGTTCTTCGCCCGGGCGGCGTCGTCGACGTTGGGCACGGCCGGATGGTGCGCGCCGAAGCCGGCGGCGAACAGCCGGTCCGCGGGCACGCCGTGCCGCGCCAGCGTCCGCACCACGGTCAGCGCGCGCTCGGTGGAGAGCTGCCAGTTGTCCTCGAACTTGCGCTCGTCCCCCCGGATGGCCAGGTCGTCGGTGAAGCCGCCGACCATCACCATCTCGTCGGCCCGCGCCAGGAAGGCGGCCAGCGGCCCGGCGATCTCCTGCAGCAGCTCGACGCCCTCGCCGCGCAGCTCGGCGCTGTAGAGATCGAACAGCACGCTGCCCGCGATGCCGATGCGGCCGTCCACCAGCGTGATCTGCCCGCTGGCCAGCGGCCGCGCCAGCGCCGCCTCGAGCGCGGCCAGGCGCTTCTGCTCCTCGGCCCGCGCCGCCTTCTCGGCCTCCAGCGCCGCCTTCTCGGCCTCCAGCGCCGCCGACAGGTCGACCTGGAACACCAGCGCCCACACGAACAGCAGCACGAACAGCCCGAGCACCCCGGCCATCAGATCGCCGAAGACGACCCAGACGTGGCCCTCGGCGCCCGGCGCCTCGTCGCCGGCGGGCATCATGTCGGGGCGCCCGCCCGCAGGGCACGGAGCTCACTGAACAGCTCCCGCTGGAACCGCAGCGCGTCGCCGAACACCTCGCGGGTCTGGTCGAGGTACTCACCCACCAGCCGCCCGGCCTCGTCCTGGCTGCCGCTGCGCCCCATGGCCTCCTGCAGCTCGACCATCGTGGCCAGCGTGCGCTCGCTCGTCTCGCGGTAGCCGTCGACGGCGTCGGCGAACATCTCGGCCACCGCGGAGAGCTCGGCGCCGCCGCCGCGCAGCAGCTCGGCCGCCTCGCGCACGACGCCGCTGGTGGCGTCCAGTCGCGCGCCCAGCGCCTGCGCGTGCTCGGTGAGCTGACCGGCGAGGACCTCGGCGCCCGCGGCTCGCTGCGCGTCGGCGCGGGCTTCGAAGGCGGCCAGCTGCTCGACCTGGCGGCCCAGCGCGGCCTCGACCGCCTCGGCCAGCCCCGCCAGCCGGCCCTGGCTGGCGGCCTCGGCCGCGGACAGCCGCTCGGCCTGCCGCGCCAGCGCGCCCTCGACCGCGTCCGCCAGCCCCGCGAGCCGCTCCTGACTGCCCGCCTCGGCGGCGGACAGGCGCTCGACCTGCCGCGCCAGCGCGCTCTCGACCGCCTCCGCGAGCCCCGCGAGCCGCTCCTGGCTGCCCGCCTCGGCCGCGGACAGCCGCTCGGCCTGGCGCGTGAGCGCCGCCTCGACCGCGTCCGCCAGCCCGGCCAGCCGCCCCTGGCTGGCCGCCTCGGTCGCGGACAGACGCTCGACCTGCCGCGCCAGCGCGCCCTCGACCGCGTTCGCAAGCCCCGCGAGCCGCTCCTGGCTGCCCACCTCGGCCGCGGACAGCCGCTCGGCCTGGGCGCTGATCGTCCCCTGCACCGTCTCGGTGAGCGCCTCGAGGCGCGCGGCGGCCGCGGCCTCGCGCGCGACCGCGTCCGCCGCCGCCGCCGCCAGCCGCGCCCTCTGCGCGTCGGCCTCGGTCCGCAACGCGGCCGTCGCTTCGCCCAGCGCGCGCACCAGCGCCGCCAGCTCGGCGTCGCGGCCGGCGTCGCGCGCGCTGGCCGCCTCGAGCCGCTCGGCCTGGGCCTGCACCAGCGCGGCGGCGGCCTCCGGCGCCCGCGCCGCGGCGCTCGCGACCTCGCCCAGCGGCGCCGCGAGCCGCTCACCGAGCGCGCCCAGGTGTCGCTCGAGCTCGTGATCCAGCCGCGCGATGACCGTCGCGGCCTCCTCGGCGCGCGCCGCCTGCGCCGCCTGGAAGCGATCGACCTGTGCGCCCAGGGCCTCGGACATCTGCGCCACGGTCGCCGCCAGCCGCTCGGCCGTCCGCGCCTCGATCTGGTCGAGCTCGTCGCGGTAGCGCTGCACGAGCTCGGCCGACGCGGCCGCTTGCTCGGCGCTCTTGCCCACGGCCGCGTCCAGGTGCGCCCGCAGCTGGGCCACGGTGTCGGTGAAGGCCGTCAGCCGCTGCGCTTCGACCTCGGCGGTGCGCCCGACGGCCTGCTCGACGTGGCCGACGACCTCGGCGAGCCGCTGCGCGAGGTTCTCGGCGCGCGCCCCCTCCCCCGCCGCCAGCGCGTCGACGGCCGCCTGCAGGCGGGTGGTCAGCGCCTCGAACGCCTCGCGCTCGGCCACCCGCCGCGCCTCACCCTCGGCCGTGATCGCCTGCCGGATCGCCTCGAGGTCGGCCTGTTGTGCGCCCCGCATCTCGTCGTGGCGCGCCTGCCGCGCGTCCTCGCTGGTCGCCAGCCGACTCAGGAGGCCGTCGAACGCCTCGGCGAAGCGGGCCACCCGCGCCTCGTCGGCCGCCTCGGCGCGCGCCGCGGCCTCGGCCACCTGGCCCCGCAGCGCCTCGAAGCGCGCGGTGAGCGCCTCGGCCCGCGTCGCGTCCGCCGCGCCCAGCCGCTCGGCCAGCCCCTCGACGCGCTCGGCCAGCCCCTTCGTCGCGGCCGCCTGCGCCTCGGCGCGCGCCGCGTCCGCCGCGCCCAGCCGCTCGGCCAGCCCCTCGACCGTCTGGGTCAGCGCGGCCGTCGCCGCCGCCTGCGCCTCGGCCCGCGTCGCGTCCGCCGCGCCCAGCCGCTCGGCCAGCCCCTCGACCGTCTCGGTCAGCGCGGCCGTCACCGCCGCCTGCGCCTCGGCGCGCGCCGCGTCCGCCGCGCCCAGCCGTTCGGCCAGCCCCTCGACGCGCTCGGCCAGCCCCTTCGTCGCGGCCGCCTGCGCCGCGGCGCGGGCCGCGTCCGCTGCGCTCAGGCGCTCGGCCAGCGCCTCCAGGCGTCCGGCGACCGCGTCGGTGGTCTCGCGCTGCGTCGCGGCCCGCGCCGCGTCGGCCTCGGCGAGCCGCTCGGCCAGGGCGCCGACGGCGGCGGCGTGCGCCGCCTCGGCCGCGCCCAGCCGCTCCGTGACCGCGGCGAAGCGCCCCTCGAGCCCCTCGGCGCGCAGGGCCTCCGCCTCGGCGCGCGCGACCTCGACCTCTTCGAGGCGGGCGCGCAGCGCGTCGAAGGACGCCGCGAAGGCCTCGCCCCGCGCGGCGTCCAGCGCGGCCAGCCGCGCGCCGAGCCCCTCCAACGCGGCCTCGGTCGCGCCGCGATGCGCGGCGTCGGCCTCTCGCCGCGCGTCGGCGTCGGCGTCGATGCGCGCGATCCAGCGCCCGACCTGCGCCTCGGCGGCCTCGCCGGCCCGCGTGGCGGCCGCCTGCGCGATGTCGGCGACCCCGGCGCGCGCCCGCTCGGCCGCGTCGGCGAAGCCCTGGCCCACCGCTGTCCGCAGCCCCTCGACGGCGCCCGCCAGCGTCTCGACCGTGCGCTCGGCGGCCGCCGCGTGCGCCTCGCTGACCGCCCGGCTGGTCGCGGCGTGGGCCTCGGCCAGGCCCGCCTCGAGGCGCTCGATGCGGGCGACCACCGCGTGCAGCGCGGCGGCCGCCGCCGGCAACGCGTCGTGCGCGTCGGCCAGCCGATCGAGCGCGCGCCCCTGCCGGCCGGCGGGCGTCAAGGCGCCGAGGGCGTCCGCCGCGTACGCCCGCAACGTCGCGGCCAGGCCCCGCTCGGCGCGGCGCACGAAGACCGCGGCCAGCCCGAGCGCCGCCGACGCCGCGACGCCGGCGACCGACGTGCCGAAGGCCCGCGTGAGGCCGCTCACGGGCGCGGCGAGGCCCTGCCGCAGCGCGTCCACGTCGCCGCTCGTCGCCATCACGCCCCGCGCGCTCGCCAGGCTCTCGACCAGCCCGAGGAAGGTGCCCAACATGCCGAGCATCACCAGCAGGCCCACCAGATAGGGCGTGAAGCCCACCGGCGGCGGCGGCGGCTGCTCACCGGCCAGCCGCGCCCGCAGCCAGGCGCGCAGAGGGGCCGACGCGCCCTCGACAGCGCCCTCGGTCACCGGCCGCGGCAGCGCCGTGATCTCGACCGAGAGCGCGGCGATGCGCCCCGCGCGCAGCCACAGCTCGACCGCGCCCACCAGGAGGCCCAGCGCGATCAAGCCCACCACGCCCAGGGCCAGCGCGTCGGTGCCCCGGAAGACCACCGCCGTGCGGGCCACGAGCGCCGCGCCGAGGCCGGTCAGCATCAGGACTGCCGCGCGGGTCATCGCACCCCTCCGTCGCCCCGCCTCGTCCGGCGAGGGATCAGGGGCAATTGCCCTCTGACCGATCCGCTGTCAAGGGGGGTTCTGATCGACCCGCCGGCCGAACACCGGGCGGGCGACTGCCCGTGAAGCAGGCATGGCGTACTTCCTCATGGACGCGGTGGCGGTGACGGCCGGGCTGACGCTGGCCCTGAGCGTCCTGGCCGGCTTCGGGCAGGATCAGTCGTAGTCGGTCAGGTGGCGGCGGCCGCCTCGCTGGGCGGCGCCCTCTTCCTGTGCGCTCTGGCAGCGCACGCACAGCTCGACGTAGGGCATCAGCTCCAGCCGGCCGCGCTTGATGGGCTCGTCGCACTCCACGCACAGCCCATAGTCTTCAGGCTCGCGCTGCAGCTTCTGCAGCGCGCCCAGCACCTGCCGCAGCACCTGCGCGTGCTGGCGGTTCCGGCTCGAGGCGATCACCTGCAGCATCTCGGTCAGCGGCGTCGTGTCGTCGTCGACCTTGCCGACGGCGTCGTCGCGGATCTTCGGCGCTTCGATCGTCCCCGCGTCGCGCAGCGCGTCGCGCAGCGCCGTCAGCCGACCCTCGAAGTGGGCGCGCTCCTCCGGACTCACCGGCCACCTCCAGCCCGTTCCGACGGCAGCGTGTCCCGCCCACCCGCAGCGGTCAAGCCCCACCCCGCGACCCCGCGAGGCGCGCCCGGGACGGCTTCGGCTGGCATCACCGCCCCCTTTGGGGGCAGGCTGTCGGCGTTCTCGGGCCGAGGAGGCTGACGATGAAGACCCACGACGTGATCAACCAGGCGCCGCCGCTCTGCGACTACGACATGTTCTCGGGCGACACCGCCCTCGTCGAGGCCCTCGCTCGCGAGGGCGCGGTCTGGGCGACCGACGCCCTGCGGGACTTCGGCCAGCTGACCGGCAGCGCCGAGATGCTCGAGCACGGCCGGCTGGCGAACGACAACCCGCCCGTCCTGCGCGCGTTCGACCCCTACGGCCGTCGCATCAACGAGGTCGAGTTCCACCCCTCGTACCATCACCTGATGGAGACGAGCATGGCCTTCGGGCTGCACAGCCGGCCCTGGACCGAGGATCGCGCGGGCAGCATGGTGGCGCGGGTGGCGCACAGCTACCTGATGGGCCAGGTCGAGGCCGGGCACGGCTGCCCGATCACGATGACCTTCGCCGTCGTGCCGGCGCTGCAGCACGCGCCGGCGCTGGCCGAGACGTGGGTGCCGCGCCTCACCAGCACCGCCTACGATGCGCGCAACACGCCCGCCGAGCACAAGACCGCCTGCACCGCCGGCATGGCGATGACCGAGAAGCAAGGCGGCAGCGACGTGCGCGCCAACACGACGCAGGCGCTGGCGATGTCCGACGGCACCTACCGCCTGACCGGGCACAAGTGGTTCTGCTCGGCGCCGATGTGCGACGTGTTCCTGACGCTGGCCCAGACCGAGAAGGGGCTCACCTGCTTCCTGGTGCCGCGCTGGACGCCGGACGGCGAGCGCAACGCGATGCACGTGCAGCGGCTGAAGTGGAAGCTGGGCAACCACGCGAACGCGTCGAGCGAGATCGAGTACGCCGGGGCGTGGGCGGCCCGCGTCGGTGAAGAGGGGCGCGGCGTGCGCACCATCATCGACATGGTCGCGCACACCCGGCTCGACTGCGTGATCGGCAGCGCCGCCCTGATGCGACAGGCCGTCGCGCGGGCCGTCCACCACGCGGATCATCGCCGCGCGTTCGGCAAGCGGCTGATCGAGCACGCGCTGATGAAGAACGTGCTGGCGGATCTGGCGCTGGAGAGCGAGGCGGCGATGGCGATGGGCCTCCGCCTGGCGCGGGCCTACGACGAGGGCCAGACCGATCCGGGGGCGCGCGCCTTCGCGCGCATCGCGACCGCGGTGTCCAAGTACTGGGTGTGCAAGCGCTGCCCGGCCACCGTGTACGAGGCGCTCGAGTGCACCGGCGGCAACGGCTACGCCGAGGAGTTCGGCATGGCGCGGCTGTACCGCGAGGCGCCCCTCAACTCGGTGTGGGAGGGCTCGGGCAACGTCATCTGCCTCGACGTGCTGCGCGCGATGAAGAAGGAGCCCGAGTCGCTGCCCGCGCTGCAGAAGGAGCTGGGCGCCGCGCTGGGGCAGGATCGGCGCTACGACGGCCTGGTGGCCGAGCTCGAGGGCGCGCTGCGGCAGACGGACACGTTGGAGCTGCGGGCGCGGGCCGTCGTCGAGAAGCTGGCGCTGGCGCTGCAGGCCTCGATCCTCATCCGCCACGCGCCCCACTTCGTGGCCGACGCCTTCGTCACCGCGCGCCTCGGCGAGCGCCACGCCAACTTCGGCGCGCTGGCGCCCGGCCTCGAGTTCGACGCGCTGATCGAGCGCGCTCACCCCCTGC
>JAUHXL010000219.1 GCA_030426945.1 bacterium
ACCAACGCGCTGGTGCTGCCCTTCTGGGGCTTGCTGATCCTGGCGCCGCGCGCCCGGTGGACGCGCCACCTGGTGCACGGGCCGCTGGCGCCGGTCGTCCTCGGCGGCGTCTACGTCGCCATGCTGATCGGCAGCCTGCCCGCGCCGGAGGGCGCCGGCTTCTTCAGCCTGTACCAGGTGATGGTGCTGTTCACCGATCCGCGCGCGGTGCTGGCGGGCTGGGTGCACTACCTGGTCTTCGACCTCTTCGTGGGCGCCTGGGCCGCGCGGGACGCGCAGCGGATCGGCGTGCCTCACCTGCTGCTGGTGCCCTGCCTGCTGGCCACCCTGCTGGTGGGCCCGGTGGGCCTGCTGCTGTACCTGGCCCTGCGCGCGGCCGTCGCCCGTCGCCTGGGGCTGGCGGACGCCGCGTGACCTGCCCGCGCGTGGCCGGGCGTGCTACGGTCCGACCGTGATCCACGCCCGCCGCACCATCGCCGGCATCGAGCTCGGCCGCATCCTCGGCGCGGGCGCCTCGGCGGTCGTGTACGCGGGGCGCGTGCGCGCCACCCGGCAGCGCGTCGCGGTCAAGGTCGTGCGCCCCCGCCCGGATCACCCCGCCGACCAGATCGAGCGCGCCCTGCAGGAGGCGCGGGTCGGCTGGACCGTGCGCCACCCCAACGTCGTCCGCGTCTTCGAGTGGGGCACCACGCCCGAAGGCGAGGTGTACCTGGTGCTCGAGCGCCTCGAGGGGCGCACCCTGGGCGCGCTGCTGGCCGAGGTCGGCACCCTGTCGGTGCCGCGCGCGCTGGCCATCGCTCGCCAGATGGCGGCGGGGCTGGCCGCGCTGCACGGCCACGGGGTGCTGCACCGGGACGTCAAGCCGGACAACGTCTTCCTGCTCGACGGGGACGCCGAGCAGGTCAAGCTGCTCGACATGGGCCTCGTCCAGCTGCGCCTCGACCATCCCCACCGCATGGCCTGGACGGCGGCGGGCCTCTCGCTCGGCACGCCGGGCTATCTGGCGCCCGAGCAGGCGCGGGGTGACGTCGCGACCGCCGCGACGGACGTCCACGGGCTGGGCGCCACGCTGTACCACGCCGTCGTGGGTCGGGCGCCGTATCCCACCGAGGCCACCTACGACGGTCTGCGGGCCGTCGCCCTGGCCACCGCGCCGCCGGCGCTGCCCGCGCAGCTGCCCGCGGACGTGGCCGGGCTGCTGCGGGGGATGCTGCAGCCCGACGCCGCCGCCCGCCCGGCCGACGCCGAGGCCGTCTTGGACGGGCTGATGGGTCTGCAGCCGCCGCCGCCGCCGGCGCCGGACGCGCCCCCACCGCCGAGCTTCCCGGCCCGCGCCGAGCGCACGGCCCACGCCGGCCTGCGCGCCCGCATCGGGGCGGCGGTGAGCGCCGCGCTGGCCGCGGGCGGCGGCTCGCCCGCGCTGCGTCAGCGCCTCGACGCGGTGGACGCGCTGCAGGCCCGCCGCCGGCTGATGGCGGCCCGCAGCGCCAAGCTGGGCACCGAGGCCGCGGCGCTGGCCGAGACGCTCGAGGATCGCGAGGCCAACGTGCGCGCCACCCTGGACGCCCGTGAGGCCGAGCGCCGGACCGTGCGCGGCCAGTACCTCGGCGCGACGGCCCGGCTCATGGAGCTGGCCGATCAGATCGAGGACGTGGATCGGCGCTACCTCGAGCTGGCGCTCGCGCTCGAGCGCGGGCCCCGGCCGCCGGCCGATCTGGCGCGGGACGCCGCCTCGTTGGGGGCGGCCCGGCGCACGCTCGAGGCGGCGCAGGACGCCGTGCGCCGCGATCTGCGCGATCACCACCAGGCCGCGCGGGCGCTCACCCGCCAGGTGCTCGAGGCGCAGCGCGCGCTGCACGAGGTCGCCCTCGAGCGCGCGACGCGGCTGGCCGAGCTCGAGCATCTGCTGCGCGCCGGCGAGGATCAGCTGGCGGCCCTGGATCGGGATCTCGAGCACGCCTACCTGGCGATCGGCGTCACGCTGCGCCTCGACGGGGTGCCCATCCCCGCGCGGCCCTCGCCGGAGGAGACCGAGCGCACCCGCACCTGGCGGCGCCCCACGCCGGCGGAGCGCCGCGAGGCCGAGCGGCGGGCCTGCGCCCTGCCGGTGCGGGTCCAGGGACCGGGCGTCGACGCCCAGCTGATGGCGCGGGACATCGGGCCGGGGGGCGTGTTCCTCTACGCCGACGCGCTGCCCGAGGCGGACGTGCTGACCCTCGTGCTGCGCGGCCCCGGGCGGCCGGTGCGGCTGCAGGGCCGGGTGGTGCATCGCCTGCCGGGGGTGGGCTTCGGGGTGGCCTTCGTCGGCGCGCCGACCGCTCTGCTCGAGGCGCTCGGCCTCGAAGACGTCGAGGCCACCCGCACGGTGCAGTGAGACGGGGGAGGGGGCGTGGACGAGCAGCAACAGCAGGCGCGATCCTTCCGGGTGGCCGCGGGCCACCTGCGCCTCGCCGCGTGGGACGCCGCCGAGGACGCCCTCCGCGCGCACGTGACTCGATTCCCCAAGGATCTTGCCGCTGTGCGGTCGCTGGCTGCGGTGCTCGAGCGGCGCGGCGCGCTCGACGAGGCCGGCGCGATGACCCGGCGCAGCGAGCGCCTGCTCGCCGATCTTCGGGCCACGCTGCTCGGGCGCCCCCAGCGCAGCGCGCGCAAGGAGGCCTTCGAGCGGCTCGAGGCGGCGGCGAAGAGCGCGCCCGACGACGCGCCGCTGCAGTGGATGCTGGCCGAGGCCTTCCGCGCGGCCGACGAGGACGAGGCGGCGGCGGCCGCCTACCGGCGCTTCTTGATGAAGCGGCCGGCCGATCCCAAGGCGCCGCACCTGCTGGCCGTCGTGGGCGGCGCGCCGCCTCCGCGCCAGGTGCCGGTGCCCTTCGTGCGGGCGGTGTTCGACGCCGCCGCCGAGGGCGACTACGACGCGGCGCGCGCGGCCCGCGACGATCGCAGCGCCGAGCACGTCGCCGAGGCGCTGCAGGTGGCGCTGGCCGCCGAGCCGCCGGCCAGCGCCGAGCGCGGCCTGCGCGCGGCGGATCTGGGGTGCGGCACGGGCGCCTGCGGTGAGCGCCTGCGATCCTCGGTCGCGCGCCTCGACGGCGTCGACGTCTCACCGCGCATGGCCTTCCGGGCGCGCAAACGCGCGGTGTTCGACCAGGTCGAGACGGCCGAGCTGGTGACCTGGATGCGGCTCGCGAAGGATCGCTACGGCGCCCTGGCGGCCGCGGACGTGTTCACCTACTTCGGGCCGCTGCGGGATCCGCTGGCGGTCTGCTATCGCACGCTCGAGCCGGGCGGCTACCTGGCCTTCACCGCCGAGAAGGGCGCCGACGGGCCCGTCCTGCTGAGCGACGGTGGCTTCGCGCACGGCCCGGCTCACATCACGGCGGCGGCCGAGGCCGCGGGGTTCGAGGTGCTGCTGCTCGAGGACGTGCCGCTGCGTCGCGATGGCGACGCCTTCGTGACCGGGCTGCGGGTGTTGCTGCGGCGTCCGGGGAGGAGCTGATCCGGTGGCGAGCCTCTGGCGGCTGAGCATCGAGGTGGCGGCGGACGCGCGCGACGCGGCGGAGGCGGTCGCGTGGGGGCTGGGGGTGCAGGGCCTCGAGGTCCGCGACGCCGAGACGGGCTGGACGGACGGGCGCGCGCAGGTGGTGGCGTGGCTCGACGCCGGGACGGATCGGCCGGCCCTCGAGGCGTCCATCGAGCGGGCCCTGCCGGGCGCGCAGGTGCGGTGGGCCGTGGAGCACGCCTCGTGGGGCGCCGACGCCGCGGTCGTCCGGGTGGGGCAGGTGATCGTCGCGCCGCCCGGCGCGCACGTGGAGACGGCGCTCGGGGAGCTGGTGCTGCGGCTGGACGCCGCGTGGGCCTTCGGCGACGGCGCCCACCCGACCACCGCGCTGTGCATCGAGGCCGTCGAGCAGGCCGCGGCCGACGGCCCCCTGGGGCGCGTCCTCGACGTGGGCACCGGGACCGGCGTGCTCGCGATCCTCGCCGCGCTGCGCGGGGCCGACGAGGTGCGGGCGATGGACGTCGACTCGGCCGCGCGGGCGGCGGCGGTCGCGAACGCCGCCGCCCACGGTGTGGACGACCGCGTGCACGTGGCGGCCGCGCTGCCCTCGGCCGGGCGGCCCTTCGACCTGGTGCTGGCCAACGTGTACCTCGAGCCCCTGCTCGGCATGGCCGAGGCGCTGGCGGCGTGCGTCGCGCCGACCGGGCGCCTGGTGCTCTCGGGCCTGGGGCGCGTTCACGTGCCGGCGATGCGGGCGCGCTACGAGGGGGTCGGCCTGACCTGCCTCGAGGTCGCCGAGCGGGGCAAGTGGGCTCGGCTGATCCTCGCGCCGGCCAACGTGGACGCTGGGGCCGGCCCTGGTTAGAGTCGCGCGTGCGGCATCCGGCCCCGGTGACCCGGCGGCCCGCGACGGTGGCTGGGACGACGAGGACCCGGCGCCCGCTGGCGGGTCGGACGCGGACGCCCGGTCGCGGCGCCGAACGTCTTGGAACGCGAGTGAGGCTGTCTCGATGATCGATCCCGCCACCGAACGCGTCGTCGCGGACGCCCGGCGTCTGCTGCAGGCCGTGCTGGCCGAGGAGGCCGACGGCCGCGCGCCCTACGCGCGCGACGTCCGGCGCTTCGTCGAGCCGCAGCTCGGGCTGCCGTTCCCCTCCTTCGTTCAGTTCCTCGAGCGCTACGGCTTCGTGGGGCTCGACCGCCGCACCGACCTGCTGTCGGTCACCAAAGCGGGCCGCGACGTGGTCGACGCGCACGCCGAGCGCACCGCCGGACTGGTGGGCGACGCGCGCCACCACTTCGGGGCGCAGCTCGACGCGCTCGCCGACGCGCCGGCGGCGCCGGCCGAGGCCGAGGTGCGGCTCAGCGAGGACTACTTCATCGGCGGCTGCATCGGTGAGGGCGGCCTGGGCACGGTCTACCGCGGTCGCCACCGCGCCACGGATCGCCCGGTCGCGATCAAGCTGGTCGACGGCCTGTTCGATCTGTTCACGCCGGCCCACCACGCCGAGCTGCGCCGCCGGTTCGAGCTGGCCGTGCGGGCCCACGCGCGCCTGGTCAGCCCCTTCATCGTCCAAGTGCTGCACCACGATCCGGGCCACGCGCCCCCCTACGTCGTCACCGAGCTGGCCCCGGGCGGTGATCTGCGGCGCTTGCTCGATCGCGGCCCGCTGCCGCCCAGCGTGGCGCTGCGCTACATGGTGCAGGTCGCCCTCGGGCTGAAGGTGGCGCACCAGCAGGGCCTGTATCACCGCGACCTGAAGCCGGAGAACGTGCTGCTCGACGCCCAGGGCAACGCCAAGCTGGTCGACTTCGGCTTCGCGCGGGTGGCCGAGCGCGACGGGCGGCGCGTGCGTCAGGCCTATGTGGGCTATGGCTCGGTCGGCTACATGGCGCCCGAGCTGTTCCGCGCGGGCGCCGCGGCGTCGCCGGCCTCGGATCTGTATGCCTTGGGCATCCTGCTCTACGAGATGCTGACCGGGCAGCTGCCCGGGCGGCGGGCGCCGATGCCGGGGGCCCGCGTCGAGGGCGTGCCCCAGGATCTCGACGACGTCTTCGACCGGATGACGCGGGACGATCCGACCGAGCGGCCGGCCGACGTGGACGCCGTGCTGACCGCGCTGTGGACGTCGAAGGCGATCGTGGCGCTGCTCGACGCGCGGCAGGCGCCGCTCTTCGTCGAGCCGCCCATCGCGCTCGAGCCGGAGCCGGAGCCGGAGCCGGAGCCCGCGGTGGACGAGCCGGAGCCGGAGCCGGAGCCCTCGGTGGCCGAGCCGGAGCCGGAGCCGGAGGCGGCCGGGCCGGCGCAGGACGCGGTGGATCCGGAGGCCGAGCCGTCGCCCCCCGCGCCTGCGCCGGCCGACAGCGACGAGGCCGCCCCAGACGCCGCGCCGCCGCCGCCAGGGGAGGCGGAGCCCGCGCCCGCGGAGGGGGCGTCGGCGACCGGCGACGCGGCGCCGCCCGCGCCCGACGGCACCGCCGAGCACGACGTGCTCAACGCGACGCAGCAGCTCGACGCGCTGCCCGAGGACGTGCTGGCCGATCTCGCCGCGCACGACAGCCTGCAGGATCTGCCCCTCGAGCACGTGCGCCCCGACGGTGTGCCGCCCGAGGCGCGCTGGTCCGCCGACGATCAGGAGTGGATCGAGGTGGGCGCGGTCGACGACGCGGGGCGCGAACACGGCCTCGTGCGCTACTTCCGCCCCGACGGCACGCTGTGCTGCGCCACCGAGCACGTCCACGGCGTGCCCCACGGCGCCTTCACCCGCTACCACGAGAACGGCCAGGTCAGCCGCGAAGGGGCCTTCGTCGAGGGAACGCTGCACGGCACCAACGTCTTCGTGCGCTCGTCGGCCGACACCACCGAGCAGTTCCCCGCGGGCCTCGGCGAGGCCGTCTGGCGCGCCGAGATGGACTACGAGCAGGGCCGCATCGTGGCCGCCCGCGCGTTCGACGCCGACGGCAACCGCGTGCTGCCCGACGGCTCTGCCTTCCCCGAACGGCCGCCCGGCGTGCCCGACAACGCCGAGTACCTCGAGCGCGTCGGGCGCTGGGTGGCGGGCGAGGCCATCGACGATCAGCAGGGCGGGCTGCAGCGCACCGGGGTGTGGCGCTGGTGGACCGCCGACGGGGCCCCCGCCGAGGAGATCACCTACGTCGCCGGCGACCGCGAGGGGCCGGCGCGCACCTGGCACGCCGACGGCGAGACGCTGGCCTCCGAGACGCAGTGGGTGGGGGACGTGCAGAGCGGGCCGGCGCGCGTGTGGGCCTCGGACGGCCGGCTCCTGCGCGCCGAGCGCTGGGCGGACGGCGCGCGCGAGGGTGAGGCGTGGGTCGCCATCGATCCCGACATCTTCGCCGACGCGCGCGTGGTGGCGGCGAGGGGCGACTTCGCCGCCGGCCAGCCGGTCGGTCGGTGGACGCTGCTCGACGGCGAGGACGCGCCCGTCACCACCGTGGACTACGGGCGCCCCTTCGACCCCGATCTCGCCGCCGAGGTCTTGGCCGACGAGGCCCGCAGCGCCGACGACTGGGCGGTGCTGGGCGAGCGCCTGCAGACCGAGGGGCAGCGGGGCGCCGCGCTCATCGCCTTCGCGCGGGCCGCCTCCGTCGCCGACGACGCGTCGGTGCTCGATCGCGCCTGGGCCGACATCCCGCCCCGCACCGAGGACGCCGCGCGTCAGCTGGCACACGAGGCGGCCGCCGAGGACCACTGGGGCGCGATCATCGACGCCTTGCCCCGGGGCGCCGACGCGGCGGACGCTCTGCGCGCGCTCGGCGTCAAGCTCGATCAGGACGAGCGCAGCCGCGCCGCCCTCGATCTGGTGCACGCCGCGATGCTGCGCGCGCCCGAGCGCGCGACCTATGCCTTCACCCTGTCCTTGGTGCAGATGAGCCTGGGTGACGCGGCCGGCGCCGAGGCCGCCATCGAGACGCTGCGGCCGGTCGAGCCCGAGAACGCCGACTTCCTGGCCACCTACCTGAGGGGGCTCTTCCCCACCTTCGACTTCTGGCCCATGCGCGAGGCGCCCGAGAGCCCCCTCGAGAACCTGCCGTCGGCGCCGGCTCAGCCCCTCGACGCGGTCCGCGACGTCGCCGCGCGCTACGCGACGCGCTTGGCCCTCGTGCGCGCCCGGCTGCTGGACGTGATGGGCGACGAGGCCCGAGGCATGGTGCCCGACGTGGCCCACCTGCTGCCCGACGGCCCCGTCGAGCTGCGCCGCTGGTCTTTCGAGGTCGCGGATCCGGACGATCCGGACGATCCGGACGTCGTCGACGTGGACGAGACCCTCGACGACGACACGGCGCCGCCGACGTTGCTGCGGTGGGCCCGCGGCGACTGGGCGGCGCTGTGCTGGCTCTGTTGGGCGGTGGGGCTCGACCGGGTCGCGCTGCCCGCGGCCCTCGAGCCGCGCGCAGACTACGGGCAGGCCTGCGGCATGGTCGCGCACCGGCTGTGGTACTGCCGCGACAAGACGCGCATGCGGGGGCAGGGCGCCCGCGCGGCCGGCGTCCCGGGCTTCATCTGGGAGGGCCACGACGTCGCCGGCCTGCACCCCAACATCGCCCGGCTCGCCGAGCTGGAGTACGCCGAGAGCGTCGCGGTGCTCCGCTGGCTGAGCGACGCAGACGCCCGCTCCCCCTGGCAGGAGGGCCTGCGCGGCAGCTGAGCGGGGTGTCCCCGGATGCGCGCCTGCTGCGCAGCCCGTCGTCCGGCTGCGGCGCCCGCGCCGCGGTCGGCCCCCTCGACGGGCCCCCCAGGCGCGCGGCCAGGGGGCTTCGCTCGGCGCGCGGACCGGCGCCCCGCTGGGTCGAGATGGCCGGCGGAGGTCGGCGCCGCGTCCCGGGGGCTTCCGCCCGCGGGCCCGCTGCCCCATCATGCGGCCATGCCCATCGTCCTCGGCACCTTCCGCGTCGCTCACCGCCCCGCCGACGCGTCCGCGCTCCGCGTGCCCGCGGCGGCCGCCGACGGCGCCCCGGCCGTGGCCCTCTTTCCGGCCTGCGTGGGGCCCCTGGATCAGTCGGCGCGCCGCGCGTTCATCGCCCGCACCCAGGCCCTCGCCGCCGTGCAGCACCCGGCGTGGCAACGGATCCTCGCCTGGGGCGTCCTGGCCGATCCAGCCGGCGACCGGCCCTGGTGGGTGCTGCCGGTGGACGCCGTGGCGGCGGCGGCGGCGGTCGACGACTTCGCGACCCTGCGCGCCCGGCTCGTCACGATCCTGGATGCCCTCGCCGCGGCCCACGCGGTCGGCGCGCTGCACGGCGCCCTCACCCCGGAGGCCGTGGCGGTGGACGCCGCTGGGGCCCTGCGCCTGGCGCTGCCCCCGATCGAGGTGGGCGCGCTCGAGCCCGGGGACGACGATCCCACCCGCCCGACGGCGGCGCCGCGCTTCAGGGCCCCGGAGCAGGGGGATCCGGATCCGGTCGCGCAGGGTCCGTGGACCGATCTCTTCGCGCTCGGCGCCCTCGCGTGGCGCTGGAGCACCGGCGTCGACCCCTTCGAAGGGGCGACGCCGTGGGCGCGACTGCGCGCGATGCGGCAGGATCCGCTGCCCGCGTTCACCCCACGCTTCGCCGTGCCCGACGGCTTCGAGGTCTGGCTGCGGGGCCTGCTCGCGCGGGCGCCCGCCGAGCGGCCGGGCCGCGCCGCCGAGGTGGCCGCCGCGCTCGACACGCTCGACACGCTCGACGACGCCGACGCGGATCCGCCGGCCGCGGGCGACGCCTTCGAGGGGCTCGGCGGTGAGGCTCTGCGCGCGGTGGCCGAGGCGCGCACCAGCGCGCTCCTGTGGCTCGAGGGACCCTCGCTGGCGCGCTTCGCGGCGGCCGTCGACCGGGCCGGCGCGGCCACGGTCGTCGCCGTGCGGTGCACCGACGTCGGGGGCGCCGGGATGGGCCTCGCCGCGGCGGTGGCGGCGCTGCTCGGCGTGGCGGGACTGTCGGCCGACGCCCTCGCCCGGCGCCTGCCCGCCGCCCTCGAGGCCCGCGGGCTGCCGCCTCACACCGCCGACGTGGGCCCCCTGTGCGAGGCGCTCACCGGCGACGGCGGCGACGACCTGCACGACGCGGCCCTGCTGCGGCTGCTGGGGCGCCTGGCGCGCGACCGCCCGGTCCTGCTCGCGCTCGAGTCGGGCACGCGGACGGCGTCGGGCCTGGGGCTCGCGCGGCGGGTGCTCGGGCTGACCGAGCGCCCTGTGCTCGCCGTCCTGGAGGGGCCGATCCCCACCGATCGTCTGGCCCTCGCCGCGGCCGCGTCGCCGCTGCGCGCGCACCCGCGCGCGCGGATGGGCCGGGGGGTCGTCGATCCGCCCGCCCGGATCTGGCTGGACGGGCCGGCCGCCGCGCTGACCGCGGTGGGGCCGGGGGTCGAGGACGCCGTCTGGGCGCAGCTGGCCGCCGCCATCGGCCTCGCGGATCCCGAGGCGGTGATCCTCGAGCTGGCCGTCGCCGGTCACCTGCGGCCGGTCGCCGGCGGCGTGCGCCTCGCGCCCGGCGTCGACGGCGCGCCGCCGCCCGCCGTGCACGCGGCGGCGGCGGACGCGCTGGCCCGCGCTGGGGCCGCGCCGGCGCGGCAGGCCGCCGCGCGGGTGCGGGCGGGGGCGCCGGACGCCGCGCTGGCCCTGCTGGCGCGCGCCGTGCGGCGACACCTGGCGCGCGGCGCCACCCTGGCGGCCGCCGACACGCTCGACGCGCGCGCGGCGGCGGTCGAGGCGGCGAGCCTGCCCACCCACGACCGCCACCGGGGCATCGGCCACGTGTTGGCCGCGCGCGTAGCGGCGGCGCGAGGCGAGGCGAGGCGGGCGGCGCGCGCGGCGGCCGACGCCGAGCGCGCCGCGCAGGCCTACGGGTGGCCCGACATCGAGGCCGAGGCCGGCGTGCTCGCCGCGCAGGGCGCGCTCCGCGAGGGGCGCTGGCGACGGGCCCGCCGCGCGGCCGAGCACGCGGCGCGGCTGGCGCGGCGCGCCGAGAGGCCGGATCTGGCGGCCGAGGCGGACGCGGCGTTGGCCGAGGCCCTCGCTGGCGCGGGGGAGGCGGTGGCGGCGGTGGCCGCCTTCGAGCGGGCCACCGAGGCGTGGCGGGCGGTCGACCGGCCGGGAGCCGCGGCGCGCTGCTTGCTGCGCCATGGTCACCAGGCCCGCCGGTGGGGGCGGCCGGGCGACGCGGTGGCCCTGGCCGAGGAGGCGCGCCTGAGCGCGCCGCGGGACGCGCGGGTGCAGGCCGAGGCCGCCCACCTGCTGATCCTGGCCGCCCTGGATCGCGGGCAGGTCGATGAGGCGGAGCGACACGCCACCCGGGCCGCCGCGCTGTACGAGGCCATCGGCGCGGATCGGGCGGCGGCCGAGGTCGAGCTCCTCCGGGCGCCGCTGGCCTTCGAGCGCGGTGACTACGACGGGCAGG
>JAUHXL010000767.1 GCA_030426945.1 bacterium
CGTCGCAGCTCCCGGTCGTAGTCGATGGCCGCCGGCTCCGCGCCGGTGGCGCACACGAAGGCCGTCTTCTCGGGCATCGCCTTGCCCGACGGATCGACCCCGTGGTTGAAGCCGGTCACCACGTTCAGCAGGCCGATGCTGTCGACGTCGTACACCGCGGTGGCGTGCGGGTACGGCCCCATCTTGGGCGGATCGCCCGTGATGATCACCAGGTTGCGCAGCCCCAGCACGTGCATGCCCAGCAGGTGCGCCTGCAGGCCGAGGAAGTTCCGGTCCCGGCAGCAGACGTGGACCAGCGGCGACAGCCCGGTCGCCTCGCCCACCTTCACCGCCATCGCCACGTTGCCCATCCGCAGGCTGGCGCGCGGGCCGTCGGCGATGTTGATGGTGGTGACGCCCGCGTCGCGCAGCGCCTCCGCCGCGCGCACGCGCTTCGCGAGATCGAAGCCGGTCGGCGGGTTCAGCTCGACGCTGCTGACGAAGCGGCCGGCCGCCAGCGCCGCGCCGAACGCGCTGCGCTCGGTCAGCGCGTCGCGCGGCTCGCTGACCGGCGCGGCGGGCGGCGCCGAGGCCGCCTCGATGCGCGGCGCCGGCGTGCCCTCGTCCACCGCCAGCATGCGCGCCGCGTTGGCCATGCGGCGGATGTGGTCCGGGTTGGTGCCGCAGCAGCCCCCGATGACCTTCACGCCGGCTTTCAACAAACGACGCGCAAACACCCCGAAGTACTCGGGGTTCGCGACGTAGATCGTGCGCCCCTCGACCACCTCGGGCCGGCCCGCGTTGGCCATCGCGATGACCGGCTTGCCGAGCGGCACCATGGGCGTCGCGACGCGGTACAGCAGGTCCGGCCCGCCGCCGCAGTTGGCGCCGATGACGTCGGCGCCCGCCGCCACCAGGCGCCGCCCCACCTGCTCGGGCGTCAGGCCGCCGGCGCTCTTGCCGTCCGCCCCGAAGATCAGCGACGCCACGATGGGCACGTCGGTGCGGTCGCGCGCGAGCCGGATCGCCAGCTCGAGCTCGGCGAGCACCTCGAAGGTCTCGAGGCACACGACGTCGACGCCGGCGGCGATCACCGCGTCGAGGTGCTCGCCGAGCGCCTCCTCGGCGCGCTCCCCGTCGACGCCCGCCAGGCCGCTCAGCGGCAGGCCGGTCGGACCGACGCTGCCGGCGACGTAGGCCCGACCGCCGGCCACCTCCCGCGCCAGCAGCACCGACGCCCGGTTGATGGCGGCCAGCTGATCGCCCAGCCCGTGCTTCTCGAGGCGCAGGCGGTTGGCCCCGAAGGTGTTGGTCATCAACACCCGCGCGCCGGCCTGCAGGTACTCCTCGTGGATGCGCCGCACGAGGTCCGGCTGGGTCACCGACACCTGCTCGAAGCAGTGCGTGAGGAAGACGCCGCGCTCGTAGAGCAGCGACCCCATCGCGCCGTCGAACAGCAGCCCGCCGCGCTCGGCCATTTCGAGGAAGGGTTTCACGGGGGCGGGAGTCTAGTGGAAGCGCGGTCGCCGGGTCGAGGGCCCTGCGCCCGGCCTCACCACGCCCGTGACGCAGCGGAGACCCCTGCCGACGAACGCGTTGAAATCTCGGCCTGGCCGCGTATCATGCGCGCGCCGTGACAGCCTCCCCCCGCCATTGCGCGTCCCTGCCGCCCCGTCGGCTGCTGCCGCGTCCGCTGCTGCCGCTGGTGATCGCCCTCGCGACGCTGGCCGGCTGCCTCGAGACGCAGGAGGGCGCGCCGCGCCCGCCGGCCCAGAAGCCGGTGCAGCTGACCTTCCTGCACACCTCGGACTGGCACTCGCGCCTGCTGCCCTACGATCTGCAGCTGGCGGCGACCGACCGCCGGTTGATCCAGAGCTACGCGCCCGAGTCGCCCATCCTGGCCACGCGGGATCCCCTCGTGCAGATCGGCGGCCTCGCGCGCATCGCGACGCTCATCAAGCGGGAGCGGGCGCGCAGCGAGAACGTGGTGTGGCTCGACAGCGGCGACTGCTTCCAGGGCGCCCCGATCTTCAACGCCTTCAACGGCGAGGTCGAGATCCGGGCCCTGTCGCGGCTCGGCGCCGACGCCGTCGTCATCGGCAACCACGAGTTCGACAAGGGCCTCGACAACCTCGCCAACCAGCTCGAGTC
>JAUHXL010000220.1 GCA_030426945.1 bacterium
TCGCCCGCGAGTACTACGGCAAGCTGCTGGCGGAGAACTTCGACGAGGGCATGGAGAAGGGCATCGAGCAGGGCATCGAGCAGGGCATCGAGCAGGGCATCGAGCGCGGCGAGCAGCAGGGCGAGCGTACCGGTCGGCTCCGCTCGTTGTGGTCGGTGCTCGACGCGCGCGGCCTTCGGGCCGACGCGGCGCAGGCCGGGCGCATCGACGCCTGTACGGACCTGGATCAGCTCGACGCGTGGCTTCGCCGCGCCGCGACCGCGTCGTCCCTCGACGAGGTGCTGGGCGACGACGCGTGACCCGCGGCCTCGTGCTCCGCGGTCGGAGGGATCGTGACGAGCGTGCATCGCAGCGCCACCGCCGTGGTGGCGCTGCCGACGACGCGAGCGTGAGCCACCTCACCCCGCCGGTCGGTTCGACCCATCAGGGCTTCAGGTCGTACAGCCGCGCGATCAGCCCGTCCCAATCACCGGGCTCCGCCTCGACCGCCGCCGCGGCGCGCCCCAAGTCTCCGAACCGGTGCAGCGGCCCCCACGCGCACAGCGCCGCAGCGCGCTCCGGCCCGGGATCGGCCTCGCCGTAGGCCTCGAGGCACGCGCGCAGGCAGCCGGGCGCGCCGCGGAAGATGAACTCGATGGCGCCGGCCCACTCGTAGTCCGGGTGGCCCACCCGCGCGTCGGCGAAGTCGAGCATCCCGACCACCTGCCAACCCAGCTCGGCGTCGGGCGCCACGCGCACGTGCTCGGCCAGCAGCTCGGTGTGCAGCAGCACCGGTCGGCGCGGCCGCAGGTCCAGCGGCGCGAGGCGCGCGGGCAGCGCCTCGATCCAGCTCGGGTGCACGCCGCGCGCGGCCATGCGCGTGGGCGCGTCGCCGCGCAGCGCCTCGGCGAAGTCCATCCACGGCGTGTCGGGCAGGCGCGGCGTGGGCAGCGCGTGCAGCGCCGCGGCCGCCCGCCCGATGGCCGCGGCGACGCCGCGCCGCCCGTCGTCGTTCAGCTCGGGCCAGACGACGCTCACCGGCTGCCCGGCCGTCAGCCGCGACATCACCAGGTAGGGCCAGCCGGACAGCTCACCCTCGGCCAGCACCTCGGGCGTCGCGAAGGGCAGGCGATCCTCCACGTGCCGCAGCACGGCGGCCTCGGTGGCCAGCTCGGCGCCGAAGGCCGGCGCGGTGAGCTTGATCACCGCGGGGCCGGCGCCCCACACCACGTCGCTGCCCGACGGGAACATCGCCTCGTCGGGCCGCGCGAGGTCGTGGCGGGCGGCGATGGCCTCCACGGCGCGGCGAAACTGGTCGGCGGGGGCGGCCTCGCGCGGGCTGCGCGCGGCGGCCGTGGCGGCGTCGTCGGGGGGTGACCATGCGTGCATGCGCGGCATGCTAAACCGGCGCGCGGCCCGGCGCATCGGGGATCGGCGGGCGTCGATCAAAATGTGAGCCTCGACCGGGCGTGTCGGGATCGGCGCCGGCGGTGTGATACGCGGGGTCGCCGGTCAGTCGAAGATGTGGCCGGTCCAGGCCATCCAGGCGAGCAGGACGGCCAGCCCCAACACAAAGCCCACGAGGGTGTGCCTCGGCCTCGGCAGGTGCAGCCGGCCCCAGCGTTGGTTCTCGTCATGCATCGCGATCCTCCAGCAGCACGTGCACGTCCACGCGGCGGTCTGTGGGCCACTCGGCGGGGCGGCCGCTCGACGCGCGCTCGCCGCGCGACAGGACGTCGACGCGCTCGGGAGCGACGCCGCGCTCGATCAGCAGAGACGCCACCGAGCGCGCGCGAGCGCGCCCGAGCTGCATGTTGTACGCGCCGTCGCCCAGCGGATCGGCGCGGCCGATCAGCTGCACGCGGGCGCCGGCCAGCGGGCCCTCGGTCAGGCACCGCGCGAGCTGCTCCAGCCGCGCCTCGGCCTCGGGGGTGGGGTTCGCCGAGTCGTAGGGGAACATCGGCGAGGGCAGCGCCTCGGGGCCACACCGCTCGCCGAAGGTCGGGTCGATCTGGAACGCCGCGACGGTCAGCACCGCGTCGTCGGGCCCGCCACCGGGGGCCGTCTCGGGGGGCGCCTGGCTGGCCTCGGGGGACGGCTCGCTGGCCTCGGCGGGCGGCCGCATCTCGGACAGCGACCGGTTGTCGATGCCCGCGTCGCGGGCGCCGCCGCAGGCCAGCAGCGTCAGGGCAAGGCCCGCAGTGAGGCATGGGGCGTTCGTCGGTTTCATCGGGGGCTCCTCTCGGCATCGGCGTCGTTCGTGCATGCGTCGGACCCCTGGGCGGTGCGAGGCGCGTGCCGGCCCGCATCGGGCGACGCCGCGCGCGTCCGGTGGGACATTGTGGGACGGCGGCGGCCACGGTGGGGCGAGCGACCGTCGCCGCCGCCCAAGGAGCCTGTTGCGCATAGGGGGGTCGCGCGGGGTGCGTCACCGAGAGCTCGGATCAAGGCGCCAAAGCATGCCGATATCCGAAGATGTCGCCTTGCTTTCGCAACGCCGAGCCGAGCTCTCGGGGGCGTGCATCGCGAAGTGCCCCGAATGTGCAACCGGCTCCAAGGGAGGCACGACGTTGTCGGATCAACACGACGAATCGCTCATCCGCCGCCTGGCGCGCTTCGTCTGGCGCGTGCTGGGTGACTTCTTCGGCAAGAACAAGGGCCTGCTGCTGGCCGGCGGCGTCGGCTACAACGCCCTGCTCTCGCTGGTGCCGCTGGCGGCGCTGGTGTTGGCCGGCGTCGGCTTCTTCTTCGACGAGCAGCGCGTGTTGGCGGTGGCCGAGGCCGAGATTCAGCTGCTGGTCCCGGGCCGCACCGAGACGTTGATGAGGGTGGTGCGCACCTTGCTCGACCAGCGCGAGCTGCTCAGCGGCTTCAGCCTCGTCTTCCTGCTGTTCTTCAGCTCGCTGGCCTTCCGCATGCTCGAGGCCGCCCTCGATCTCGTGTTCCACCGCGAGCGCACCCGCAACCGCTCGTTCCTGATGAGCGCCCTCTTGCCCTACCTGTTCCTCATCGCCCTGGGCGTCGCGCTGCTCGCCCTCAGCGCCCTCACCCTGTGGGTGGGCGACGCCTTCCTTCGCGTCCTCGGCTTCGTCGGCCTGGTGGCGCTGTTCTCGGCGGCGTACCTGGTGCTGCCGCCCATCAAGGTCGATCGCTGGCGCGCCCTCATCGGCGGCTTCGTCGCGGCGGTCCTCTGGGAGGGAGCGCGCGAGCTGATGGCCTGGTACTTCACCCACCTGTCGATGGTCGACGCGCTGTACGGCTCGTTCGCCACCGCCATCGTCGTGCTGCTGGCCATGGAGCTGGCCGCGGGGATCGTGCTGCTGGGCGCGCAGGTGATCGCCGAGCTCGAGCGCAATGATCGCCTCGGCGTCCCCTGGTACGTCGACCCCAACCCGTTTCAGGAACCCTCGTCCACCTGACCGTCGCAGTCGTCGTCGATGGTGTTCGGCAGCTCCGCGCGCGGCCCCTGGGCGCCGTTGCACGGCCCGAAGGCGCCCGCCGAGCACGTCGACCGCCCGGCCTCGCACAGTCCGACGCCGGGCTCGCCCTGGTCGAAGGGATAGCAGGCCTGCTGCACCGGCCCGTCGGCGTCCGCGTCCACCCGTCCATCGCAGTCGTCGTCGATCGCGTTGCAGCGCTCGGCCGCCGGCAGCACCGCCCCCTCGCAGGGACCGAACGCCGGCGCCCCGCTGCCGAGCTCCGCCGCGCAGGCCCGCGCGCCCGCGCGGCACGGGCCGACGCCGGCCGTGGCGGCGGGGCCGTCGTAGCAGCGTTCGTCGGTGTCCTCGTCGATCCGCCCGTCGCAGTCCTGGTCGAGCCCGTCGCAGCGCTCGGCGCGCGCCGCCTCACAGCCGGGGGCCGCGTCGGCGCGGGCATCGGGCCGCTGCGTGGCGTCCGCGGGGCCCCGGTCGGCCGGGCCGCCGTCCTCCGTGGTCCCGACGTCGGAGGCCTCCGCGTCGGCGGCCCCGGCGTCGGCGGAGGGCCGGTCGTCGGCCAGGTCGATGAAGAGGCTGCAGCCGGCGAGCAGCGCGGCGATCACGAGGAGGGCGCGCACGCGCCGACTCTCTGAGCGGTGGCCATCCGGGTCACGGCGGCTCGCACAGCCGGATGATGCCGATCACGCCGTTACCGAGATCGATCCGGCGCTCGCCCCGACACAGCGTACCGTTCGTGCAGTCCAGATCTGCCGCGCAGCCCTTCGTGCAGAGGTCGTCGACACACCACAACGACTGGCACTGCTCGTTTCCGGTGCACCGCTGGCCGACAGGACGCGCGTCCGGGGGATAGGCTCGGCACCAGCCGCGGAAGGTGACCTCGGCGGCGTCGCGCTCGAAGGGGGCCCCGTGGTGGCAGGCCGTGTTCGGGGCGCACTCCGCGTCGCGCTCGCCGCAGGTGCGCACGCAGCGCCCGCGTTGTTCGTCGTCGGCGGTGTCGAAGCGGATGCAGGTGGTGCCCTCGCTGCAGTCGGCCTCGCCGGCGCACGTGTCGACGCAGTACGGGGGATCGAAGCCGCAGCCGCGGCTGGCGCACTCTTCGTTGGCGTCGCACGGCGAGCCGCCGGGCAGGGCGTCGGGGGGGGGGCGCCGGCACTCCTGATCGTCGGCGTCCGACCGCGGCACCCGCTGGCACACCTGGCCACCTTCGCAGTCGCCTGTGCCGTCGCACGCCGTGCGCAGCCGCAGGCAGCGCTGGCTGCCCGTGCCGAAGGTGCTGGGCGTCTCGGCGCAGCGGAGGCCGCCGCAGTCGGCGTCCTGCTCGCAGGGGCGGCTGCAGTAGCGGTCGTTCAGATCGTCGAGGCACTCCCCGCTGCGGCAGCGCTCGCTGGTCTCGCAGTCGGCGCCGTCGTCGAGGCAGCCGCCGAGCTCGGGCCGGCCCTCACCGACCTCGCCGTCGCAGTCCAGGTCCAGCGGGGCGCAGGTCTCGGGCCGCGGCTCGACGGCGCCGCGGCAGCTCAGGGCGCCGCGCACGCAGTTGAAGGTGCCCTGCGCGCACTCGCCGACCGCGCTGCCGCAGGCCTGGCCGACCTCGACCGCGTCCTCGTCCGTCCGCCCGTCGCAGTCGTCGTCGACCCCGTTGCAAGTCTCGGTCGTGCCCCGCGGCACGCACGTCGAGGGGGGCGCGGCGTCGAGGATCGGACCGGCGTCGGTCAGCACCACGACGGTGATCGGCGGGCGCTGCCCGGTCTGCGCCTCGAGCACCTTGCCGACGTCCTCTTCCGAGCAGCCGATCACCAGCAGCAGGAACGGGCTCAGCCCCCATCGCGCGCGCACGTCAGAACCTCACGGCCAGGCCGGTCCGGCCCTCGATCTGCGAGACGCTGGCCGTCGGCCAGAGCGTCCCGTCCACGCCCAGATGCAGGGCCAGCCGAGAGCTCAGCGGCACCTGCACGCCCGCCCCGAGCAGGGCGCCGAAGACGGTGCTGGGCACCACCATCAGGTTGGCGCCGGCGCGCAGGAAGGCGACGCCCAGCGGCAGGCGCAGCTCGGGCCGCATGGCCACGGCCAGCGGCGACTCGACCAGCACCTGCGTCTCGATCCCCAGCTCGATGGGGCCCAACCCGAAGGCGAGGCCGAAGCCGAGGTTCACGTGCTGGCGGTAGGACTCGCCGTCGTAGAACGCCGCGCCGCTGCCCACGGTGAGATCGACGTGGCCGCGGTCGAGGCGCGGTTGGGCCGGCTCGACCCGCGCCGCCGCCGCGGGCTCGGCGGGCGGGGGCTCGGCGGGCGGGGGCTCGGCGGGCGGGGGCTCGGCGGGCGGGGGCTCGGCGGGCGGGGGCTCGGCGGGCGGGGGCTCGGCGGGCGGGGGCTCGAGGGCCATCGTCAGCGTCGTCGCCTTGCCGGCCTTCACCGCGACCGTCTCGGTGGTCGTGCGCCCGTCCGCGGCGGTCAGCGTCACGGTGTGGGCGCCCACGCTCAGCTCCAGCGGCGGCAGGGGCAGCGCGCCCTGCGGCGCCTCGTCCACCGTCAGCGTGGCGCCGTCCGGCCCGGCGACCGTCAACAGCCCCGGCAGGTTGACCGTCGCGCTCAGCGCCACGCCCGCCTCGACCGTCACGCGGGCGCGTCCCACGGCGCCATCCGGTGACGCCCCCTCGATCTCGTAGTCGCCCGGCGGCACCTTGAGCCAGCGATGCGGGCAGTCCGCCTCGGTGGGGGTCAGCGCCGGCGCCGACAGCCGCACGCCGGCGGCGTCGCACTGCACCGCGAGCTGGCCCCACAGGCGCCGGCCCAGGGCGGCCATCTTCTCCTTGGCGGCCTCGCGCAGCTCGGGGCGATCCGGCAGCTCGAGGTAGGCCTGGAAGGCCGCGTGGGCCTCGGCGTCGCGCCCCATCTCCTCGAGGCAGCGCGCGATGTTGTACCGCAGGCCGGCGGGATCCCCCAGGGCCTCGGCCTGCGGCTCGGCCTTGCGGAAGGCCGTCAGCGCCTCGTCGTAGTCGCCGGCTTCGAAGTGGCGGATGGCCAGCTCGACGTACAGCCGCGCCCGCTCGAGGTCGGCGTCCTGGGCGACCGCGGCGCCCGGCGCCCACCCGAGGGCGAGGGCCAAGGCGAGGATCGAGGCGATGCGCGACGGGCTCATAGGCGCCGGATGCGCTTCGACGGCGCGGGCTTGGGCGGCGGGGCCGGCTTGGCGGCGCGACTGCGCGAGGGATACAGCATCCCGTGCACCGCTGGGTCCCGCTTGGCCAGCTCGCGCAGCGCCGGCGCCTTGCGGGCGGCCTGGCGGGTGGCCCAGGCGCCCTTGCCGGCGACGGCGCCCTCGAGCAGCGCGCGCGCCGCTTCGTCTTCCCCCGCGGCCGCCGCCTGGGCCGCGCGCGCGATGGGATCGGTCGGCGGGGCGGCGTCCGGCGGGGCGGCGTCCGGCGGGGCGGCGTCCGGCGGGGGGGCGTCGGCCGTCGCCGCGTCCGGGGCCTGGGCGTCGGCCGCGGGCGGCGCGGCGTCCTGGACCGGCGGGGCCACGACCACGGGCGCCCCCGCCGCGCTGGCGTCGGGGGGCGGCGTGCCGGTCCCCCCGTCCACCAGCCACAGCACACCGCCCAACCCCAGCGCCAGCCCCGCCGCCGCCACCGCGGCGCTGCGCCAGGCGGGCGCGGGCGGTCGCATGATCGAGACGCGCTCGCCGGTGAGATCGGTCGTCGGCTGCGCGGGCTGCGCGGGCTGCGGCAACGACTGGGGCGCCGACGGCAACGCCTCGGTCGGCCCGAGCGGCAGCGTCTCGTCGCCCGGCGGCGGCCCGTGGCCGGAGAGGCTGGGGCGGCCACCGCTGGCCGCGTCGAGGGCCATCGCCATCGCCCGCGCGTCCGGCCAGCGGGACTCGGGCGTCTTGGCCAGCGTGCGGTACACCAGCGCCGCCAACGCCGGCGGCACGTCGCGCTCGGTGGGCAGCGGCGGCACCGGCGCGGTGGTGTGCTGGGTGAGGATCTCGAAGGCCGAAGGCGCGCGGAAGGGCAGCACGCCGGCCAGCATCTCGTAGAGCATCACGCCCACGGCGTACAGATCCGAAGGCGGCCCGACGCCCCGCCCGAAGGCCTGCTCGGGCGACATGTACGCGGGCGTGCCCAGCACCATGCCGGTGCGAGTGTTCAGGCTGTCGACGTCGCTCTCCAGCACCTTGGCGATGCCGAAGTCGAGCACCTTCACCTTCTCCTGCCCGAAGGTGTCGGTCAGCACCATGACGTTGTCGGGCTTCAGGTCGCGGTGCACCAGGCCGGCCGCGTGGGCCTCCGACAAGGCCGCCAGCACGGGCAGCATCAGCCGCGCGGCGCGCTCGGGCGGGACGGGCCGCTGCTCGCGCAGCACCACCGACAGGGGCCGCCCCCGCACCAGCTCCAGCACCATGTAGAGGAGGCCGTCCTCGGTCTCGCCATAGTCGAACAGGGTGACCGTGGCCTCGTGGGTCAGCGACGCCACCACGCGCGCTTCGCGATAGAAGCGCTGGCGGAGCTCCGTGTTGCCGGCGTGCTGGGTGCGGATGGTCTTGAGCGCCACCTCGCGCCCGACCGGGCGCTGAATCGCCACGTACACGGCCCCGAAGCCGCCCTCGCCCAGCAGCCGCACGACATCGTATTTGCCCGCGATGCAGGTCCCGAGGAGGGGATCGGCTGGGGTGGTGGGCGCAGTCACCGTGCCTCGTCGAGGGCAGAACGCGGCGAGCGTACCGCAGTCCGGCGGCCTGGCGTCAAGATCGGCGCGCCCCCGCCGTCGCCCGACCGGGCGCGCTGCGCTATGGTGGCGCGATGCGCCGCGCCCGACGCCCTGCACCGGCCCTCCTCGCCCTCGCCCTCGCGCTCGCCGCCTGCGCCCAGGTCGAGACCGTCGTTCAGCAGGTCGGCGTGGACGGCGGCCCGTCAGCGACCGACGCCGCCCCCGACGCGCTGCCGGCGCCCGCCGACGCTGCCGTCGCGGACGCGGCCGGCGCCTGCGGGCCCGAGATCTGCGACGGCCTCGATCAGGACTGCGACGGCGAGGCCGACGAGGACCTCGAGCGCCCCTGCGGCGATCCGCTGCCCGGCTGCCCCGTGCGCGTGCAGGCCTGCGTGGAGGGCGCCTGGGCCGCGTGCCCGGCGGGCGGCGGCGGCGTCGAGCGCTGCGACGGCGCCGACGATGACTGCGACGGCGTGATCGACGAGGGCCTCGTGCGGGCGTGCGGCGTGGCGGTCGGCGCGTGCCGCCCGGGGCGCGAGCAGTGCACCGACGGCACCTGGTTCGACTGCGACGCGGTCGGCGCGCCCGGCGCCGAGGCCGAGGCCTGCGACGCGGCCGGCGAGGACGAGGACTGCGACGGCACGGTCGACGAGGGCTGCGCCTGCGCGGCCGGCGCCGAGCGCCCCTGCGGCGTCGAGCGCGGCCGCTGCGCGCCCGGCACGCAGGCCTGCGTGGGGCAGACCTGGGGCCCCTGCGAGGGCGCCATCGGCCCGCAGCCCGAGGCCTGCGACGGCGTCGACGACGACTGCGACGGTGGCACCGACGAGGGGGTCGAGCGCCCCTGTGGGACGCAGGTGGGTGAGTGCACGCCGGGCGTCGAGCGCTGCGTCGGCGGCGGCTGGACCGGCACGTGCGAGGGCGCCGCCGGGCCCGGCGCCGAGAGCTGCGACGGCCGCGACGAGGACTGCGACGGGCAGGTCGACGAGGGCCTCGTGCGGGCCTGCGGCGGTGGGGTGGGCGCTTGCCGAGCGGGGGAGCAGCGGTGCGTCGGCGGCGGCTGGGCGGCTTGCGAGGGCGCCGTCGAGGCGCGCGCCGAGGTCTGCGACGGCGGCCGTGACGAGGACTGCGATGGGCAGATCGACGAGGGCTGCGACTGCGTGGACGGCGCCACCCAGCCCTGTGGCAGCGCCGTCGGGGCCTGCCGGCAGGGCGAGCAGCGCTGCGTCGGCGGCGGCTGGGACGTCTGCGTCGGCGTGGTGCAGCCCCGCGCCGAAGCCTGCGAGGGCATGGCCGACGAGGACTGCGACGGCGCGGTCGACGAGGGCTGCGCCTGCGTCGACGGCGCCACCCGCGCGTGCGGCAACGCCGTCGGCGCCTGCCGCGAGGGCGAGCAGCGCTGTACGGGCGGCAACTGGGGCGCGTGCAGCGGCGGCGTGCAGCCCGGCGGCGAGATCTGCGACGGCGACAACGACGAGGACTGTGACGGGCAGGCGGACGAGGGGTGCCAGTGCGTGAATGGCGCCACCCGCCCCTGCGGCGACGACACCGGCGCCTGCGCGGCCGGCGAAGAGCGCTGCGCCGCCGGCCGGTGGGGCGCGTGCGAGGGCGCAACGGGCCCCGGCGCCGAGATCTGCGAGGGCGTCCTCGACGAGGACTGCGACGGGCAGGTCGACGAGGGCTGCCAGTGCGTCAACGACGACGCCCGCGCCTGCGGCGAGGACACGGGCACCTGCACGGCCGGCGAGGAGCGCTGCGCCGGCGGCCGCTGGGGCGCGTGCGAGGGCGCGACGGGCCCCGGCGACGAGACCTGTGAGGGCACGCTGGACGAGGACTGCGACGGGCAGGTCGACGAGGGCTGCGAGTGCGTCAACGGCACGTCGCGCGCCTGCGGCCGGGCCGTGGGCGCGTGCACCGGCGGCACCCAGGCCTGCGCCGCGGGCCAGTGGAGCGATTGTCTCGGCGCCACCGAGCCCGGCGTCGAGGCCTGCAACATCGGCGAGCGCGTCGACGAAGACTGCGACGGCGTCGTCGACGAGGGCTTCCGCGCCGAGCTGGTGCACACCACCTACGCCGAGCTGTCCACCCACCACCCCGACTGCGACATGTCCACGCAGTTCTTCGGCGACCACTGCTACTCCGCCGCGGACCGCCTGTGCCGCACGCGCTGCCCCGGCTCGGGGCTGGGCCCGCTGGCGCTCGGCCCGGACGACGGCGCCGCCGACATCGTCTGCGTGCGCGCCTCGGCCCGCGAGACGGTGCCCTACGCCCAGCTCGCCGCCATCCAGCCCCAGTGCGTCGAGTCGGGCGCCATCGACCGCCACTGCTCCGCCGCCATCGACACCTGGTGCACCGACCGCGGGCACGCCGCGGGCTTCGGTCCCGTCGAGCACTCGATGAACCAAGCCAGCATCGTCTGCCTGCCCGCTGCCGTCCTCGAGCGCCGCTGGTTCACCTACGCCCAGCTCGCCGCCAACATCCCGTTCTGCGACGGCACCAACGGCCGCGACGGCCCCCTCTGCCAGCTCGCCGCCCAGCAAGCGTGCATCGCCGCGGGCTTCGTCGGCATGGCGGGGCCGCTGCAGTTCCAGGCCGCGCGGCTGGAGGTGGCGTGCCTGCGGCCGTGAAGGGCGAAGCTTCGATCACCGAGCCGCGTGGCGGCGGCGGGCTGAGGGGAGGGGGCTCGTGACGCTC